>JBOGJO010000001.1:0-11608 GCA_050747885.1 Thermoanaerobaculia bacterium
GGTCTCGGCCTTGATGAACCCGCGCTCGAAGTCGGAGTGGATGACGCCGGCGGCCTTCGGCGCGGTGTCACCCGCGTGGATCGTCCACGCGCGCACTTCCTTTTCGCCGGCCGTGAGGAACGTGCGCAGGCCGAGCAGGTGATAGGCAGCGCGGATCAGCTGTCCGACCCCCGACTCTTCCACGCCGAGAGACTTGAGATAATCCACGGCTTCGGCGGAAGGAAGCTCCGCGAGCTCGGATTCGATCTGTGCGGAGATGACGACGGCCTCGGAGCTCGTGTGCGCCTCGCAGAAGTCGCGGACCGTGCGGACAAGCGGGTTCTGCCCCGCGTTCGAGAGGTCTTTCTCCGCGACGTTGCAGGCGAACAGCGTCGGCTTGATCGAAAGCAGGAAGAGCCTGCGCGCGATGTCGCGCTCCTCGTCCGAGAACGGAAAGACCGACGCGGGGCGGCCGGCATCGAGGTGCGCGGAAAGCTTCCGGCAGAGCTCGGCTTCCGCCTTTGCCTCCTTGTTCTGTCCTTTTGCGAGGCGCTCGGCCTTTTCCAGGGCTTTCGCCACCGTCTCGAGGTCCGCGAGAACGAGCTCCGTCGTGATGGTCTCGATGTCGGCGACGGGTTCGAGCTTCTCGGCGACGTGGACGATGTCCTTGTCCTCGAAACACCTCACAACCTCGACGATCGCGTCCACTTCGCGGATGTGCGACAGGAACTTGTTGCCGAGCCCCTCGCCTTTCGACGCGCCCGCGACGAGGCCGGCGATGTCCACGAACTCGACGGTGGCAGGAATGATGACGGAGGTCTTCGCGATCTTCGCGAGAGGCTCGAGCCGGTCGTCGGGGACGGTCACGATGCCGACGTTGGGCTCGATGGTGCAAAAGGGGTAGTTCGCGGCCTCGGCCTTTCGCGTGCGCGTGAGGGCGTTGAAGAGCGTCGATTTTCCGACGTTGGGCAGCCCGACGATTCCCGCGCGCAGCATGAGGCGGGGAAGATAGCATGCCTGCCGGAGATTCCCGTATGCTTGAGGTCTTGCGCTCGCGAAAGAAGGAGGCGGCTTCATGATTCAGCGGAAATGGCTCGGGCTCGTGATCGCGGCAATGCTCAACCTGGCGGCCGCACCGCCGCCTTCGCCGGGCGGATCGACCGGCTCGCCTCCGATCCCCGCGCCGCGCGGATTCTTTCCGGCGTCCGCCGGGGAACAGGAAAAATGGGAGAGGGAGTTTCGCTCGGGCATCGAGCCGTCGAGGATTCGCTCGAACATGGAGACCCTCTCCGCCCGGCCTCACCACGTCGGTTCGGAGCAGGGCCGCCGCAATGCCGAGTGGATGCTCGAACGCTTCCGCGAGTGGGGCTGGGATGCCCACCTGGAAACCTTCGAGGTCCTCTTCCCGACCCCGAAGGAACGCAAGGTTGAGCTCGTGGAGCCCGTGCCCTTCACCGCGAAGCTCGAAGAACCGGAGATTCCCCGGGACCCGACCTCCGGCCAGAAAGCCGAGCAGCTGCCCACCTACAACGCCTACTCGATCGACGGGGACGTCACGGCGCCCCTCGTCTACGTCAATTACGGGATCCCGCGCGACTACGACGAGCTTGCGCGGCTCGGAGTTTCCGTCGAAGGAAAGATCGTGATTGCCCGCTACGGCGGGTCGTGGCGCGGGATCAAACCGAAGGTCGCGGCCGAGCACGGCGCGATCGGCTGTCTCATCTACTCCGATCCGCGCGGGGACGGCTACTTCGAGGGCGACCCGTATCCGGAGGGCGCGTACCGCCCGCGTGACGGGGTCCAGCGGGGCAGCGTCGCGGACATGCCTCTCTATCCCGGCGACCCGGAAACGCCCGGCACGGGATCGACTCCGGGGGCGCCCCGCCTTCCGTTGAGCGAGGCGAAGACGCTGACGAAGATTCCCACCCTTCCGCTTTCGGCCGCGGACGCCGAGCCCCTGATGCGGCACCTCGGAGGCCCGATGGCGCCGGAGGGCTGGCGCGGGGCGCTGCCGTTCTCGTACCACATCGGTCCCGGCGCCTCCAAAGTCCACCTCCTCGCGAAGTTCAACTGGGAGCTGCGCCCGATTCGCGACGTCGTCGCGAAACTCCGAGGGTCGGCGTTTCCCGACCAGTGGATCCTCCGCGGAAATCACCACGACGCGTGGGTCAACGGCGCGGACGATCCGGTCTCCGGCCTTTCGGCCATGCTCGAAGAGGCGCGGCGACTGGGCGAGCTGTCCAAGCGCGGTTGGCGGCCGAAGCGAACGATTGTCTATTGCGCCTGGGACGGCGAAGAGCCGGGGCTCCTCGGCTCCACGGAGTGGGCCGAGACTCATGCGGCCGAGCTGTCGCAAAAGGCGGTGGCCTACATCAACACCGACAACAGCGGCCGCGGTTTCTGGCAGGCATCCGCCTCGCAGACGCTGCAGCGATTCCTCGACGGCGTCGCCGGCTCGATCGACGATCCCGAGACGAAAATCTCGATCGCGAGCCGTCTCCGCGCGCATGACGTCTGGAACGCGGACCGGAAGGCCCGCGATGAGGGTTCTCCGCCGGAAGGCGAAGAAAAATCGGATCCGGCGAAGGTCCGCGCCCGCGGCGACACCCCGGTGCAGCCGCTCGGTTCCGGCTCGGACTACACCGTTTTTCTCGACCACCTCGGGATCGCGTCGGCGGATCTTCGCTTCGGCGGCGAGGGCGGCAGCGACGGCGTGTATCACTCGATCTACGACGATTTTTACTGGTACACGCATTTTTCCGACACGGACTTCTCCTACGGCAGGGCGCTTGCCGAAGCGGGCGGCATCGCGGTCATGCGGCTGGCCTCGGCGGACCTCCTTCCTTTCGAATATCTCGATTTTTCGGACGCGGTCTCGAAATACGCGGCCGAGATCAAGCGGGGTCTCGAGACGGTTCGTCACGAGACTCTCGAACACAACCGAGAGGTCGAGGAAGGAACCTTCGCGGCGGTCGAGGATCCGCGGCATCCGACCGTTCTCCCGAAGAGTGAGCCGGTCCCTCCCGAGATCGACTTTGCTCCCCTGGAGCGGGCCTGCCTTTCTCTCGCGAAAGCGGCGCGCGACTTCGACGACGCCTTCCGGCACTCCACTGCGAAGGGCGCCGCCGCCGCGAACGACCGGATTTTCCATCTCGAGCGGCTTCTCCTGTCCGAGGACGGACTTCCGGGCAGAGCCTGGTTCAGGAATGAGATTTATGCTCCGGGGTTCTACACCGGGTACGGGGTCAAGACGCTGCCGGCCGTGCGCGAGGCGATCGAGCAGAAGAATTGGAAGCTCGCGGAGCGGCAAATTCCCCTGGTCGCGGGCGTTCTCGAGCGGGAAGCGAAAGGAATCGCCGAAGCCGCGGTCTTGTTGAAGTGATCTGCTGGAAATGACGGGGTGACCATGCCGCAGGAAAGACCGGCTCCAAAAATGCCCGGCGCCGGAAGCGCCCGCCTTCACCGCTGGATTGTCCGGGACGGTTCGGAATCGTGCGCGGACTGCGGGACCGAAGCCAACGAGAAGACGCGCTTCAGCTTCTGCAACGGTTCGCGAACGAAGACGCCCGGCTCGGGAGGCTAGCGTCCCGTTGGCGCGGGGATGGGGCCGGAGCGAAGAGGACCTTGCCGCTGAAAAGGAAGCGGCGAAAGACGAGGCGCGCCCGAGAGACCGTGCGCCGAAGCCGACGGCGGGAGAAGCCGCGCGGCGCACGAAAATCCACGCCGTCGAGCTCTCGCTCGCGCGGATCGCCGAACAGCTTTCAAAGACCGCGAATCCCGACCGGCGGAAAGCGCTCGAATCGGCGCGAGATCAGCTGAAGAGGGAGCGCGAGAAGCTCGCCGCCGGATAGCTCCGAAGCTTCGAGGTCATCGCGAAGACGTTTCCTTCGTTCAGGAGTACAGGGTTCGACGGGGGGACAGCCGGGCGACGGTTTCCGGCAGCACCATTTCCAGAAGAAAACCCGGAAAGAGCTTCTTCAAGACTCCGGTCGTCTCGGCCAGATCGCGCCCGCCCGCGTCCCCCTCGCGAACGGCTTCGTCGATCGCCGCGTGGTACCACTTCTGATCCTCGAGAATCGTTTTCCCGGAAGCCCGTCCGTGGCCCGGGACGTACGTTTCCGCGCCGAGGGAGGCGAGGAACTCCAGACCCGCCGTGGCTCCGGGGAGAGAAGCGTCCTCGAAGTTGACGTGATAGCCGCTGGACACGAGATCGCCGCACACGGCGACAGACTCTCCGGGAAGAAAAAGAACGGCGTCTCCCGGTGTGTGACCGTGGCCGGGGTGCAAGATGCGGGCCTCGACGCCGCCGAGGTCGAGCGTGAGCGTCGCGGGAAACGTGATCGTCGGAAGGATCGTTTCGGCATCGCTGAAGAGCTTCGCAAGCTCGGGATCCTTCCGGCGCTGCGCGAGAAGGGCGGGATGATGCTGCTCCATGCCGCGGCGACAGGCTTCGTGAGCGATCACGGCCGCGCCCTGACGCGCGAACCAGGATGACCCCAGGGCATGATCGGTGTGGTGATGCGTCAAAAGGACGAAGCGAACGGGAGCGTCGGTCTGTTTTCGCAGGGCGGCTTCGACGAGCTTCGCGTGCGCCGGCGCGATCAGCGGGTCGACGAGGAGGACGCCGTCGTCGCCCAGGATTCCGACGCAGTTGGCGCCGTAGCTCGAGGTGATCTGGTCGCCCCCGAGCGTCCACACCCGGACGCGATCCCCGATCGCGTGTTCTTCGAGCTTCGGCGATTCCATGTCGGGATCGTAGTTCATTCGGATATCCTTTCGCCGCAGATGAAGGCAAAAAGCGAAAAGACGCGCTGCGGGTGGGCCGGCGACGATCCCCTGTACGTCGAGTATCACGACAGGGAATGGGGCGTGCCCGTTCGTGACGACCGGATCCTGTTCGAGTTCCTGATCCTGGAAGGATTCCAGGCGGGCCTTTCCTGGATCACGATTCTTCGCAAGCGCGAAGCGTTCCGCCGGGCGTTTTCCGGGTTCGACCCGAAAAAAATCGCGCGCTACGGCGAGCGCGAGAAAAGCGGCTGATGAACGACGAGGGCATCGTGCGCAACCGGGCAAAGGTCGCGGCAGCCGTCACGAACGCCCGCGCGTTCCTTGCGGTTCAAAAAGAGCACGGCTCGTTCTCCCGATTCATCTGGGGTTTCACGGGCGGCAAGCCGATTCAGAACCGTTGCGCAGGCTCCGGCGCCTTACCGGCGGAAACGGAGCTTTCGCGGACTTTGTCGAAAGACCTGCGCGAACGCGGATTCAAGTTCGTCGGCCCGACGATCGTCTACGCGCACATGCAGGCGACGGGGATGGTCAATGACCATCTCGTGGGGTGCTTCCGCCGGCGAGAGGTTGCGAACCTGAGATAAAGGGACTCGGATCCGGAATGAACCCGCGGCGGTGCGCGGAGGTACCCGGCGGGCGGGTCCTGTCGCGGGGCTCGCTCCTCTTTTCCGCTCGCCGCGAGCCGTCGGACTTTGCTACACCCGCGTCGCGAGCGGCAAAAGGGAGTCTCGCCCCGCGCCACCCGCTCGGCGCCCCAAGCTCCGCGGTCACCGACCGAAGAGCCGCGTCGAGTTGCGTATACTTAAGAGTTCATGACGGAAATCGAGCGAATCGTCGACCAACTCCACCGCTCCTGGGCCGGCGACGCATGGCACGGCCCGGCGTTGTCGGAGCTCCTCGAGGGGGTCGATGCTCGGACTGCCGCCGCCAGGCCGATTTCCGGCGCGCACTCGATCTGGGAGCTCGTGGGTCACATCACGACCGACTACAGGACGGTGACTTCGCGCCTGAAGGAATGGCACGGCCGCGATCCTTCCGAATCGGAGAATTTTCCGGCCGTCGTTGACGTGGGCGAGAAAGCGTGGTCGGCCGCGCGCGAAGCTCTGGAGCGCGCGCATCGGGAGCTCGAAGCCACGATTTCGGCATGGCCGGAGAACCGGCTCGCCGACCGGGTGCCGGACAAGACGTATTCGGTTTATGTCATGCTGCACGGCACGATCCAGCACGGGCTGTACCATGGCGGCCAGATCGCGCTGTTGAAGAAGGCTGTTATTTCGAAGGCAGGAGCTTCAGCGGCGAAACCCGCGCAAACGCCCTGAAATCCCGATCGCGTGTGATGAGCGGCGCTTCGTGATCGATACAGCTCTGGGCGATCAACGTGTCCGCGAGGCGAGCCTTTCGCGCCGAAGCGAGGACCTTTCGGCGGAGATCCCCCGCGCGTTCCCAGTAGCCGTCCGATATCGCTAGCAGGGGGATCTCGCGCAAATAGGCCCCAAGACGGGAAGGCAATTTTCCGTCGCTCAGGATCTCGGTCAGAACGACAGGCGGAAGCCCGACGATCCCGTCGGCCAGCGCCCGATCGAGCGCCGCGACGTCTGTTCCCGCTTCGCCGGCGAGGTAGGCAATGATCGTGCTGGAGTCCGGGGCGATCAGTCGAGGTCCTCGCGCAGTCGTCGAAGATCGATCGCGAGCTTCACATGGCCTCGCAGGCGGCGGATTCCCTCGTAGGCCGCGCTTGCGGCGACGAGCTCGAGGCCCTCGCGGATCGTCGCCGTCGGTCCCCGCCCTGTCGCTTTTCGCGCCCGGGCGAGAAGATCGCGCGGAACCTCGACGGTCACCTTCTGGGCGCTTTTCATGCCTGGGATTATACCAGCATCAGGGCCAGTCTTAACGCTGGTGTCATTTGGGGATGAACGGTTGGTCTCACTTCGCCGTCAGGCTCTCCAGCACGTCGTCCTTCCAGACGTATTTCAGGCGCTTGCGGCCCTTGTGCGCGTTCTTCTGGAGCGCGTACGCGTAGAGCATCGGCAGCGCGACGGACGTTTCGACGAACGCCATTTCGTGCGTCGCGGTCTTGGACACTTTCCCCCACGACGTTGCTTCCGAGAGCGTCGATCCTCCGAGGCCTCCCCAGTGCGGCGCGTCGGTCGTGACCTGCAGGGCGTAGCGGTGGCCGCCCGTGTCGAGCCCGAAGATGTAGCTCATGACGATCGAATCGTTGATGTAGTTCTTCGGGACGCCGCCGGAGATGTAGAGCGCCGCCGTGCATTTCGACTTCACGACGATCTGGGTGAGCTCGTAGTTGTCTCGAATCGACGAGATCTGGAACGGCGTCTTGCCCCGTTGGCGAGCCCGGTGGTAGTGCTCGGTCAGTCCGATGCCGATCGACGAGTCGTTGAGCGCGGGCACGAAAAGCGGGACGTTTTTTCGTGCGCAGGCGCCGAGGATCGAGCCGTCGTCGTGCCGGGCCGTTTCCGCGAGAAGCCGAAGGAACGCCCTCGAAGACAGCGACGTGCCCGTGAGCCGGTCGGCGAAATGGGAGACGGCCATGTCGGTCTCCCAGTATTTCTCCTCGTCGATGAAAGTGTCGTACAGCCGGTCGATGTACAGGTCGCGCAGCATCCGGTCGTCGATGTCGGGCGTGCCGTGATAATGGCGCCCGCCCCGCACCTGGTAGTAGTCCTGGGAAATGATCGCGCCGGTCGAGACGATGACGTCCACCATGTTGTTCTCGACGAGATCGACGATCACCTGGCGCATTCCCGCCGCGATCAGGGAGCCCGCGAGCCCCAGAAAGATCGTGGGGCGATCCTTGTCGCGCAGGGCCTTCTCGAAGACCTGGCCGCAGCGGCCGAGAGCGCGCGCCTGGAACGAGATGTCGCGGTACTGGTCGAGGAGCTCGGCGACCGTTGTGTCTTTCTCGATTTTGACAGGGGTGGTCGCGCGCCCTAGGAGCGCCTTCTTCTTGCGCCGGTCGACGCCGACCGCCGCGCTGTGGACGTACTCCTCGGCCGTTTTGCCGACGCGGCGCTTTCGCTGGGGTTTTGCCATGTTTTGGGTCCTTTCGAAAGGATTCGGTACGCCGCCATCGCGGCGCCGTACCCCGAGTCGATATTGACGGCCGTCACGCCGTTCGCGCAGGAATTGAGGGCCGACAGAAGGGACGCGAGACCTTCGAAATTCGCGCCGTAGCCGACGGAGGTCGGAACGCAGATGATCGGCCGGCCGACGAGCCCTCCGACGACGGAAAAGATCGCCCCTTCCATTCCCGCCACCGCGATGACGATGTCTGCCTTTTCGATCTCTTCGAGATTCGAAAGCAAACGCACGACTCCCGCCACGCCGACATCGGCGATGATGCGGGAGCGGACTCCCATGTAGTCGAGGGTGCGGCGCGCTTCCTCGGCGACGCGGATGTCCGCCGTTCCGGCGGTCACGATCGAAACTTCACCGGAGATCTGTCGGTTCGGCTTGCCGACTCGGAGAATCAGGGTCCGGGACCGCTCGTCGTATTCGGCGTGGCCGGGCAGCGGCTCGCGCGAAACCTCTTCCCACTGCTCGAGGCCGAGCCGGGTCACCAGCACGTCGTGCTCCCGCGCGAGCTGCCGGCAAATCGCCGAAATCTGGCTCGTGAGTTTTCCGCTGGCGAGGACGACTTCCGGAAATCCCAGACGGCGCTGCCGGTCGAAATCGAGCGTGAATTCGGATGTCGGCATCGCGTGGCATTCTAACGCGCTCTCGCGAGGCGGTGGCCGCAGGCCGGGTGAGGCAGCCCGCCCGCGTGGTAAAAAGCCCGCGGAGGCTCGAAATGACCCCCGAAGAATTTCGCCGCCACGGCCATGTCTTGATCGATCGCATCGCCGACTACCGCGCCCGCGTTGCCGAGCGGCCCGTCCTCCCGAAGCTCGAGCCCGGCGAGCTTCGCGCGAACCTTCCCGTTTCGGCACCCGAAAATCCGGACCCTTTCGGCGATGTGATCGACGATCTCGACCGGCTCGTCTTTCCGGCGCTGACGAACTGGCAGCATCCGAATTTCTTCGCGTTTTTCCCTTCCAACAACGATCTGTCCGCCGTGCTCGGCGACCTCGTCTCGACCGGAGTGGGCGGCGTTGGCCTTTCCTGGCAGGCGAATCCGGCTCTGACGGAAGTCGAAGAGGTCGTGACCGACTGGCTGCGCGAGATGAGCGGGCTTTCGAAGTCCTGGAGCGGCGTCATTGCCGACACGGCATCAACCGCCACTCTTCAGGCGCTCCTGTGCGCCCGGGAGAAGACGACGAACTACTCCCTCGCGCGCGGCGGCCTGGCCGGCGAAGCGCCGCTCGCGGTGTATTGCTCCGATCAGAGCCACAGCTCGGTCGAAAAGGCGGCGCTTCTCTCGGGCTTCGGCCGCGAGAACCTTCGGAAGGTCGAGGTCGATCACGAGTACGCGATGTGGCCGGATGCGCTGGCCGCAGCCGTTCGGGCAGATCTTGCCGCCGGTATCCGCCCGTGCGCGGTCGTCGCGACCGCAGGGACGACGGCGACGACGGCGTTTGACCCGATCGCGGAGATCGCCGCGATCGCCCGCGAGAATGGTCTCTGGCTTCACGTGGATGCGGCGATGGCGGGCTCGGCCATGATCCTTCCGGAGTTTCGCCGGCTCTGGGACGGCGTCGAATCGGCCGATTCGCTCGTCGTCAATCCTCACAAGTGGCTGGGAGCGGCGTGCGACTGCTCGGTCTACTACGTCCGCGATCCGCAGCACCTCGTGCGGGTGATGAGCACGAATCCGAGCTACCTGCGAAATTCCACGGACGAGCGCGCCAGGAACGAGCCTCCAAGGAATTACCGCGACTGGGGAATCCCGCTCGGGCGGCGTTTTCGCGCGCTGAAACTGTGGTTTCTGATCCGCTCCGAGGGAGTCGAAGGGCTGCGGCGCCGGCTCCGCCGCGATGTCGAGAACGCGCGATGGCTCGAGGCCCGCGTTCGGGAACGTTCGTCCTGGCGCGTCCTCGCGCCGGTGACGCTCCAGACCCTGTGCCTGCGCCACGAACCGCCGGGCCTGGAGGGCGAAGCGCTCGATGGCCACACGCTTTCCTGGGTGGAGCGGATCAACCGTTCCGGACGCGCCTACCTCACGGCGGCGATCCTGGACGGCCGATGGATGGTTCGGGTTTCGATCGGGGCTCTGACGACCGAACGCGAGCACGTCGAGGCCTTGTGGGAGCTCTTGAAGGAAGAGGCCGAGAACGGAGAGGAGAACAGGGGCGAGGTCGCGCGTTGAAGCGGGAAGCGGCGACGCGGATAGAATGGCGCCCGGAGGTCAAACATGATCGTCGTGCGAAACGTCTTCCAGTTGAAGTTCGGAAAAGCCAGGGAAGCGAAAGAGGCCATGACCACAATGCTGGCCATCAACAAGCGGATCGGGCAGGCGAAGGAGACGCGGGTCTTGACCGACGTGACCGGCCCGTTCTACACGATGGTCCTCGAGCTCTCGTTTCCGTCGCTCAGCGATCTCGAACGCGGGCAGGCAGCGATCATGGCCGACGCCGCGTGGAAAGACGCGTACGCGAAAATCGTCCCTCTCATCGAATCGGGCCACCGGGAAATTTTCAGCATCGTCGAATAAGTCGGATCTACGGCAACAAGAGGAGCTCGAAATGAAACGTTTTGTCGGGATTGCAACCGTGTGCCTTTGCGTCGGAGGCGCGCTTGCGGCGTTCGCCCAGCCGATTCGGCCGGAGAGTTATTCGGATTTGCGCTGGCGAAACATCGGCCCGTTTCGAGCCGGGTGGGCCACGTGCGCCGAGGGGATCCCGGACCAGCCCGACGTCTTCTATTTCGGGGCGGCAGTGGGCGGCGTCTGGAGGACCGACGACGCGGGACGGACCTGGGAGCCCCTCTTCCAGAACGAAACCGCCGCCAGCGTCGATGCGATCGCCATCGCTCCTTCGAATCCCCGAATCGTGTATGCCGGGACCGGGCAGGTCGAGACGCGCTACGACATGGCTTCCGGCGACGGTCTCTTTCGGTCCGACGACGGCGGCCGCACGTGGCGCCGGCTGGGACTCTCCGCAACGCGCGCGATCGGGCGCGTCGTCGTCGATCCGAAAAATCCGGACGTCGTGCTCGTGGCCGGATTGGGCCACATTTTCGGTCCGAACGCGGAGCGAGGGGTCTTTCGGACCGAGGACGGGGGAAAGACGTGGGGCAAGACGCTCTTCGTCGATGAAAACACGGGGGCGGTCGACCTCGCGGCGGATCCCGGGGACCCTTCCGTCGTCTATGCGGCGATGTGGCAGGCCCGCAATTTTCCCTGGCTCTCGTACTTCCAGCCCAACGCGGGACCCGGCAGCGGCCTCTACAAGTCGGGCGACGGCGGAAGGACCTGGAAGCGGATCACCGGCGGAGGCTGGCCAGACGGCGCCCGGCTCGGCCGGATCGGCGTCGCCGTCGCGCCCGGGGGTCGGGTCTACGCGGCCGTGGACGCGCGGCCGTTTGGCGGAAACGCCGGACTCACCAGCGCGGTCGAGACCCAGACCGGGCTGTATCGCTCCGACGACGGCGGGGCCTCCTGGACGGCGGTGAATCGCGAGAAATGGGTGGGCAGCGATTACTTCGGCCGCGTCACGGCGGATCCGCGCGATCGCGACACGGTGTACATGACGGGGCAATCGATCCGCCGCTCGACCGACGGGGGCAAGACGTTCATGGCCTTCAAGGGATCGCCCGGAGGCGACGATTACCATTTTCTCTGGATCAATCCGAGGCATCCCGACCACCTCGTCACCGCCAGCGATCAGGGAGCCGTCGTTTCGGTCAACGGCGGGAAAACCTGGAGCAGCTGGTACAACCAGCCGAC
>JBOGJO010000002.1:0-1040 GCA_050747885.1 Thermoanaerobaculia bacterium
GAGCGAAGGGGTCGCGTACCTCAGCGTCCGCCTCCGTGCCGTTCGGATCGAGCCGCTGTTGGCCCAACTGCCATGTTGCGCTTCTCCTCTCTCGGGAGAGCGCCTGTGTACGGATGGGATACTCTCGTGTTACTACGACACCTGTTGGACCAGGGCCTGAAGAAGACGGCGATTGCCGAGCGGCTGGGCGTCAGTCGTCGCCTCGTTTATTACTGGATCGAGACCGGCCAGCTCGATCGCGATCTTTCGAATCCACCGGCACCACGGACCCGCGTCGTGCGACCCGGACAGCTCGAGCCCTACAAGCCGATCATCACGACGCGGCTCGAGACCTACCCCGAGCTCTCCGCGGTCCGTCTCTTCGACGAGTGCCAAGCGGCGGGCTACCTCGGCAGCCTCACCCAGCTCAAGGTCTTCGTGCGCCACGTGCGGCCGCGCCCTGAGCCGGAGCCCATCGTGCGCTTCGAGACGCCGCCAGGGCAGCAGGCGCAGCTCGACTTTGCCGATTTCCGGTTTCCCTGGGGGAAGCGGTACGCCCTGATGGTGGTCCTCGGGTACTCACGCCTCCTGTGGGTGAAATTCTATTCCCGGAAGACGATGCGGGTCGTGATGGCGGGCCTGGAGGAAGCGTTTGCCTCCTGGGGCGGCGTCCCGGCCGAGATCCTCTTCGATCAGATGAAGGGCGTGATCGTCGAAGATCAGCGCACGGTCGGGGGGAAGCTCGTCGAGAATCCCGAGTTCCTGCGCTTCGCGGCGCACTGGGGCTTTCGCATTCGCGCCTGTCGACCCTATCGCGCCCAGACGAAGGGCAAGGTGGAGCGTCCGGTTGGGTACGTCCGTGGCAATCTGGTTTACGGCCGCGAGTTCCTGGGCGACGCCGATCTCGCCGACCAGTGCGCGCGCTGGCTCGACGAGACCGCGAATGTGCGGGTGCACGGCACGACGAAGGAGCTACCGCGGGTCCGCTTTGCGCGCGACGAGCGGGCGCTACTCCAGCCCCTCGCCGAGCGGCCCTACTGTCCCGTGATCCTTCCGCCCGA
>JBOGJO010000003.1:0-1023 GCA_050747885.1 Thermoanaerobaculia bacterium
TTGCGAAACAGCACGGGTTTCCGATCCTGATCAAGGCTTCCGCGGGAGGTGGCGGCAAGGGAATGCGCGTGGTCCGAGACGAATCGGAGCTCGAGCCCGCTTTCGCGCGGGCCTCTTCCGAAGCCGAAGCGTTTTTTCACGACCCGGCGGTGTACGCCGAGAGACTCATCGAAGGCGCGCGCCACATCGAGGTCCAGGTCGTGTTCGATGCCGCGGGCGGCGCCGCGTCGGTCGGCGAGAGGGAATGCTCCCTCCAGAGGCGGCACCAGAAGGTCGTCGAAGAATGCCCGTCGCCGGTCGTCGGTGCTGAGCTGCGCGGCCGGCTGTGCGAGGCGGCACTTGCGGCGGCGCGCGCCGTCGGTTACGTCTCCTGCGGGACCGTCGAGTTCCTGCTCGCCCCCGACGCGCGCTTCTATTTTCTCGAGATGAACACGCGCCTTCAGGTCGAGCATCCCGTCACGGAAGAGGTCTGGGGTGTCGATCTCGTTCGCGAGATGATCGCAATCGCAATGGGCGAGCGTCTGTCGTTTGCGGGAGACGCCATCGCGCCGCGCGGCCATGCGATCGAATGCCGCATCTACGCGGAAGATCCGGAGAGAAACTTCGCGCCGTCGCCGGGGCGGATCGAGCGCCTCGCGCTGCCGGGCGGACCGGGCGTGCGCCACGATCTCGGCGTCGAAGCGGGATCGACGGTGCCCATCGACTACGATCCGATGCTCGGAAAGCTGATCGTCTCGGCGGAAAACCGCCGCCTCGCCATCGATCGTCTGTCCCGAGCCCTCTCCGAGTACGAGGTCTTCGGGATCCAAACGTCGCTTCCGTTCTTCCGGGACCTGGCGTCGGATCCGGATTTCATCGAAGCCCGTTTCGACACCGGATGGCTCGATCGCCGGCTTGCCGCGGGTTCCGCTGCCCGGCTCGAGTCGGGGCCTCGGGAATGGGACGAGGAGCAAGCGGCGCTGGCGGCCGCCGTCCTCGCCCGCGACGAGGAAAAACGTTTCGCCGCGCCGCCGGTCTCGGAGG
>JBOGJO010000004.1:0-34811 GCA_050747885.1 Thermoanaerobaculia bacterium
GCGCGATTCCATGGGAATCCCGACCCGCTCGAATTTCTGTTTGGATCTTCGCGTTCGTGGCGCGCTGCGCGCCGCCTCCGCGGGCGACTCGGTCGCCGGGGTCGCCGCGGTCGGCGCGGTCAAACGCTGGGCCGGACCGGGTGAGGGGGCGGCCTGCGCGGCCACGGGGCCGGGGATTTCGCCCAGGGTGGGGTCGGCGGGGGCTTCGCGGCCGCGAAGGTCCCAGACGACCGCTCCCGCGGCACCGAGGAAGAAAAAGCCGACGACGAGAAGGATGGCCCGCCAGGAGACTTTGCGGCTCATGGTATGGCGTTGTGCAAGGGTGCTGCCATCGCGACTTTCGTAGAATGCTCCGATGGCCCGACCCTCCCCGCGAGCATGGAGGCTTGCCGAATCGCTGTTTGCTGCCGCCGCCCTGCTCTCGCTCCTGTTCTGCCTCCTGGCGCGCAGTCAGGGACGGCTCGCCCTCGCGATCCGCGTCGACACGACCCTGGAGACCCGCGTTCACACGTGGTTTCAGGCGGCGGGGATCCGGGCCCTCGAGGCGGTTTCTTTCTTCGGGGGCACGCTGTTTCTCACTGCCGCCACGCTCGGCGTCGCGATTTACCTTTTTCGTCTTCCCGCGCCGCGCCGGCTGCGAGCGTTTCTCCTCGCGGTCGGGGGAGGCGAGATCTGGGTCCAGGTCTTCAAGCAGGTTTTCCGACGGGCGAGGCCGGACCTCTTCGATCCGCTGACAAGGGCGATCGGCTTCTCGTTTCCGAGCGGGCATTCGACGATGTCCGCCGTGTTTTACGGCGCGATCGCGGGCCTCGCGGCCGCTTCCTGCCGCTCGAAACCGTGCGCCGCGCGCGCGCTGGCCTCGGGCCTGGCGGCGATCGCTGCGATCGGGTTTTCGCGGATTGCCCTCGGAGTCCACTGGCCGACGGACGTGCTGGGCGGTTGGGTTCTGGGATTCGCGTGGCTCGCCCTCGTGTTTGCGGTCGCGGAGTCGGGGGCTCGGAGGGGCCGTCTCTCCCGGGAGGGAGGCGGGGAAAGATCGGCCGAGTGATCGCAACAATTCGGAGCGTTTTCGAGTTTCGATTTTGTCAGTTCTCGATCCTGAGCGATGACAAAAAGCGGCAATCGGCCCCGGCGATGATTTTCATTCTTTTTTAAATCAACTACTTACGGTTTCCATTTTTTGGCGCGACTCTTGCGGATATAATCTTTGAAACGCTCAAGTTGAGTCTGGGAGGGGTACCGACTATCGGCAACTCCGCCTCGGGGGTGAGATGAGCGAACCGAAAATTGCCGTGAAATGCTCAAAGTGCGGGGAAGTGACACTCGTGCGTTTGAGCGAGCGGGCGATCCTGGAAGATTATTTTCGCTGTTCGAAGTGCGGCCATGTGGAGTTTCCGCGGGACCGGCCCCGCCCCGACGAGGAGCCGCCCGACGACCAATGAGGTCGGTATAGCATCGACGATCGATGCACGAGTTGTTTCTCCACGTCGCCCGGTACGGTCTCCTGCTCGTTTTTGCGAACGTCTTCCTGGAGCAGATCGGCCTGCCGATTCCCGCAATTCCGACGCTCATCGCCGCGGGCGCCCTCGCGGCGGAGGGGCGGCTTTCCGGTCCTCTCCTGATCGCGCTGGCGATCACCGCGTCCGTGATCGCGGACACCGCCTGGTTTCTTCTCGGGCGGAAACACGGCTATCGGATCCTGAAGACGGTTTGCGGGATCTCGCTTTCGCCCGATTCGTGCGTCCGACAAACCGAATCCCTCTTCGAGCGCCACGGGCTGCGCTCGCTTCTTTTCGCGAAATTCGTGCCCGGCTTCTCGACGGTTGCTCCGCCCCTGGCCGGAGCGGTCGGGGCCGCACTCGGGTCGTTTCTCCTGTACGACGGCGGAGGGTCGCTCCTCTGGGCGGGCTCGGGGATTCTCGCGGGACACGTTTTTCACCGGCAGATCGACCGGGTCGCGGAGGTTCTCGAGGGGATGGGCTTCTGGGCTCTGGTGGCCGCGGCCTCGGCCTTGGCGCTCTTTGTCGCCTGGAAATGGTGGCAGCGCCGCCGTTTCTACAAGTTCCTCCGGATGGCCCGGATCTCGGTTCACGAAGTTCGCCGACTGATCGACGAGGGACGCAACCCCGTCATCGTCGATGCGCGGAGCAAGGCCTCGTTTCTCCGCGATCCCCGCCACGTCCCGGGCGCGCTCCGGATCGTTCTCGAAGACCTCGACCGGCAGGTGTCCGACCTGCCGATGAACCGCGAGATCGTCCTGTACTGTACGTGACCCAACGAGGCCTCGGCGGCCCGTGTGGCGCGCCTCCTCATGGACAAGGGATTCGTCAGGGTTCGGCCTCTTGCGGGAGGGTTCGATGCCTGGGTGGAAGCCGGTTATCCGATCGAGGAACCGCTCATCGCGATCCGTCCGCCAGACCCAAAAGAGCCCGGGAATGTCGGATGGGAACAGGACCCAGACGCATCATCCCGTCCATGAACTCCCGGAGCCGGAAATCGGCGCCCCGGGCGGCCCGAACCTCGTCGAAGAGTCCGCGCACTTCGCGATACCCGAGGTAATAGAACGTCAGCTGGGGGGCGCTCGTAATCGACCTCATCCACATGTTGCCGGCGAACTGATCGTCCTGCAGCGCGTCTTCCCGGGCGAAGCGGATCAGATCGTCGCGCGACATTGCGTGCGTGTGAACCCGGATGTCGGCGATCGTGCGGGCGATGTTCTCCATCTGTTTCTTCAGGTGAGCGATCCGGTCGAGGGCTCCTCCCCATCCCTGGTCCAGGATCAGGCGCTCGCAGAAAGTCCCCCACCCCTCGACGAAGGGGCGGTCGGCGAAGAGCGCGCGGACCTTGTGGGGCGATCGGGCCGCGTACTTGAGCTGAACGTAATGGCCGGGAAGAGTCTCGTGGGGAGTGATCATCACGTTGAAGTGGTGGTTGAAATCCCGGAAGAAGGCGTCCTTTTCTCCGGGCGTGGCCGAATCCGGCGGAGTCGGCAGAAACCAGAGTGTCTTTGCGTCCGGGGAATACGGCCCGGCGGCATAGATTCCCCCGACGCTCTGCCCCACGAAGAACCCGGGAGACGGGCCGCTCCAGAGAGTCAGCGGGTCGGGGAGGGTGATGATGTCTTTTTCGCGCAGGAACGTCTCGAGCCGCGAAACGAGGTTGCGGTAGTCGTCGACGAGCTCTTCGGTGCTCTTCGCGCGGTCCTCGGCCGCCCGGGCGAACAGGCTTCGGAGCAGGGTGGTGTCATCGGCCGGCGCTTCCTTTCCGGGGAAGATCTGATCCCAGACGGACCGGCCATAGAGCGCGGCTTCCCGTTTTTTTGCCAGGAGGTCCCGCTCCGCCTCGGCCAGCACAATCTCCGGAGAGTCCGGCCATCCGGTGGAGAGCCGGAAGGTTGCCGCATAATCGGCCCCGAGCCGGGGAGACCCGGTGGCCTCATGCGCGAGCCGGTCGAAAAACTTCTCGAGGCGATCGAGAACATCCGCGGCTCGGCGACCCGCGCGACGAAGGCCGGCATCCGCCGGCGCGAATTTCGGCAACCCGTCCCGAAAAAACGCCGCGCCCGCCTGCGCCTGGCCGGAGGCGATGCGGCACAACTCGGGCGCGATCTCGGAGCGCGGGGTCCGGGCCATGGCGGATCGAGCGTCGGCGGCGAGTCTCGGGATGAGGAGCGTCCTCGCTCGGACGGCGGCGAGCCTCTCCTCCTCCGGCCGGTCGTCGCGGATCAGAAGAAAGACGTCGGCGTTTCCGAGGATCTCGGTCCAGTAGAGCGGGTCGGTCCGCGGCCGCCGGCGAACCGCCAGATCGTGGACTTCGCGGTCGATCTGAGCTGCCAGCGCCTCCGCATCGAGCCGGTCGTCTTCGGTCGTCCAGGGGGATGGCTTAAGCCAGGGCGCGAGTGATCGTCGCGTCCGTTTGTTTTCGGCGAGCCAGCGGCCAAGGACTTCCGGCGTCAGGTGTTCGAGCTCCCGATCGTGGTCGTGCCGTCCCGCCTGGACCGCAGCCGTCGGGAAGGTTCGAAAGTAGAGCTCGAGGTACGCGTCGCGGATCGGCGCGAGCGCCGGGGAGACCGCCAGGAGCGCCGCAGCGAGGATCATGAGGGCGTCAGACCATCGCCCTTCGGACGACCTCGTCCTGCTCGCGGCGGAAGACTTCGAAGCTGCCCGTCGCGGGGCTGGCGCTGGCCGGGCGCGCGACTCCCTCGATCGGGATGCCGGGGAAGATCTTCTCCAGACGCGGGCGAAGGAAGTTCCACGCGCCCATGTTTTCCGGCTCCTCCTGCACCCACACGACGACTTCGAGGGCGGGCGTCGCGAGCCTTGCGATTTCAGAATCCCTCAGGGGCGCGATCTGCTCCAGGCGCGCGATGGCGACGGGCGAATTCGCCTTGTCGGACCCGGAGCTTTCTCGGAACCCGACCAGGTCGTAGTAGAGCTTCCCGCTGCAGAGGACGAGTCGTTTCGCCGCGGGCCGACTCTCGTCGGGAAGCACGGGAGCAAACCTTCCTCCCGTCAGGTCCTCGAGCGGGGAGAACGACCGAGCCAGTCGAAGCATGCTCTTGGGCGTGAGCACGACGAGCGGCCGTGCCCGTTCCTGACGCCCCTGGCGGCGGAGCAAGTGAAAATACTGGGCCGGCGTCGTGGGCTGGCATACGGAGAGGTTCTCGCCCACGGCGAGCTCGAGAAACCGCTCGGGGCGCGCGCTCGAATGTTCCGGTCCCTGCCCTTCCTGCCCGTGGGGAAGCAGCAAAACGAGCCGGCTCTTCTGGCCCCATTTTTCCTCTCCGGAAGCGATGAACTGGTCGACGATCACTTGCGCGACGTTGACGAAGTCGCCGTACTGCGCTTCCCAGATCGTCAGGGTGTGCGGGTCCGCCACGCTGTACCCGTACTCGAAGCCGAGGACTCCGGCCTCCGAGAGCGCACTGTCGTAAACCGAGAACCGTCCGCCCGCCGCCGCGGCTTCCGCCAGGGCGGCCAGGGGCGTCCACGTTTGGCCGGTCTTCGAGTCGTGCAGGATCATGTGCCGCTGGGAGAACGTTCCCCGGGTCGTGTCCTCGCCGGAGAATCGGATCGAGATCCCCTGCTGGAGAAGGGAACCGAAGGCGAGCGATTCGGCGACCGCCCAATCGACCGCCTGCTGCCCCGCCGCGATCCTCGCCCGTCGTCCGAGCAGGCCCACGACCTTGGCGTTGAGGTGGAACTCCTCGGGAACGCGAGTCAGGGCGGTCCCGATCTTTTCCAGGTCTTCCCGCGGCACGGCGGTTTCCGGCGGAGGTGAAGAGGGCGCCTCGGGCGCCGGAGAGGCGGCTCCCTCCGCTCTTTCTTTCACGGCGATCTCTTTTGCCCGGGCCAGCGCCGTTTCGTACCGGCGGAGCCGCTCGGCCCGAAGCTCCTCGATCTCGCCGTCCGTGAGAACTCCCTCGCGGACCAGCCTCTTCGCGTAAATCGAGAACACTCCGGGATGTTCGCGGACCTTCTCGTACATGAGGGGCTGGGTGTAGCTCGGCTCGTCGCCTTCGTTGTGGCCGTGCCGCCGGAAGCCGATGAGGTCGATCACGATGTCCTTGTGAAACTCCTGACGATAATCGAGCGCGATCTGAAGCACCCGGTTCGCGGCCTCGGGATCGTCGGCATTGACGTGGAAAATCGGGACCTGGTTGATCTTGGCCATGTCGGTCGAATAAAGCGATGAGCGGCTCTGATCGGGCAGGGTCGTGAATCCGATCTGGTTGTTGACGACGACGTGGATCGTCCCCCCCGTGCGGTAGCCCTTGAGTTGAGAAAGGTTGAAGGTCTCCGCCACGATGCCCTGTCCCGCAAACGCCGCGTCTCCGTGGATGAGAACCGCGAGCAGCCGCTTCCAGACCTCCGGGCCGTGGCCCCGGGAATCCTGCCGGGCGCGGACGAATCCCTCGACGACCGGATCGACGAATTCCAGGTGCGACGGGTTCGGAACGACCTCGATCGCGACGCGCCGGCCCCCCTCGACCGCGCGCACCCCGCGCGCGCCGCGGTGGTACTTCACGTCACCTTCGTCGGCCGGAAAGTCCGGATGAACGATTCCCTCGAAACTCGCGAAGATCCGCTCGCAGAAATGTCCGATGACGTTCGCGACGACGTTCAGCCGGCCGCGGTGCGACATGCCGATCGTGATTTCTTCGACGCCCCGCCTCGCCGCCCCCTCGACGAGCTGGTCGAGCAGCGGAATGAGGGTTTCGTTGCCCTCGATCGAGAATCGCTTCTGTCCGAGGAACCGGTTGTGGAGAAAGCGCTCGAAGGATTCTGCGGAAAGCAGCTTCCAGAGGATTTTCTTTCGCGTGTTCTCGGGCGGCGGCTCGGGCGCGGCTCCGATCCGCCGGCGCAGCCACTCCTTTTCCGAGGCGTCCTGAATGAACCGGTACTCCACTCCGACTTTGCCGCAATAGGAACGGCGCAGGATCTCCAGGATGGCTCGCAGCGGAAGCGTCTCCGAGCCGCCGAGACCGCCCGTGATGAACTCCCGGTCGAGGTCCCAGATCGTGAGACCGTAGGTTTCCAGGTCGAGCTCGGGGACGTTTCGGACCTGGGTCGCCCGGAGAGGGTCGATGTCGGCGATCAGGTGGCCGCGCACCCGGTACGCGTTGATGAGCTCCAGGACGCGGGCCTGTTTCTCCATTTCGCGAAGTCCGGAAGAATCCCCGCCGAGGATCGCGGGGTTGTTGTCGACGGCCCATCGCAGCGGTCGGTAAGGGATCTCGAGGTCGGTGAAGATCGTTTCGTAAAAGCCATGCCTGCCGAGGAGCAGCTCGTCGATCCGTCCGAGGAACGCTCCCGATTCCGCGCCCTGGATGATGCGATGGTCGTACGTGCAGGACAGCGTCATCACCTTGCTCACGCCGATGCGCGAGATCGCCGCGGGAGCCAGCGCCGAGAACCCGGCCGGGTAGTCGATCGCGCCGGTGGCGACGATCAATCCCTGACCGGGCATCAGCCGGGCGACCGAGGCGGTCGTTCCCATTGGGCCGGGGTTCGTGAGCGAGGCGGTCGTGCCGGAGAAATCCTCGATCGCGAGCTTTCCCGCGCGGGCCCTCGCAATCACGTCCTCCGAAGCCGCGAGGAATCGATCGAAGCTCATCGTCCCGGCGTCTTTGATGTTCGGAACCAGGAGCGACCGTGTTCCGTCCCGGCGTTCCACGTCGACCGCGATTCCGAGGTTCACGCCGCTTCGCGAAACGCGCTGCGGCTGACCCGCGTTGTCGGCGAACGAGTCGTTCAGCCGGGGAAATTCCGACAGCGCGCGGACGACAGCCCAGGCGATCAGGTGGGTAAACGAGACCTTGCCGAGGTCGTTGACGGCCCGGGAATCGTTGACAAGACGCCGGTTCTCCTCCAGGAGCTTGATCGACACGAGCCGCTGCGAGGTCGCCGTCGGGACCTCGAGGCTTGCCTTCATGTTCTGGGCGATTTGGAGCGCCGCGCCGCGGATCGGCTGACGTTCCCCGGCTTCGGGCGCCGCGGGCGCCGCCGCGCGCGGAGGGACGATCGAAGGAAGGGCCCCCTCATCGGGCTTTCGGCCGGCCTCCCGGCTCGTTTCGACCGGCGCGGGCGGGTGGGCGACGGGCAGACTCTCGAAGTATTCGCGCCAGTCCGGGGACACCAGGCCCGGGTCGCTCCGGTACTGCTCGAGAAGCCCCAGCACGTAATCCGCGTTGATGCCGTAGTCGGCCAGGATCTGCTCGGACAACCGGGTTTCTTTGATTTCGGAGACGGTCACGTTCTTCTCCCGCGTTTGGCGACCCGGAGGCGGGTTCCGGGCGCGCGTTTAACGTATCACCGCCGGGGAGCATTCCCGAGCCGGAGCGCGCCGGCAGGCGAGGAGGGCGCCCTTCCATCGCGAGTTCATCGAGATCCTCGTGAACGGAAAGACGTATGGCGGCGGCGGGATCTTCAACCTCTTCTCGACCGTCGCGGCCGACAGCCTGTGGTCGCCGTATGTCTTCGTGCACGAGTTCGGCCACCACTTTGCGGGGCTTGCCGACGAGTACTACACGTCCGACGTCGCCTACGACACGGCGCGCCCGCGGCCGGAGCCGTGGGAGCCGAACGTGACGAACCACCCCGACGCTCTGAAATGGAAGGACCTCGTCACGCCGGGAACGCCGGTTCCGACTGCGTGGAAAAAAGACGAGTTCGAGAAACACTCCGCCGAGATCCAGAAACGGCGCCGCGCGATCCGCGCCGCGAACCGGCCTGAATCCGAAATGGACGCGCTCTTCACCGAGGAAAAGGCCTGGGAAACGTCGCTCCTCGGCACGGACCGGTACTCGGGAAAGGTCGGCGCGTTCGAGGGCGCGGACTATTTCGCGAAGGGGTACTTCCGGCCGCAGGAGGACTGCATCATGTTCACTCGGGATGACGCGGGATTCTGCGCGGTCTGTCGCCGCGCGATCGAGCGGATCATCGCGCTGTATTCAGCTCGCTGACGTCGGCTCAAGCCGAATTTGCGGGACAAGCGGGGGCGCGGCCGACTGAGAAGGGCCGGCCGCGCGAGGGTGAGCCGTCTCGTCTCAGAAGTACGGCTCAATCCGAAGATGGTCGACGACGGTCTGCACGCCCTTGCGGGCCCGTTTGTGCTCGCTTGCGGACTACAATCACTCGAGGAGGCGAACCATGAAGTTGAACGTCAAGGCGTTTTCGCTCACGTGCGGGATCGTCTGGGGCCTCGGAATTTTCAGCCTCGCGTGGTGGGTGATCGCGCTGGACGGACAGGGCGGGGCGGTCCCGTTGCTCAGCCTTGCCTACCGAGGCTTCGCGTTCACCCCCGCGGGCAGCGTGATCGGGCTCCTGTGGGCTTTTCCCGACGGGCTCGCCCTCGGCGCCTTGATCGCCTGGCTCTACAACCGGTTCACGAGCAAACCCTGAGGTCGAATCGGGGCTGGGCTCGAGTCAGGGACTGAAGGTCTCGTTGCCGGACGCCCCGAGGTTTTGCCGGATCGCTCTCAGGATGTGGCGATGGAAACGGTGGCAGACGGTCTCTTCGATCGCGTTCCAGACCCATCGGGGCCGGCGGAAACCTACATAACGGGTTTCGAGCTTGATTTCGGTCGAGCCGCCCGGGATCTCGCGCAGAGAGTAGCGGCCGCCGGAAAGACGAATTCCCCCTCCCACGGCGAGCGACTGTTCGACCACTTCGAAGCCGTAAGAGCGACCCGGTTCCACATGCGTCACCCGTTTCCGCAGGTGTCCGGTCCGATAGAGGCAGACCGCCTCATCCCCGACGCGCGACTTTTCGCCTTTGCTGCCGATCGGACGCGGCAGGAGCAGGCGCAAGAGAAGGGGCGGCGGCTGCGCGATCTGCTCGAAGAAAATCAACCCGATCCAGGTGCTCTCCGGCGAGGCGGCCAACTCCATCCGGGTGACGATCGAGCGCAACTTCGGATCGGTCATAAATCTGCTGCCGGCCGGACGTCGACGATGCCCCAGAGCATTGACCGATCCTCGCCGGCAAAATTGGTCGGGGCAAACATCGCCGGCTCGCGAAAACTCCGGAACACGGAGACGGCGCCCGGCGCCGCGGCCCGCTTGACGGCCGCGATCAACCGATGCTCGTAATCCGGACCGGCGGTGTCGAGGATGTTCGACAGTGTGAACCCGTCGAAGCTTCCGGCGGGCGCACTCTCCAGGAATGAAGCGGCGTCGGAAAGGACGAGCCGGATGCCGTTCGCGCCTGCGGGGCCCGCAGGCGGGCTCGTCTCGCCGAGAAGGAGCTCCCGAACGAAGGGATTCCGGAGATTGGAGTGCCGGGCGAAGCCGCGTTCCATGCGCGTGCGCACGATTTCGTCGAAACGGGGCGGAAGGCGCGCGAGAAATGGCGCGGCGTAGATCCGCCGCAGGACGGGCCGCGAGAGAAGCAGCCGGAGCGCGCGGCGGAATCTCCGCGTATCGAGATGGCGGCGCCAGAAGACGACCTGAGCTTCCGGGTCATCGAGATCGAGGAACTCGCGCAGAAGAGATCTGCTCCAGCCGACGAGGGGTGAGAGCCCTCGTGCGATCGCGATGAAGCGCTCGGCGACGCCGGCTCCGCCGACTTCTCCTTCGAATCGCCGCCTCGCATAAGCGAGCTGGAGGGGATTGACATCGGCGGCCACGACATCGTGTCGCGCGGCGAGCTGCATTGCGGTGCAGCCGGCCGATGCGATGCAAAAGACGCGTCCTCCCGGTTCGAAGGTCCGAAGCTCGATCGACGCGTCCTCGTGCATGCGTCCGAACAGGACCCGGCCGCGCCCGTTTCGCGCGTCGAAGCGTCCCCGCGCCCACGCGGTCTCGATCGCGGACTCTCCCATCGTCCCGATCCTCAACCCGGCAGGCCCGCGGCGACCCAGACCAGCATGAGAAAGGAGACGTTCTTGACCACCATGCCGCCCGGATCGTGAATGATGTGGCGCGCCCAGATCAGTCCGTTCACGTTGAGGGTCACGAGCAGGACCGTCTGCGCCCATGCGCAGGACCCCGGGTGGATCCCGGACGCCGCCCATGCGGCGAGCGCCACTTCGACGGCGCCGAGCGCCTTGAGAAACAACGCCACAGTTCGGGGCGGAAAGTAGGGCACCGCCTCGACGACCCGGAGCTGGCGGGGTTCGCGGCCAAGGAGCTTGCACCAGAGGCCCTCATACAGCCACACGGCCGCGACGGATGCGCGAATCAGCCAGACAGGAGGCACGTTCAAATGCATTCTGCTGGGGGCTCCTTCCGCTCGTCAAATCCGCGACGCATCGAGAAGGGCTCAAGCCTCCCCGAGAGCTGCAAGACGGAGAATCAGGTCGACGACCCGGTTCGAATAGCCCCATTCGTTGTCGTACCAGGCCAGGATCTTCGCGAAACCGTCTCCACTCGCGGCCGTCGAAAGGGCGTCGAACACCGAGGAATGAGGGTTGCCGATGATATCGGACGAGACGAGGGGCACTTCGCTGTATTCCACGATCCCCCTCATCTGACCGTCGGCAGCCCGACGGACAGCTTCGTTGATCTGCTCGGCCGTCGCGACTTTCGAGAGTCGGCAGACGAAATCCACGATCGATCCGTCCGGAACGGGAACCCGAATCGCCATCCCGTCGAGCCGTCCTTTCAAACGGGGAAGGACCTTGCCGACCGCCCGGGCGGCTCCCGTCGTCGTGGGGATGATGTTCTCCGAGGCGGCGCGGCTGCGCCGGAGGTCCTTGTGCGGGACATCGGCGAGCCTCTGGTCGTTCGTGTACGCATGAACCGTCGTCATCATTCCGTCTTCGATCCCGAAAGCGTCGTCCAGGATCCTGGCGATCGGCGCGAGGCAATTCGTGGTGCAGGAAGCGTTTGAGACGAGTCGATGCGAAGGTTTCAGGATGCTGTCGTTGACCCCGATCACGACCATCGCATCGATCTCGTCTTTCGGAGGAACGGTGAGGATCACCCGTTTGGCGCCCGCGTCCACGTGCTTTTGAAGATTTTCGCGCGTCGTGAAGACGCCGGTCGACTCGACCACGATATCCGCGCCCAACGACCGCCACGGAATTCGCGCCGGGTCGCGTTCTTCGGTCATCGCGACGCGCCGAGCGCCGACCGTCATCGAACGGGCGTCCGTGGAAACCTCTTGATCGAAGACGCGCATGACCGTGTCGTACTTGAGGAGGTAGGCGAGGTCCGCATTGTCGTAGAGGTCGTTGACCGCGACGACCTCGATGTCGGGCCGTTTCGACAGGATTCGAAACACGGTCCGCCCGATCCGGCCGAATCCGTTGATCCCCACCCGGATCGTCACGGCGCCTCCGCATCGAGCGCGGCGAAACGTTCCAGAAGATCCACCGCGCGGTGGGCATAGCCGAACCCGGAATCGAACCAGCAGATCGTTTTCGAGACGTGTTCCCCAACGGCCATTGTCGCGAGGCAGTCGAAGATCCCCGAGAATTGCGACAGGGCGACATCCGAGGAGACGATGGGGTCGGTCTCGTAAGCCAGGTACTTCTTCCAACGGTCCGATGACGCCGCGGAGCGAACGGCTTCGTTCACGCTTTCGGCAGTCACCCGAGAATCGTGCCAGCAGACGAGGTCCACCAGCGACCCGTTGCTGACCGGGACCGACATGGCCACGCCCGTGACCTTGCCCCGGAGTCGGGGGAGCAGCCCCATCAGGACCTCCGGAGAACGCGACGCCTCAGGAATGATGTTCTCCGCGGCGGCGCGGCCCAGGCGCATGTCTTTTGACGGAACGTCGGCCAGGCGGTGGTGGCTCGTGTACGAGTGGACCGTCGTGAAAAACGCGCGTCGGATTCCGAAGGCCTCGTCGAGAATCGCCGCGACCGGAGCGAGACTGTGCACCGTCGAAGACGCGTTGGAAACGATTCTCTGGGAAGACTTCAGATCGCCGTCGTTGACACCCATCACGCACGTGATGTCGGGCGGATCGAGCGGAGGCGCCAGCGCGATCACGCGCCGGGCGCCCGCGGCCAGGTGCCGCTCGAGCTCGCCGCGGGTGCGGCCCTTCGAAGTCGATTCAAAAACGGTCTCGACGCCGAGATCTCCCCAGTTTGGAATCGGCGATTGGTCTTTTCCCGTGATCATGGGGATTTCTCTGCCGGGGAGATTCAGCCGGCCGTTCTGGAGCGCGACGGTTCCCGGAAACCGGCCGAGCAGGGTGTCGAATCGGAACAGGTACTCGAGCGCGCGGGCGTCGGCAAGGTCGGCGATCGCGCCGATCTCGACCTCGGCGTGCGAAGAGAGGATCCGGAGGAGATTTCTCCCGATCCTTCCGAAACCGAAAATCCCGACCCGCGCAAGAGGGGACATACGCTTCGAGGATATGACAGAGAAAGAACCGATGGCGCGGGGAAGCCGTTTTGCAGGCAGGTAATGCGATTGGATCATTGTCCGGAGGAGCGCCCGGCCGCATTCTGCGAACGTGGACGCGACGATTCGTCGAAGAGTCTCGATTTGGATCTGAGAACGTGAAGACACTCTTCGATCTGGCGATCCAGGCTCTCGTTCGGAACAAGATG
The DNA here is from genome assembly GCA_050747885.1 of Thermoanaerobaculia bacterium. Classification (GTDB taxonomy): domain Bacteria; phylum Acidobacteriota; class Thermoanaerobaculia; order UBA5066; family DATFVB01; genus CAWEYG01. Next base: position 13,010 of record JBOGJO010000004.1, read on the forward strand.
CGATCCGCTCTCACCATGCTCGGCGTCATCGTCGGCGTCGGCTGCGTCGTCGCCATGATCGGCATCGGACAGGGAGCGTCGAGATCCATTCAATCCCAGATCGGCTCCCTGGGGTCGAATTTCATCATGCTCATTCCGGGGGCTTCGACACAGGGCGGAGCGCGTATTTTCACCGGTCAATCGACGATCACGGAAGAGGACGCCGCCGAGATCCGGCAGGAGTGCCCTTCGGTCGCCTACGTTTCGCCGACCGTCCGAGGTTCGGCGCAGTTGATCACCGGAGAAAGCAATTGGGGGACCCGCATCCAGGGGGCGGGAGTCGATTGGCCGTTCGTGCGCTCTTGGAACACCGTCAAGGGCTCGTTTTTCACGGACTCGGATGTTCGGGCGGCGACAAAAGTCTGCGTGCTCGGAGCCACGGTCAGCGACAACCTGTTTTCCGACGGCGAGGCGGTCGGGCAGACCGTCCGCATCAATCATGTTCCGTTCAAGATCGTCGGCGTTCTCGAGCGAAAGGGCGCAACGATGATGGGCGACCAGGATGATCTCGTCGTGTTGCCCTACACGACGGCCATGAAGCGGCTCACCGGACGCGCGAAGCTCGACATGATCTTCGTCTCCGCCGCCTCAGTTGACCTCGTGAACCCGGCGCAGAAAGAGATCGAAGCCCTGCTGAGGCAGAGACACCATCTCGGGCCGGGCCAGGACTCGGACTTCACGATGCGGTCGCAGGAGGAATTCGCCCGGATGACCGCGCAATCATCTCGGACGCTTTCGCTTCTGCTCGCCACTTGCGCCGCGATCTCCCTGCTCATTGGCGGCATCGGGATCATGAACATCATGCTCGTTTCCGTCAGTGAGCGGATCCACGAGATCGGATTGCGAAGAGCGGTTGGCGCTCGGGCTCGCCAGGTTCTCGCACAGTTCCTGATCGAAGCCGTGACCCTCTCCATCCTCGGAGGAGTCGTCGGCGTCGTCGTTGGCATCGGGGCATCTCGAATCATCGAAAGCCGGGGCGGCCTTTCGATCCAGCTCAACGCCGGCGCGGTTCTGATCGCCTTTGGGTTTTCGGCGGCCGTCGGAATTTTTTTCGGCTTCTATCCCGCGCGAAAGGCATCGCGTCTCAATCCCGTCGAGGCGCTTCGATACCAATGACCCGCGCTGCGGTTCGTGTTCATCGGATTTCGTCGCGCGGCGCGCGGCGGCAGCCCACGTTGGCGAGACTCTTCGTTGTTGGGTTCGTTTCGTTCCTTTCTAAGATCCAACGGAACGTTCCGCAGGTCAACCCAGTTCTTCGAATCTGCGGGTCGGGACTCGCCGGAGTCGTCACCGGCGTCGGCTTCGGGGCATAATTCGCGTCCATGGAGCCCATCCCGATCGTTGGGGCCTGGCCCGCGGGCCTCTCGGCGGCCATCACGCTTGCCCGGGCGGGATTCCCGGCCGTGGTGTACGAGCGGGCAAAGACCGTCGGAAGCCGTTTCCAGGGCGACTTCGAAGCCATCGAGAACTGGACCTCGAACGACGACGCCCTCGACGAGCTCCGGGCCATCGGCATCGATCCCGAGTTCGAGCACGCGACCCTCCACGAGGCGGTTCTCTTCGATGCCTGGGGCCGGAGGCGGAGAGTCGCCTCGCGCGACGCTCCGTTCTACCTCGTCCGCCGGGGCCCCGACGCCGGCACGCTCGACCGGGCACTCGAGGCTCAGGCGCTTCGCGAGGGAGTCGAGATCCGGTATGAAACGGAAGCCCCCGCCGCCTGCAAAGGCATCGTTGCCGCGGGGCCGCGGCGGACCGACGCGCTCGACGTCGGTTACGTCTTCGAGACCGGAATGCCCGACGGCCTCTTCGCCGTGATGGCGGATCGGATCGCTCCGAAAGGCTACGGCTACCTGCTCGTCTCCCGGGGGCGGGGAACCCTCGCGTGCTGCATGTTCGACCGGTTTCGCGAGGCGAACGGGTGCCTCGCCCGGACGGTCGAGTTTTTCCGCTGCCGCGCCGGGTTGGACATGGTCAATCCCCGCCGGTTCGGCGGGATCGGGAACTTCCGGTGGCCCTCCACTTCTCGCGAGGGCGAAGCGCTCCATGTCGGCGAGGCGGCCGGGTTTCAGGATGCGCTCTGGGGATTCGGGATCCGAATGGCGATCGTGTCGGGGCACCTCGCCGCGAGGGCCGTCGTGTCCGGTCGTTCCGGCGAGTTCGACCGGCTCTGGCGCGAGCGTCTCGGGGGTCTTCTCGCCGCCTCGTTCGCGAACCGGTCGCTCTATCGCCGTGCCGGCGACCTCGGGTACGCGCTGCTCATCCGGCGCCTGGCGCGGGCGGACGCCCGGGACTTCCTCCACCGGCTCTACACGCCGCGCTGGTGGAAGCTTCTTCTCGGAAGGCTGAGGCCGGTCCGCTGATCGGAGCCGCCGTCAGGCGGCGGTGGTCGCAGGCCGCGAAGGAGCGTGGAGCTCTTTCTCGCTGACGCGGATCGGCAGAATCACGCTCTGAAGCCCGGAGAACTGGAGCCGCCGCTGGATGGCATGCGCGGTCTGGTTGTGCAGGAATCTGTACACGAACCGATCCCGCTCGAAGACGAGCTTCCCGAGATAGAAAATCGTCCGGGGAAATTCCTTCTTGACTTGGAGGGCGAGGTTCTCCGCCTCGTCGACCGCCTCGGTGCCGAGCGAATAACGGAAATCGGCCTTCATGCCGAGCTTGTGCGCGAAGTCGACGTACTGGCGAAGGTCGGATTCGGTCGAGGTGCGCAGCGACGCGATCTCGGATTCCCCTTTGAACCTCGCGGAATCGATCACGCCGACCGAGAGGAACAGATAGTTTTCGTAGTAACGCGGAAACAGCGCCTGGATCGAAAGGAAAGAATGCACTCCGAGGCCGTTGAACCCGCCCACGAGAATCGCGGCCGTCGGCGCCTTGCGGTCCATCGGCTCCTCTTCGACGGGGTGCTCGTGGAGGGGCACGCTCGTGAGGACTTCGTCCAGGTACTTCAGGCGGTCGCGGACGTTGTGGTAGTGCTTGTGGATCGAAAATGCGAGCAGGATGAACGCGCTCGTCACGGCGACGGTGACCCACCCTCCTTCGAGGAGCTTCTCGTAGAGCGTCACGCAGAGAATTGAAAAGCACAGAATCAGCCCGGTGAGATGAATCGGAAGGTTCTTCTTCCATTGCGGCTTTTCGCGGCGGTCCTGGATCCAGTGCATCGTCATCCCGAGCTCGGTCAGCGTGAAGGTCAGAAACACGTTGATCGCGTACATGGTGACGAGCAGGTCCAATCCGCCCCGGGCGTACAGCATGACGGCTCCGGACGCGAGGCCGATGAGGAGGACGCCGTTTTTCGTCACGAGCCGGTCCGACAACTGGGCGAAGCGGTGGGGCGCCCAGGAATCGACGCCCATGTTCGCGAGGACGCGAGGTCCGTCCAGGAATCCCGTCTGCGCCGCCACGAAGAGGAGAAGCCCTTCGGAGACGAGGGTTGCCACGACGAGCCAGCGCCCGACGGGCGCGCCGGAAATCGCCCATCCGGAAAACACCTTTTCGGCGAGGATCCCGTTCATCGTCCTTCCGGCGGCGGGCTCGGCGTGCACGAGCAGGTAGGCGAAAAGAATTCCGCCGGCCGTGAACGCGAGCGAGAGGGCCATGTAGAGCATCGTCTTCTTGGCGTTGTGGACCCGGGGTTCGCGCAGGATCTGGACCCCGTTGGAAACGGCCTCGATTCCCGTGTAGGTCCCACCGCCCATGGAATACGCGCGGAGAAGGATGAACAGCATCGGAACGAACCCGAGCGCGGAAACGCCGCCGTGGAAATCCCGGGCGGTCCCCTGGAAGACCCGGGGGAGCTCCGTGAAGTGGCCCAAGACGGCTGTGAGGATCAACACGAGGTGCGTGACGCAGAAAATCAGGAAGATCGGCAGGAGGACCGTGACCGATTCCTTCACGCCCCGAAGGTTCAGGATGACGAGAAGGATCAGGACGGCGATGGCCGTCTCGAGTTTGAACCCGTGGACCCGGGCCGGAAGGAGGTTGAAAATCGCGTCCACGCCCGAGACGACGGAGACCGAGATCGTGAGGATGTAGTCGACGATGAGAGCGCACCCGGAGACCACGCCGAAACGCGGCCCCAGCAGCTTCGTGGCAACGAGGTAGCCCCCGCCGCCTCCCGGGAACTCCTCGATCACTTTGCTGTACGCGAAGGAAATGACGAAAACGGTGAAGGCCGTCATTGCGACGAGCAGAACGGCAAGGGGAGCGTGCTCGCCGAGGGCTTTGTACGCTTCTTCGGGGCCGTAGGCCGACGAGGAGAGCCCGTCGGCGCCGAGGCCGACCCAGGCCAGGAACGCGACGAGCGAAACGTGGTGAAAGACCCCCGGATCGGTCGCGCGCAACGGCTTGCCGAGGACGATGTCTTTCAGGGTGTGTCGGCTTTTCGGACCTTCGCTGAGAGGCATGGGGCGCGATTCTCCCTGAAACCCCCGGAGGAAGCCAGTCCGTCAGGATTCCGACTTCGTTTGGGCGCGGGCGCGGACCGCGGCGAGGAGGGCCGCAAAGCGCGGGGAGGAGCGCACGGACGAGAGGTCTTCGTCGCCTTCGAGCACGTCCGGCAGCGAGAACCCCTTCTCGACCGCAGCCGCGAGATCGTCGAGCGCCTTTTCGCGGTCGCCGGCGACGGCGCGGGCCTCCGCGAGGCGGTAGAAAACGATCGGCGAATCCGGCCGGGCCTGCGCCGCGATCGAGAGGCAGAGGATCTCGCGCGCGTGGTTCTTCTCGGATCGGTATCCGGTCGCGAGGTAGTAGGACGTCTGGGCCGAGATCTCGTTCAGGAGCCTCTGCGCGGAAAGGCCGTCGCCGGAAGCGGGCCCTTTCAAGGCCCGCTCGCGCAGCTCCGGAATGTGAAGCTCCTGGACGAGCCGTTGGAGCGGAATCGCGTCTCCGGAGCGAATCTCCGCCCAGACCGGGACGAAGGCCTCCCTCGTGCGCTTCTCCTGCGCGTCGAGCTTCGCCTCCTCCGCGACGTCGCGCTCGACTTCGCCCGAGTGTTCCAGCCGGACGATGTCGGCCTGCGTGACCGAGACGTCGCGAAGATCCGCGAAGTCGCGCTCGATCGAGCGGTATTCGGAAAGAGCCTCGGCGGGCCTCCGGGCTTCGAGCGCGCGAGCCCGTTCCCGGCGCCGGGAGAGGATCTCGTCGAGCTCTCCGGACGGACCGAGCGTCCCGGAGCTTCGGATGGCCTGGACCTCCATCCACTGGACGGCGTCCAGGGCGATCTCGGAGGGGGGCCATTCGTGCTCGCCGTCGAAGTGTTCGATTCGATGAGGGGTCCCCAGAGCTTCGAGCTGCGCTCCGAGGGCGCGCATCTCGGCGTAATTGAAATCGCGGTAACCCGTCGTGCCGAAATAGACAAACGGCGGTTTTCTCCGAACCGTCGTGTGGAAACCCGCGCCGCAGCCGATGACGCCCGCGACCGTTCCCGGAGCGGTCGTTCCCATCAGGGTCGCGACGCGAGCTCCTCCCGAGAACCCCCCCGCATAGACGCGGTTCGAATCGATCGAGAAGCGATCGTGGGTGTCTCGCCACATTGCGCGAAAGGCCGTGATGTTGGGATCGATCGGCCCGTCGCTCTGGGTGTTGTTGGAGCTGGCGACGATCCACTTGTATCGCGCCGCCGGTCCGGAAAAGAGCTTCGCCGCGAGCGTCCCCCGGGAACGGGCATCAAAGAGATAGAGGATCGGCCACGCCCGGCCGCGCGAATAACCGGGAGGGAGGTAGAGCGCGTAGCTCTGCCCCGGCGTGTCCGCGCATTCGACCCGGGGAACGATCGTGTTCACGGGAAAATCGGTCGGAGCCGGAGCCGGAGCCGGAGCCGGAGGCGCGGGCGCGGCGAGCATTCCAAGGACCAGGAAGACGCCAATCACGCCCCGATTCTAGTCCGAGCGAAACTCCCGGGCGGCAAGGGATTCTGCGCTCCGTGAAGCCGGCCGAGCGGCCTTGCGATACAGTTTCGCGCCGTCATGTCTTTTTCCTGGCCCTGGGAAAAGCGCCCCTGGCCGTGGCTTCTCGTCGCGGCATGCCTCCTCGCGTACTCCAACGGCCTCAACGGCGGCTTCACGTACGACGACAAGGCGATCGTGCGGGACGACCCCCGCATTCAGTCCTGGTCCGAGCTCCCGAAGATCTTCACGACGCACTACTTCGGAGGCACGCTGGCGACGGGAACCGCTTACCGCCCGGTGGATCTGCTCTCCCTGGCGGCAAATTTCGCGATCCACGGAAAATCGACGCTCGGCTACCACCTGGTCAACGTCGTCCTCCATGCCGGAAACGTGCTGCTCCTCTTCTTCCTCTTCCGGCGCTGGTTCGGCGAACCCCTGGCGGGGATCTCCGCTCTCTTTTTCGCCGTGATGCCCGTGCACGTCGAGGCGGTCACTTCGATCGTCGGGCGCGCGGAAGTGCTGTCGACGTTCTGGCTGCTCCTGGCGTGGCACTGCGCTCTCCGATCCCGGGCGGGGTTCCGATGGCTTGCGCTCGCGTGGGTGCTCTATTTCCTCGCGATCGAAACGAAAGAGAGCGCAGTCGTGTTTCCGGGGCTCCTCTTTCTCGGAGCCCTGCTCGACGAGACCGGAGGTTTCGCGCGGCGATTCGGGGCTCTCCTGAAGCGGCGGGCCGGTTACTTCTTTTCGTTCGGCGTTCCCCTTGCGGCGACATTCGTGATTCGGTCCGCCGTCCTGAAGGGCTTCCTCATCTCGAAGAAGGCCGGCTTTTTCGAGCTCGAAAATCCGCTCGTGACCCTGTCCGCCGGTCGGAGGGTCGGCAACGCGGCCGCGATCCTTCTCCGCGGTCTCGGAAGGGTGATTTTCCCCCTTCGGCTCTCGGCGGACGAGTCGGCGTGGCAGTTGCGGCCGTACGGGTTCCGTTCGCCGGTGTTCTGGGCGGCGTCGCTCGGCGTCGGGCTCCTCGCGGCGGCGGCCCTCGTCCTCTTTCGCAAGAGGCCTCCCGCCGGGATCGGCGTTCTCCTCTTTCTTCTCGCCTCGCTGCCGACCTCGAATTTTCTTTTCGTCACGGGGACGATCATGGCGGAGCGACTCCTGTACCTTCCTTCGGCCGGGATCGCTCTCGTGATGGCGTCGTGTTTTCCTTTCCACGCGGCGGCCCTCTCTCGGCGGCGCGGAGCGGTCGCCGCGATCGCCGCCGTCGCGCTGCTGTTTCTCGCGCGAACGATCGTGCGCAATTCGGTCTGGCTCGACGACAGGGCCCTTTTTTCCAATCTGGTCGTGACCTCGCCCGACAGCGCGAAGGCGCATTACGACCTGGCGTACGAAGATGCAGACAAGAAGCGGTTTCCGTCGTCCTACCGGCAGTACCGCCGTGCGACCGAGATCTATGGGAATTACTACGACGCGTGGGCGGGGCGGGGCCGGATCGCCGGAGAGCTCGGGGATCTCTTCGAAGCGGTGAGGGACGGCCGCCGTTCCGTTCAAATCTTTTCGACCTACGAGAACGGTTGGTTCACGGCGGCCTTTGGCGCGGAGCGCCGGGGAGACTTTGTCGAAGCCGAGACGGACTACCGGGAAGGTGTTCGGATCTGCCCGAAATCGTATCCTCTCGCTTACCATTGGGCGCTCTTCCTCTGGAGGCGCGGGAGGGCCGATGAGGCGGCGGCCGCTTTCGGCAAGGCGATCGCGCTCGAGCCCGACATGGCTCTCAACCACGACGACCTCGGGCGCCTGTACGCGTCGAAGGGATGGTCGGAGAAGGCCGAGGAGGAGTGGGACGAATCCCTCGAGGACTTCGAGAATGACGGCGTGGCGCTCGGCGGGCTCGCGAGGATCGCCGAGCAGCGGGACGACTTCGAGGAAGCCGCGGGACTTCGCCTCAAGCTGTTCGAGGCCGATCGCGAGCGTTCGGACCTGCTGCTCCTGCTGCGCGACGCCGCGCGTTCGCCGGAAGCCGCCCGAAAAGTCCGCGGGCGATGGGGCACCTGGATGTACCTTCAACCGGCGCTCTTTTCGGATCCGGACGTTCGGGAAGGGGAGCGGGCGCTTCCCGCGCGGTGATATGGTCCGCCGGGTGCGCCGAGCGGCCCTCCTCGCTCTCTTTTTTCCGCGCCTCCTGGCAGCTTCCGATCTGACGATCCCTGCGCCCGGAAGGCTTCGCGACCTCTCGGTGTCCCCGGGTCCCGTCTCCGGCTCTTCCCGCTCCGCCGGTCATGTTCTGGCCAAGTTCTCGGTCCCTCTCGATCGGACGGTCGAATCCGCCCTTCATCTTTCGGGGTGGACTCTCGAGACGGTCTTGTCCCGCGACTCCGCCGTTCTTTCCGCGCGGGAAGCGCGGCCCTCCGGGATCGCCGAGATCGCCTGGATGGGGCCGCTCGAGCCGGAGGACAAGGCGTCCCCGGAACTGCTGGGAAACGGCGTCGATCCGATCCCGGGGCGAATTTCGCTCCTCGGCCATCCCGGAATCCGCGCCGCGGACCTGTCGGCGTCGGCCTTCGCCGCTGGACTGACGGTGACCGGCGCGCGGGACTCGCCATTCGGGGCGAGGCTGGAAATCGCCGCGGGCGCGCGGCAGGCGAGTCTTCGAAAATTCCTGGCCGACGACGGCGCATTCGCTGCGTTTCCGCGCAGCAACCCGCGGCTCGCCAACGACCGGTCGGTCGGGACGATTCAATCGGGCATTCCGCTCGGCCCGACGCCGATCTTCGACCACGGGATTTTCGGCTCGACGCAAACGATCGGGATTCTCGATACCGGCCTCGACGTCGACTCGTGCTTTTTCAACGATCCCTCGAATTCATTTGCGGTCAACACATCGGCGGGCGGAGTGTACGGGACCTCGACGGGCGCCCTTCACCGAAAGATCGCCGCTTACGATTTTCTGGACTCGTGCGACGAGTTCCCGGCGCCCTGTGAGCGACCGGAGGATCCCACGGCTTACGACAACGAGGGCCACGGAACCCATGTGGCGGGAAATGCCGCGGGCGACAACCTTGCGCACCCGCTGATTCATGACCCGGGCGACGGGATGGCGCCGGGAGCGCGTCTCATCGTCCAGGACGGCGGGTACTCCGCCGACACGGCCCGGTGCGGCAATCTTCCGGGCCTCGGGTGCGCGCCCGACGGGCTCGACCCGATCTTCGCCCAGGCGTATGCGCAGGGCGCGCGCATTCATTCCGATTCGTGGGCCGACGACACGATCGGGCCGGCGCCGTTCAATTCCGGCTACTCCCTCACGGCCCGTGACGTGGACGATTTCGCATTTCGCCATCCCGACTTTCTTGCGTTTTTCGCGGCGGGAAACGCCGGCGTGTCGGGCCCGCGCTCGGTTCCATCGCCGGGAAACGGCAAGGACATCGTCTGTGTCGGATCGACGCGGAACACCCCCTCGGGCTCGGATGAGGACCTTTCCGACTTTTCCGCGATCGGCCCGGCGGCCGACGGCCGCTGGAAACCGGATGTCGTCGCGCCGGGAGTCAACGTTTCCGCGTCGTCGGATTTCTCGATCCTGACCGAGAATTGCACGACGGCGGCGGACGCCGGGACGTCGTTCGCCACGCCGACGGCGGCGGGCGCCGGGGCGCTCGTCCGCGACTACTTCCAGCAGGGCTTCTATCCCGATGGCGAAGCGAATCCGGACCACACCCTTCTTCCTTCGGCGGCTCTCGTGAAGGCCGCGCTCATCGCGTCGGCGGTTCCTCTCCGGGGAAACCGGCTGGGAGCTCCCGTGGACCCGCCGCCCTCCAACGAGCAGGGTTTCGGCCGCATCGAGCTGGCAAACGTGCTGGCGTTCCGGGATTCCCCGTTTCGCCTCTTTGTGGCCGACGTGGCCTCGGCCTTTCTGCCGGGCGATGAGAACCCCCGGCTCTTCCGTCTCTCCGTGCGGTCGGGATCGCGTCCCCTCCGCGTCGTGCTCGTTTGGACCGATCCTCCCGGCGTTCCGCGCAGCTACCAGGATTCCACGCCCGAGCTGGTCGACGATCTCGATCTTTCCGTCGAGGGGCCGGGCCTGCTCGAGCAACAGTTCGACCGGATCAACAACGTCGTGTCGATCGCATTTTCCTCTCCCGCGCCGGGCGACTACACGATCTCGGTTTCGCCGCATTTCATCCCGCTGGGGCCCGCCGTCGGATTCGCCCTCGTCGCGACAGGCGACATAGGAGTCGTCGCCGAACCGGGCCTGGCGCTCGATGCCGGCTCCGCCGTCGTCGCGGGGGGCGTTCTGGCGGATTGCCAGTCGTCGAGCGTTTCCCTTCGCGTCACGAATTCGGCCCCGTCGGCGAGCTCGGAACTGTCGGAGATTTCCATCGAGAGCCTCGATTCGGCCGTCGAAGTGGAGACGCCGATGCCCGAGCCGCTGGAAGCGATCCCTCCGGGCGGCTCGGCGGAATTCTCGTTTCAGGTCCGCGCGGGGTTCCAGGGGATCCCGCTCCAATGCGGGCGAGCCGTCCCGTTCCGGGCCACGATCGTTCCCAACGGGGGCGCGGAGGTGTCCACGGTCTTCTCTCTGCCCGCCGCCCCCGGTCCCGCGGGCTGCGGAAGCGTGGCGTCTCTTACTTGCGCCCCCGCGCAGGTCCGTCCGATTCGTCTTCCCTGACGGCGCAGCTCTTTTCGGTTCTGCGCAGCCGTGCGGACCACTGGGGGTGCGTTCTTTCGTAGCGGAGGATGACGCCTCGCACCAGGAAGTACGTGGCCGTCGCCGCGGCGGACGAGACGAGCACTGAGCCGACGGTCAGCGCGGCGAGGTAGTTCAAGCCGCTTCCCCGCAGCGTGTGCCAGAACTGGCGGTGAAGCAGCTCCCGCCAGGGGAGCCGCGGCGCGAGCGACGGAGAGTAATGAAGGATCTTCTTGCCGAGGAACTCCTCGAAGGTGATGACGGGGACCACCGTCCAGGGATTGACGACGAAGGTTCCCATCACGACGTCGACCTTGGAGAGTCCGAGAAGAAAGGCGAGCCCCAGGGCGATCAGGGTGTGAAACCCGGTGAGCGGCGTGAAAAAGCTGATCGCGATGCCGAGCGCGAAGGCGGCCGCCACTTTCTCGGGAGGGTCTTCTTTCCCCATGAGATGGAGGATGAACTGCCGCCATCGCCCGTGGAAGATCGTCATCGGAGGAAGTGGTCGTAGCCGGCGTCGGCGATGGGAGCCCGGCGGCGCCCATCGGTCCAGAAGACGCCGCGGCCGGCAGCCGCGCGCCCGATTTCGCACAGGGGGGTCCGAGTTCGCTTCGCCGCCCGCCGGATCGCGTCGGCGTTCTTCGGCGGGGCGGTGAAGAGGAGCTCGAAATCGTCGCTCGGGAGAAGGAGGGTTTTCCGGTCGACGCCCCGGAGAACCAGCGCGACGCCCGAGGCCGCCGCGAGCCGGTGAGCGTCCTTTCCCAGGCCGTCCGAGACGTCGATCATCGCCGAAGCAAGCCGGCCCGCCGACAGGGCGGCGCCGAACCGTACTCGCGGCTCGGGGTCGAGGTAGCGCCTTTCCTCGGCCGACGGCGCTCCCCGGCGCCGTCTCTTTCGCGCGGCGAGACCTCGAAACGAGGCGCCGGGCTCGCCGGTCAAATAGACGAGGTCTCCGGCCCGGGCCCCCCGCCGCGTCACCGGATGAGGCGTTTTCCCGATCAGGCAGATCGTGACGAAGATCTCCCGGGATCGTGAAACGTCGCCCCCCCAGAGCCGGGCTCCGAAGGGCTCCAGTTTGGCAATTGCGCCGCGGGCGATCTTCCATGCGAAGCCGGGCGTCCGGCGTCGGGGAATGCCGAGGGTGAGGAGCGCTCCCAACGGTTGCGCCCCCATCGCGGCGAGGTCCGAGAGGTTCGCTCCCGCGGCCCGTCGCCCGATCCATTCGGCGTTTTCCCGGGCAAGAAAGTCGATGCCCTCGACGAGCGTGTCGGTCGTCACCACGTACCGGCCGCGCGGTAGGTCGACGACGGCTCCGTCGTCGCCAATTCCCACCCGGAGACCTCGCCCGGGCCGGGCCGCGGCCGAAAGCCGAGCGGTGAAGAGGTCTTCGCCCCGCTTCGTCATACAGAGGGCTGCGGACCGTGGGGGCGGGGCGTCTGGGCCCGGCGAGCGGGGGCCTTTTGCGCGGCTGCGGCGGTTCCGTCCGCCGGAGGAAGCGCGAGGGCGAGAACTTCGTCGACACTGCCCACGTACCGGACGTCGATTCCGGCGAGCACGTGGGGCGAGATCTGCTCGATGTCCCGCCGGTTGAATTTCGGAAGGATGACGCCGGCAATCTTCGCCTGCTTGGCTGCCAGGACCTTTTCCTTGACTCCCCCGATGGGAAGGACTTCGCCTCGGAGGGTGATTTCGCCCGTCATCGCGAGGTCCTTCGAGACGGGCCGGCCCGTGAACGCGGAGATCATGGCGGCGGCCATCGTAATGCCCGCCGAGGGGCCGTCCTTCGGGATCGAGCCCTCGGGCACATGGACGTGGATGTCGTGCAGCTCGAAATAGTCCTCGGCGATCCCGAGCTCCTTCGAGTGGGCGCGGGCGTACGTCAGGGCCGCCTGGGCCGACTCCTTCATGACGGTCCCGAGCATTCCGGTCAGGAGGATGGCGCCCTTTCCCTTCACCGCGTTGGCTTCGACGAACAGGACGTCGCCGCCGACGGGGGTCCAGGCCAGACCGGTGGCGACGCCGACCTGGTCCTTTTTGAGACGCTCCTCTCCGAAAAACCTGGTCGGGCCGAGCATTTTCACCGCTGCGGCGGGGGTGATCCGGAATTTTCTGCGTTTTCCCCTCGCCACGGTGACCGCGACTTTGCGCGCGACCGACCCGATCTCGCGTTCGAGGTTCCGGAGGCCGGCTTCCCTCGTGTAGCCTTCGATGATCTTTCGCAGGCCGGGCTTGGTGAACTCCAGATTCGCCGTCGTCACCCCGTTCTCCTCGAGCTGCTTGGGAATGAGATGGATTTGAGCGATCTGAAGTTTTTCCTCTTCCGTGTACCCGGACAGCGTGATGACCTCCATGCGGTCGAGGAACGCGGGCTGGATCGGATCGAGAACGTTGGCGGTCGCGATGAAGAGGACTCTCGAGAGGTCGTACGGAACGCCCACGTAGTGGTCGCGAAACGTGGAGTTCTGTTCCGGGTCGAGAACCTCCAGGAGGGCCGAGGAAGGATCGCCGCGATAGTCCGCGCCGAGCTTGTCGATCTCGTCGAGCATGAAGACCGGGTTCGAGGTACCCGCCTGCGAGATGCCCTGGATGATGCGTCCGGGGAGCGCTCCCACGTAAGTTCGGCGGTGGCCCCGGATTTCCGCCTCGTCCCGCACGCCCCCCAGGGAAAGGCGGATGAACTTCCGGTCGAGGGCGCGCGCGATCGACCGTCCGAGCGAAGTCTTCCCGACCCCCGGGGGCCCGACGAAGCAGAGGATCGGCCCCTTCATCGTGTTCTTGAGTTTCTTGACGGCGAGAAATTCGAGAATTCGGACCTTGATCTTTTCCAGGTCGTAATGGTCTTCGTCCAGGATCTTCTTGGCCCGGTCGAGGTCCGAGGCATCGAGCGAGAACGTGTTCCAGGGCAGTCCGGTCATCCAGTCGAGGTACGTCCGGATGATCGCGGTTTCGGCGGAATCCGGATGGCTGCGCTCGAGCCGCTTGATCTGCTTCTCGACCTCCGAGGCTGCCTCTTCCGGAAGGCTTTTCTTCGCGACGGCCCGGCGGTAGTTCGCAATCTCCTCGGAGAGCTCTTCTCCGTCGCCAAGCTCCTGCTGGATGGCTTTGAGCTGCTGTCGAAGGAAGTATTCGCGCTGGGATTTGTCCATCTCCCCCCGGGCCTGGGTCGTGATCTCCTGCTGCATCGTGAGGACGTTGATTTCCTTGAGGATCTCCTCGTTGACCAGCTTCAGCCGCGCGATCGGGGCGATCGTTTCGAGAATGCGCTGCGCCTGCTCCGACTTGAGCTCGAGATTGGACGCCGCGAGATCGGCGAGGCGGGCCGTGTCCTCGAGATTCGCGGCGATGAGCATGACTTCGGGGGAGATGTTCTTGCCCAGGGTCACGCTGCGCTCGAGGTTCTGTTTGACTCCCCGCACCAGCGCTTCTTCCTCCGGGGCGAGCTTCTTCGGAGCCTCCGGCTCGGGGATTCGAGTGACTTTGGCGCGAAGGTACGGCTCCGTCTGGAGGAACGAGTTCACGCGCGCGCGGGACACGCCTTGAACGAGAAGGCGGATCCTGCCGTCGGGAAGCTTCAGCATGCGCATGATGGCGGCGAGCGTGCCGATCTCGTAGATGTCCGCGGGGCCGGGCGTCTCGTTCTCGCTGCTCTTCTGGACGGCCAGCATGATGACCCGCTGCTCCGCCAGCGCCGCGTCCACGGCGTTGATCGACCTCTCGCGGGACACGGATAGCGGGACGATGATGTAGGGAAAAACCACCATGTCTTTCAAGGGGAGCACCGGAACGATGTCGGGAATCGGGATCTCGCCGAGGGTTTCCGCCGATTTGTCGAGCTCTTTGTCGGCCATGTCAGGGGGTTCCTTCCTGGATTTCGATTTTGATGTCGAGACTCTTGCGGCGGTCGGAGAGAACGCGCGGAATGCGGATCCGAAGCAGCCCGTCCGAGAGCCGGGCTTTCGCCTGCTTCAGGTTGACGGCGTTGGGCAGGGAAACGATCTTTTCGAAGTCCCCGAAGAAGCGCTCCATGCAGAGGAACCGCGTTTGGTTTCCGGGCCGCCGGTCGGCGCGCTTGACTCCGCGGATCTGCAGCCGGCTTCCTTTCGCCGCCGCGGTGAGGTCGCCCGCCGAGAGCCCCGGGACTTCGACGACGATTTCGATCTCGCGGGCGCTTTCGAGCACGTCCACGTTCGGGTCCCACGCCGCCGCCGTGGCGAGCGAGGTGCGCTGGCTTTCCAGGATTCCGGCAAAGAGGCGGTTGAGCTCCGTTTGCAGCCTCGTGATCTCCATGAGAGGCCCGAAGAGCCCCGCCCTCTTCAAACGGCTCCTTTCGGATGCCGCCGTCCCGACAGCAGGGTTTTCAGCTCGTCGAGAAATTCGCCGACGTCCTCGAATTGCCGGTAGACGGACGCGAAGCGGACATACGCCACTTCGTCGAGCTCCTTGAGCCGCTCCATGACGAGCGAGCCGATCGCGCGCGTCGAGATCTCACGATCCGAGGTTTCGTGGAGGCGGCTTTCCACCTCGTCGGCGATCGCGTCGAGTCGGGCGGAGGGGATGGGCCTTTTCTCGCAGGCCCGCGACAGCCCGGTCCGGAGCTTCTTGCGGTCGAACGGCTCACGCCGGCCGTCGTTCTTGACGACCATGTACGGGATGTCCTCGATGGTCTCGTACGAGGTGAAGCGCCGGGCGCAGCCGGTACATTCGCGGCGGCGGCGAATGAACTCGCCTTCGCGACCTTCCCTCGAGTCGACCACGCGGTCCTCGAGCGCGCCGCAAAACGGGCATTTCATCCGTTCAATCTATTCTTCCGCCGCGGCTTCGGCAAGATCCGTGAGCGACGAATGGGAGCGACGCGGGCCCGCGGCGAAGAGGGAGAATCCGATCACGGTGACGGGAATGAAGGCGATCGCCCAGTACACGAGGGCGAATGCCGTCGCCGTGTCGACGGCCACGCCGTAGAAGAACGTCAGGGCATAGCTGCACATCGCCTGAAAGCCTCCGATCGCTCCGGGAGTCGGGATCAGCATTCCGACCAGCGTGAGGAGACAGACGATCACGGCCGCCCAGAACGACAGTCCGGTGCCGAAGGCGCGCAGCAGAAAAAAGATCTGAAAATAGACCGCGGTCCAGAGCGCGACGGACAGGACGGCGCTCGCCGCGAAACTGCGGGGTTCGCGAACGACCGACAGGCCGTCGAGAAAGGAGGCGGCCGCCGCCCGGGCCTTCGGACGAACCCGCTCGGGAAGCCGGGAGGAGACCCGCTCGACGAACCGGACGGTCTGCTCGCGGCGAAGGACGGCCCATGCGCTCACGGCCGCGAAGGCGGCGAGAAGAACGGCCGAGGCCTTCGCGAGCCGGACGACGAGCTCCGGGTGTCGAATGGCGTCCGTGCCCGCTCCCGCCATTTGGAACCGGATCACAAACGCCACGACAAAGGCGAGCACGGTGGCGAGGTCCATCAGGCGCTCGAAGGCGACCGACGCGAGAGCGCCGGAGAACGACAGGCCCGTCCGCCGCGAGAGCACGACGGGCCGGATCACCTCTCCCGCGCGGGCCGGGAGAACCGTCGAGGCGGCAAATCCGATGCACGTCGCGGAAAAGCTGTCGCCAAAGCGCACCCTTCCGACCGGCCGGAGAAGAAACTGCCATCGCCAGGAACGAAGGGGAATCGTGAGGAGACTGCTGCCGATGGCGAGAAGGAAAAAGCCGGATCGAACGTGGGCGATCTTTTCCGCCACGTCGGCCAGGTTCGAGCGGGAGAGGAAGTACGCGAGCAGCGCCGCCGCCAGGACGACCGAGAGAATCATCTTCAGCCGGCGCCGATTTTCCATGCCGCTTTCTAGCACAGATGGAAGGGTCGAATCTCGCTTTTCCCTTGACTTTCCAAGACTTCGGGCCGACAATCGCTCCAAGTCCCCGGTTTCCGAGAGGCCTTTTTTGGAGGATAAAAATGCGTAAGTTGGCTGTCGGGCTCATCGCTGTTCTGTGCCTTCAGGCCGCCGCCGCTTCGGCGCAGTCCGCCTTCGGCCATGTCGATACCCCCCGGCCCGGGGACACGATCCACGGTGTCGTCGCGGTGAGCGGATGGGTCCTCGACATCAACCAGGTCAGCAGCATCGACCTCTATGTCGACGGCGCGAAAGTCGCCGCGGCCGACATCAACCTGCCCCGCGTCGACGTGCTCAACGTGTTCCCGACTTACGCGAACAGCCCGACGGCGCTTCCCGGCTTCATCACGTCTTTTTACACGCAGAAGGGCGCTCCGAACTTCGTCTACCCGAGCGGGCCCCACACGGTTTCGATCAAAGTGGTCGAATCGGCGAATCCGAACGTTTCGATCGACATCGCGGAAATTCCCGTCACGGTCGACAACAGCCTGAATCAGTCGCCTTTCGGTTACATCGACATCCCCGCCGCCAACCCCGCGACCACGGAAGGGTTCGACTCCTCGCATCCCGTGTCGGGCTGGGCGATCGACGACGGCGTTTGCCCGGCCGGCAGCGCCGAGGCCCGGTGCGGAGTCGACCACATCGACATTCTGGTGGACGGTCAGATCGTCGCCGGCGCGGTTTGCTGCAACGTTCCCGGGACGCCGAGCTCCGGCTCGAGCGCGGGAACGGCCCTTTACGGAAGCACCCGGCCGGACGTCCAGGCCACCTTTCCCGACGTCCCGGACTCGCTGTACTCCGGCTGGATCGCCAACATCGACACGACCCAGCTCATCAACGGACTCCATACCATCAGCGCCCGGGTGACCGACGGCCAGGGCGTCTCGCGTGTCATCGGAAGCCGGATCGTGCAGACGGACAACGCCAGCCTGAACCTCCATCCCTTCGGGCAGGTCGACTATCCTCTGGACGAGTCGACCATTCCTTCCGTTTGTGGAACGTCCTCGACCGACTGCGGCGGGGTTTCAGGCTGCGTGCCGGGCCCGGCCTCGGTTTGTCCGACGACGAGCTCGCTCAACGTCGTCAACGGTTGGGTTCTCGACACCGGCGCCCGCCTCGACTTCGGCCAGACGGGCTACGTCGAGCTTCTCATCGACGGGGTCGTGATCGCGAACACCCGGCGCGACTGTATTCAGGGGGCCCACGGCGCGTTCGAGAACTGTTTCGGGGTCAACCGCCCCGACGTGGAGCAGAACTATCCCGGTTTCGTCAATTCGGACAACGCGGGATTCGTCTTCGATTTCTGGGCGATCGACGACGGGGAAGGGCACATCTTCATCGAGATCCCCACCGGAACCGACACGTGCCAGAACATCACGGTCATCGCGCCGGGCAAGCACGACGTCACGGTCATGGCCGGCGACGTGTCGGAGACCGGACCGACGCAGATCGGCCTCCTGGAGTCGGTCGATTTCGTCGTCTGCGCCAGCACCGCTCTGGACCGGCCCGGATTCGGAAACATCGATTACCCTTTCAACGATCAGTTCATCGACGGGACCGTCGAGGTCGTGGGCTGGGCCTTTGACCCGAACGGCTTCGGGTGCAACTCCGGATCCGTTTCCCACGTGGATATCGACGTTGACGGGACGATCGTCGGAAGGGCCCAGTGGTGCCTCTCGCGGCCCGACGTTCCCGCCGGGGACGCCCGCGTCACGACCTCGGGCGTCGGGTTCGGGTACGCTCTCGACACGACGTTGCTTTCCGATTCGCCGCATGACATCAACGTTTACGAGACCGACAATGGCGGGCACCGAACGCTCGTCGGACGCCGGAAGGTCGTCGTCAACAACAACGTAGCGACGCACGGCCCCGGGCTCTAGCAGGCTGCTGAAAAACCCCGCGGGTCGCGCGCCCGCAATGTGCTGGCGCCCGGAAGGTTCGGGCGGCGCCGGCCCGTCTGCTTCGTTGCCGCTCCTCAACGATGCTCCGGCATCGCCTGCGTCGCGGACGCCTCCCATCCGGCCCGGCGGCGCTCCGAACGCGACCCGTGCGGTTTTTCAGCAGCCTGCTAGAGCCGGGCGGATTCCCGGCGACGCCGGTTACAGCTCGCGGCGGGCCGGGTCGTCCTGGTCGCGCAGGAGGTCGTCGACGAGAGCGCGGATTCCGTCCGGCAGCGCCAGGAGGAGCTCTCCGTCGCCGCGCGTGACGACCTGCTCGGTCACCGCCTCGGTCAGGAGCTGGCCTTGCGGATCGCGGATCTGGTAATCGAAGACGAGCCGCGCCACCTCGGGGGAGCGCAGCCGCGCCGTGACGGTCACGGTCGAATCGAGACGCGCGGGGGAGCGAAAGGACGTTTCCATCCGGGTCACCGGAACGAGGTAGCCGCGCTCGCGCGCCGCCGCGACCGTCCATCCGTGCCGGGCGCACGCCGCGTTGCGAATCTCCTCGAGGTAGATCGCATATCTCCCGTGCCAGACGACGCCGTACAGGTCGCACTCGGAAAACCGAACGGCCATCGCCATTCGAAAGCCCTGGAGCGGCTCGCGCGCCCGGACGCCCGTCACGGGCGCTCCAACACCAGGGAGATGAAGTTGCCGCCGGCGCCGAAGGAGTTGACCAGCGCGAGGCCGGGCCCGCCCTCCTCCGCAAGTCGGCAGCACGCCGCGACGATCTCGGCGCCTCCGGCGGCGGCCATTTCTCCGATTTTGTCCTTCACCGCCAGCGTTTCCGGGATCCGGCCGCGGAACAGGCGATCGAGAACCCGGCACTCGATCTCGTCTATTTCCTCCCGGCCGTTGCGCGTGAGGAGAACGAGGTCCACGGAGGAAGCGTCCGCGCCGGCCCGGTCGAGCGCGTCTCTCATCGCTCTCTCGGCGGCCTCCGGGTCGGGAGCGTAGGCGTACGGGGCCGACGGGGCGCCGGCAAAGCCGAACCCCGACAGCCGCGCGCGAATCGGGGCGCCGCGTGCCAGAGCCCCTTCCTCGGTCTCGAGCAGCGCGACATAGCACCCTTCGCCTTGAACGATTCCCGAGCGCAGAGC
The DNA here is from genome assembly GCA_050747885.1 of Thermoanaerobaculia bacterium. Taxonomy (GTDB): domain Bacteria; phylum Acidobacteriota; class Thermoanaerobaculia; order UBA5066; family DATFVB01; genus CAWEYG01. Next base: position 32,540 of record JBOGJO010000004.1, read on the forward strand.
GGGGCCCCGCAGGGCGCGCATGTGGCCCATCGCCAGCGAATAGACGGCGTTCCACTCGTCGACACCGCCGGCGATCATCGCTTCGGCGCGCCCGTCCTCGAGGCATCCGATGGCGTAGATGGCGGCGTTCAGAGCGGACGGGTCTTTTTGCGTGACTGTGACGTTCGGGCCGAGGAAATTGAGCTCGAGGGAAACCTGAGAGGCGGGGCCGTTGGCGATGGTGTTCGGGAAATGGAAGGGAGGGGCGGCTTCGGGCGATTCGACGAAAAGCACCCGGATGAACTCCGAGAGCGCTCCCGACCCGGCCGAGCCGGTTCCGAGGGCGATCCCCATGCGGTCGCGGCGATCCTGGACGGGGTAGCCCGCATTCCGGACGGCTTCGAGGCTCGCGACGACCGCGAATTGCGACCCCCGGTCCATTCTTCGCGCGCGGCCGGCGGGGATCTCGGGCTGGGGGATCCAGCCGTCGACGCGGGCCACGCCTTCGGCTTCGAGTCCCGGAGACTCGCCGGGAAGGAGGGCGCGGATCGCCGAATCTCCCGCCCGCAGGCGCCGGTAAAAGGCGTCGACTCCGCGGCCCAGGCTCGAGACGGCTCCGAGCCCGGTGACGACGGCGGTCAAGCGGAGGACCCGGTCTCGAACCGCGAGAACGCGACGACGGCGCTGTTGCCTCCGAAAGCGAAGGAGTTCGACAGCACGGCGCGAATCTCGAGTCTTCGAGAGCCGGAGGAGACGTAGTCGAGGTCGCACTCCGGGTCGGGCTCGTCGAGATGAATCGTGGGGGGGGCGATTCCGTCGCGAATGGCGAGAACCGAGATGACCCCCTCGATTCCGCCGGCCGCGCAGAGAGTGTGTCCCAGCATCGACTTCGTGGAGGAGACCGGAACTGTCCCGGCGCGGGGCCCGAACGCGATCCGGATGGCGGCGCTCTCGGCCGAGTCGTTGGCGGGAGTCGCGGTGCCGTGCGCATTGATGTAATCGACCTGCGACGGGTCGAGCCGCGCGGACCGAAGGGCCGCGGCGATCGTTCTCGCTCCGGCCTGGCCGGAGGGCTCGGGCGCCGTCATGTGGTAGGCGTCGGAAGTCACGCCGTATCCGCGGAACTCGGCCAGGATCGGAGCGCCCCGGCGGCGCGCGCGGCCGGCCTCCTCGAACACGAGAATTCCCGCGGCCTCCCCGATCGACAGCCCCTTGCGATTCCGGTCGAAGGGCCGGCACGGCTCGGGATCGACGGACCGAAGCGAGTTGAACCCCGCGTAGGTGAGACGGGCGAGCACGTCGGAGCCTCCCGTCAGGACGACGTCGGCCAGCCCCATTCGGATCGCATCCGAGGCGTAGCCCATCGACACGGCGGAGGACGAGCACGCGGTCGTGATGGTCGATTTGATCCCGCGGAGACCGAAAAATTGGGCGAGCCGGTCCGTGATCGCGTCGGGTTGATGGTTCAGGAAGCGCGAGGGCCGCGGTTTGTTCCCCTTGAGGAGCTCTCCGTAATTCGCCTCGGAATCCAGCAGCCCGGACACGCCTCCCCCGAGGATCACTCCGATCCGGGAGGGGTCCTCGGCCGCCAGGTCGATGCCGGAGTTCTCGATCGCCTCTCGGGCCGCAATGATCCCGATGCGGTCCGCGCGCGACATCCGCCGCCGCACGGCCGGATCGAGGAAGGCGTCGTCGATCCGCTTGACTTCGGCGGCAGTCTGCGTCCGGTAGCTCGACGGATCGAAGAGCGTGAGCGGCCCGATCCCGCAGCGGCCCTCGATCAGGGCTTTCCAGGTCGACTCCAGGTCCGCGCCGACGGAGGTCACGGCACCCAGGCCCGTCACGACGACGCGCCGGTCCAACATATAATTTCCATCATAACCGAGGAGAAGCGGGAGAATTTCCGATGACGTCGCGCGTGGACTGGCACACCTACTTCATGAACATCGCCCGCCAGGCGGCGACGCGTTCGACGTGTCCGCGCAAGCACGTCGGCGCGGTGATCGTCCGCGACCGGACGATCCTTTCAACCGGCTACAACGGTTCCCTGCCCGGCCTGCCGCACTGCGAGGACGTCGGCTGCATGATGGAAGACGGCCATTGCGTGGCGACCGTGCACGCGGAGGCCAACGCGATCCTTCAGGCGGCGAAAAACGGCGTGAGGGTCGCGGGCGCCGAGATCTACACCACGGCCTCGCCGTGCTGGAACTGTTTCAAGCTCATCGCCAATGGCGGAATTCAGAGGGTTTACTACGGGGAGTTCTACCGGGATGAGCGGTCGCTTCGCGTCGCG
>JBOGJO010000005.1:0-9781 GCA_050747885.1 Thermoanaerobaculia bacterium
CCTCGTGCCCGTTATATACAAAAAAGCCACCGCCTCGCCGATCGTCGCGATCGCGACCGATCCCCTGCGGGGCCGGCGGCTCGCGCGCGCCGCGCGGGCGCGCGTCGAGGTCGGGTTTTCTTCCGACGTGCGCGCCGGGCGCATCGACGACCTCTACCGCGAGCTCGCGAGATGAAGCCCTCCCTCCTTCGCGACCTGCCGTCGAGCGAGCGTCCCAGGGAAAGACTGACGCGGCTGGGCGCGGATGCGCTGAAGACCGAGGAGCTGCTCGCGATTCTGCTTCGGACCGGAAGGAAAGGCGAGGGGGCCCTCGCCCTTGCCGAATCGATCCTCGCGGGCGCCGGCGGCCTCGGGCGGCTGGCGACCCTGTCGGTGTCCCAGCTCGTCAAGGCGAACCGGCTCGGCCCCGTTCAGGCGGTGACCCTGGCGGCCGCGCTCGAGCTCGCCCGGCGGGTGTCCACCGAGAAGATCCAGGGGCTGAAGTTCACGAGTCCGGAAATCGTCGAAAGGTACCTGGTCGAGAACCACGGCCGCCACACTCAGGAGCGTACCGGGGCCCTGCTTCTCGATGCGAAACATCGGCTGATCAAGGACGTCGAGTGCTACCGGGGAACGCTGGACCGGGCGCTCGTGGAGCCCCGCGAGATCTGCAAGAACGCGCTGCTCGAGGATGCCGCGGCGGTGATTCTGTACCACAATCATCCGTCCGGCGACCCGTCCCCGTCGGCCGAAGACGAGGAATTCACGCGGCGCCTTCGGCGGGCGGCCGAGGCCGTCGGGATTCGGCTTCTCGATCACGTGGTCGTCGGCCGGTCCGGCTGCGTTTCGCTCAAGGAGCGGGGAGTTCTCTGACCAGGTTATGGGAAAGTACTACGTCACGACGCCGATCTATTACGTCAACGATCTGCCCCATATCGGGCATCTCTACACGACTCTCGTCGCCGACACGGTGGCCCGCTTTCGCCGGGCCCGCGGGGAAGACGTGTACTTTCTCACAGGGACCGACGAGCACGGCCAGAAGATCGAACGGGCCGCGGCGGAGAGGGGGATCTCCCCGCTCGAGCTCGCGGACCGGGTCGTCTCGCGCTACCACGACTGGTGGAAAACCCTTTCGATCACCCACGACGATTTCATCCGGACGACGGAGCCGCGGCACCGCGCCGGAGTGCTGGAGCTGATTCGGCGGATCGAGAACGCGGGGGACCTCTACTCGGCGCGTCACGAAGGGTGGTACTGCGTCGCCTGCGAGACCTACTACACGGAAAAGGAGCTCGTCGCCGGCAAGCTGTGTCCCGACCACCAGACCCCGTGCGCCTGGCAGTCGGAGGAAAACGTATTTTTCCGGCTGTCGCGCTACCAGGACGCTCTGCTCGCCCATTATCGCGACCATCCGGAGCTCGTGTCGCCTCCTTCCCGATTCAACGAGGTGCGTTCCTTCGTGGAATCCGGGTTGAAAGACCTTTCCGTCTCGCGGACGAATCTCACCTGGGGCATTCCGTTTCCGAACCACCCCGGGCACGTCGTTTATGTCTGGCTCGACGCCCTGGCGAACTACATCACCGCGCTCGGGTTCGGTGGGCCGGAGGATTCGAAGTACCGCCGTTACTGGGAAGATCCCGGTGCCCGGCGCGTGCATGTCGTCGGAAAGGACATCCTCCGTTTCCACGCGGTTTTCTGGCCGGCCTTCCTCCTCTCGGCAGGGTTGCCGCTTCCTTCGCGGATTTACGTCCACGGCTGGTGGCTCCGAGACGAGAAAAAGATGTCCAAGACGACCGGAAACGTCGTGCGGCCGGATTCCCTCGTCGCGCGGTTCGGCCCGGATGCGCTTCGCTATTTCCTGCTTCGGGAGATGGTCTTCGGGGCTGATGCGAATTTCTCCGACGAGGCGTTTCTCGATCGGTACAATGCCGATCTCGCCAACGGCCTCGGCAACGCGGTTTCGCGCGTGTCCCAGTTGTGCCGGAATTCCTTCTCCGGCACTCCTCCCGAGAGGGGCGACGGCGGGGAGATTCGGCCGGCGGCAGAAGAGGCGGTTCGAGTCCTGACCGACTCCTTCGAGCGGTTCGAGTTCTCCCGCGGGCTGGAAGCGGTTGCCGCGCTGCTCAAGACCGTCGACGGATCTCTGGCCTCGAATCAGCCCTGGAAGATCGCCCGCCAGGAGGGTGCGACGCCGCGGCTCGCGCGGCTTCTCTATGATCCGGCCGAGGGAACGCGGATCGCCGCGGCGGCTCTCGGACCGGCCCTGCCCGCGATGGCCCCGAAGGCGCTCGAGGCGCTGGGCGCGCGGGCCCTCGGCGCCTCGGGAGAGCTCGATTGGGGCGGGTTGCCGTTGAACCATCCCTTGCCGGACGCGGCGCCGCTGTTTCCGCGCGCCGACGCGAAGGAATATTTCGAACGGAAGGAAGAATCACCGATGGAGCAGGAGCCGATCAAGTCCCCGAAAATCACGATCGACGATTTCCGGCGGGTCGAGCTGAAGACCGCCAGAATCCTCTCGGCCGAGCCCGTCCCGAAATCGAAGAAGTTGATGCGGCTGCAGGTCGATCTCGGGACGGAAAGACGCCAGGTGGTCGCCGGGATCGCGAATCGCTATGCCCCGGAGCAACTCGTCGGGAAGATGGTCGTCGTCGTCGCGAACCTCGAGCCCGCGACGCTGATGGGACAGCAGTCGGACGGGATGGTGCTTGCCGCCTCTCTTGCCGGAACCGGCGAGCCGGTGCTTCTGATCCCGGAGTCGGATGTGGACCCCGGGACGGTGGTGAAATAGAGCGACGGATGATTTGCGACTCTCACGGCCACGTTCAGATGCTTCCGCCCGCCGAGCTCAACGAGGTTCTCGAGCGCGCGGAGCAGGCCGGCGTCGGCCGCGTTCTGGTCCCGGGCACGACCGTCGAGGACTCGCGGCGCGCGGTCGACCTCGCGGAGAAAGACGGCCGGCTCTTCGCGGCGGTTGGCGTCCACCCGCACGAGACGGGCGGCTTCGAGTCCGGGCGAGATCTGAAAATTCTCGAGGAGCTTCTGAGGTCGGCCAGGACGGTTGCCGTGGGAGAGATCGGCCTGGATTTTCACTACGACCATTCCTCGCGCGAAGCGCAGCTCGCGGGATTCGAGTCGCAGCTGGCTTTTGCGCGAGAGAAAAATGTGCCCGTTCTCCTGCACAACCGCGAATCGGGACCCGCGATGCTGGCGATCCTCGAGAAGGCGGGGCGCCGGGAAAATGCGGGAGTCTTTCATTCCTTCACCGAGGACTCCGCCTTCGGGCTCCGCGCGATCGGCCTTGGCTACAAGATCTCGTATTCCGGGATGCTGACCTTCAAGGGGGCCGAGAACATCCGGCAGAGCGCCCGGGAGCTTCCGATCGCCGAGATGCTCGTCGAGACCGACTCGCCGTTTCTTTCGCCGGTGCCCCACCGGGGAAAGCGGTGTGAGCCCGCTTTCGTCGTCGAGACCGCCCGGAAGCTCGCGGAGGTGAAGGCGGCCTCGTTCGAGGAGGTTGCGGCGGCGACGACGGCGAATTTCGAAAGACTCTTCGTCCGAAAATGAACCGGCCCGCGGACGTCTTCCGGCAGGTCTTCGAGCGCAACCGGGCGGTGCAGCTCCTGATCGATCCCGTCACCGGCCGCGTGGTCGACGGAAACCCGGCGGCCTGCGACTATTACGGTTACCCGCACGAGGACCTCGTGTCGAAGTCGATCACCGATCTCAACACCGCGTTGCCGGACGAGATCCGCCGGGAGCTGAAACGGGCGGCCGAAGAGCAGCGAAATTCGTTCCACTTCGTTCATCGTCTCGCCTCGGGCGAGGTTCGCGATGTGGAAGTGCATTCGAGCCCGATCGAGATCGGGGGAACGACGTTGCTTCACTCCATCGTCCACGACACGACGGCTCTCCGAGAGGCCGAGTCGAAATACCGGACGCTCGTCGAAGGATCCCTGTCGGGGGTGTGCATCCTTCAGGACGGCGTGTTTGTCTATGGCAACCCGAAAATGGCCGAGATTTTCGGCTTCCGGCCGGAGGAGCTGACCTCACGGCCGCTCTCCGACCTTGTCGCGTCCTCGGACCGGCCGATGGTCGAGGAGGCTCTGCGGCACCTGGCCGGAGACCCCGGAGACAGCCGGCAGGAGAAGTTTCGAGGACGACGGAGCGACGGAACCGAGATCGACATCGAGATGCTTTGCTCGACGATCGAGTACGGCGGACGGCCCGCGATCGTTGGGACGCTGCTCGATGTCTCGGAGCGCCGGCGGTCGGAACAACTCCAGTCGGCCCTCTACCGAATCGCGGAGGAGACCGCGGCCGCGATCGATCTCGGTGAAGTGTACCGGGCTGTTCACCGGATCGTCGGAGAGCTCATGGACGCTCGAAACTTCTACATCGCCCTTCACGATCCGAACAGCGAGACCCTGAGTTTTCCGTATCTGGTCGACGAGCGCGATGCTCAACCGCCGCCCCGGGCCCTCCGAAAAGGGCTGACCGAATACGTCCTGCGCACGGGCCAACCGCTGCTGGCGCCGCCCGAGATCTTCGACGACCTGGTCGGCCGGGGCGAAGTGGAGCCGGTCGGGTCTCCGTCGATCGACTGGCTGGGCGCGCCCTTGAAGAGCGCGGGGCACACGTTCGGAGCGATCGTCGTCCAGAGCTACACGGATCGGACCCGATTCTCCGAGAAGGAGACCGAGCTTCTGACCTTCGTGTCCCAGCACGTCGCGGCCGCCATCGAGGGCAAACGCGCGGAGGAGCAGATCAAGCACCTCGCGTTCCATGATCCTCTCACCGACCTTCCGAACCGCCTCCTTTTTCAGGATCGGCTGACGCTGTCGGTTGCGCAGACACACCGGTCCGCGGGCGGCCTGGCGGTGTTCTTCGTGGACCTGGATCGATTCAAGGTCATCAACGACTCGCTGGGGCACTCGATCGGCGACCAGCTGTTGAGGGAAATCGCCGCGAGAATCCAGGGTTTGCTGTGGGAGGGCGACACGCTCGCCCGGCTCGGGGGCGACGAGTTCATTCTGCTGATTCCCAACGTGCCCCGGGTGGCCGACGCCGTTCGGATCGCGGAGAGAATCCTGAACAGTTTCAAGAAGTCGTTTGAGGTTGCGGGGCAGGAGCTCTTCATCACGGCCAGCATCGGGGTGAGTCTTTATCCTTTCGACGGCCAGGACGCGGAAACCCTCGTCCGGAACGCCGATATTGCGATGTACCGGGCCAAGGAGCGCGGGCGGGACAACTACCAGCTCTACACCCGGGAGCTCAACGAGCGCGCCCAGGTGCGCATGACCCTCGAGAACGAGGTTCGCTCGGCCCTGCGAAACGACGAGTTCGTCCTGCTTTACCAGCCCCAGATCGGTCTGGCGACTTCGGTCGTCGAAGGCGTCGAGGCCCTGGTTTACTGGAAGAGGCCCGGGGGCGCCCTGACGCCGCCTTCCGAGTTCATTCCGCTCGCGGAAGAGACGGGCCTGATCCTTCCGATCGGGGCCTGGGTCCTCCGGACGGCCTGCCGGCAGCTCAAAGAATGGCTCGACGACGGCCTGCCGCCCCTCCGAATGTCGGTCAACCTCTCGGCGCGGCAATTCCAGCAGCAGGGTCTCGTGGATCAGATCGCGCAGACCCTCGACGAAGTGGGATTGAACCCTTCGTCGCTGGACCTCGAGATCACGGAGAGCATCGCGATGGACAACGCCGAGCAGGTGCTCTCGACTCTTCGTCGCCTCAAGAACCTGGGCCTGGGAATCACGATGGACGACTTCGGCACGGGATACTCGTCGTTGGGATACCTGAAAAGGTTTCCTCTGGACACCCTCAAGATCGATCGGGCGTTCGTCCGCGAGATGGTCGCCGACCGGAAGGACGGAGCGGTCGTTCGCGCGGTGATCGATCTCGCGCACGGCATCGGTTTGCGCGTCATCGCGGAGGGGGTGGAAACCGAGGAACAGAGAGATCTCCTCCGCGCCCTCGGGTGCGACGGGATGCAGGGCTTCCTGTTTTGCCGGCCCATCGCGGCGAACGGTCTTCGCGAGTTCCTGGCGCGCGGGGGAACAACGCCTTGAACGTCTCGCGCCAGCCGTGGAGCGTTCTCGAGCGGCGGCTCGGATACACGTTCCGCGACCCGGCCGTGCTCATGCGGGCCCTGACTCACCGATCCTTCGCGAACGAGAATCGTTCGCCGAGGGTCCAGCACAACGAGACCCTCGAATTCCTGGGCGACGCCGTGCTGGGGTTCGTCATCGGCGAACTGATTTTCAAGAGCTTCCCGGCGCTTCAGGAGGGGGCGCTGTCGAAAATCAAGGCACACCTGGTGTCGGCGACGACGCTCTCGCAAAAGGCCAAGGACCTCGACCTCGGGAGCTTTCTCCGGCTGGGCTCCGGCGAAGCTCGTTCCGGCGGAGCGAGCAAGGACTCGCTTCTCGCGGACTCGATGGAAGCCGTCTTCGCCGCGATTTATCTCGACGGTGGCCTGCCGGCCGTCGGCCCGTTCATATCCCGCGTCTTCGAGCCGGATGTCGCGGCCATCGACCTGGACGACCTTTCCTTTCACGACTACAAAACGGCCCTTCAGGAGACCGCGCAGCGGCTCGGGCTTCCTCTTCCCGAATATCAGGTTGTCGAGGAGTCCGGCCCGGACCACGAGAAGACGTTTTTGATTCAGGTCGTCTGGAACGGGGAGGCGTTTGCCCGGGGTTATGGACCGTCGAAAAAGGAAGCCCAGCGCCAGGCCGCCCGCGCGACCCTCGAAAAACTCGGCAATGTGTGAAGCGCCGTCAGGACCGGAGCTTTTCCAGGCGCTCTAAGAATCGGTCCGGGGGCTCGAAGCCGACGAGACGGGAATCCGGGATCTCTTTCCCGGTCGAATCGAGAAAAACGATCGTCGGCATTCCGACGATGGCGAACCTCCCGGAGAGCGTGAGCGCTTCCGGGGAATCGCCCCGGGTCATGTCGGCCCGATAGAGATCCATCCCCGCGAGCGCGCGCTGCACGCGCGGATCCGCAAAAGTCACGTCGTCCAGCTCGTGGCAGGGAATGCACCAGTCGGCCGAGAAATCCACCATCGCCGCGCGGCCCGGCGTGGCCGCGCCCGCGGGAAACGGCTGAAAAACGAGATGTTCCGCGCGGGCCCTGGGCGCCGGCGTGAAATGAGCGGCGCCCGCCAGCAGCACGATTCCGCCGCCGGCAACCGCCGCTCGGGCAAGGCCCGGAACGCGAGCGCGGAGCACGCCGAGAATCACGAACGCGCCGCCGACCGCGAGCACGGCGGGAAGGAGCCAGCTCTTCAGGGGCTCGGGGAGAACCGTCTGCAGAAAATATGAGGCCATGGCGAGCAGGACAAAGCCGAACACTTTCTTGATCTCCACCATCCATGCGCCCGCCTTCGGAAGCTTCGACAGCCCTCCGGAGAACAGGGCGAGAAAGAGATACGGCAGTCCGAGCCCCAGGGAGAGGACGAAGAACATGGCGAAGCCCAGAAGAGGGTCGTGCCGCGCGGCCACGAACGTGAGGAGGCCCAGGACGAACGGACCGAGGCAGGGAGCCGCGACGACGCCGACGAGCAGTCCCATCCCGAAAGCGCCGCCGAGGCCGGTTTTCGCGCCGGCGCGGTTCATCAGAAATCGGGGAGGATTGATGTCGTAGAGGCCGAACATCGAAAGCGAGAGCGCGACGAGAACCGCGGCGATGCCGCCGAGCACCCACGGCGACTGGAGGGCGGATCCGAACAGCCTGCCCGAGAGTGCCGCCGCCACTCCCAGCACCGAGTACGTGATCGCCATTCCGAGGACGTAGACGGAGGCGAGGCCGAGCGGCCGGCCGGACTTTCCGGAGGACTGGCCGCCGAAGAATCCGATCGTGATCGGGATGATCGGATAAACGCACGGAGTGAGGTTGAGCGCGAGTCCTCCGAGGAAGAGGAACGCGAAGAAAAGGACGAGGCCTCGAGAGGACAGGACGGCTGCCAGATCGGGGCCGGCCGTCGAGGCCGGGCCCCCGGAGCCTGCCTCCCGGACCGGGCCGGCGGCCGCGGGTTTTGGCGAGGCGGCAGCGATCGACACGGGGCATCGGAACGGCACGCGAGCGGGCGCGAGGCACTGTTTGTCGTTGCAGGGCTGGTACGAGAAAACGCCCGAGACCTCGCGCGGCCCGGGCGTCGCCGCCGCGGCGACGGCACCCCGTCCCTTGACCTCGATGGCGCCTTCGTAGACCGCCAGGGGCTTGTCCGAGAAGGAGAATTTCACCTGTGTCGCAGGCGGGTACTGGAGCTCCGCGAACGTGATTCCGGCCGGGGCCGTGAGCGAGACGTTCGTCGCGATCAGGTAGTCCTCCGAGGGCTTGTGGGCGTTTACGTGCCAACCCGCGCGGAGTGTTGCCGTGACGACGAGGGAAAAGCTTCCGCCGGGCGGGACGGATCCGGGCGATGCCGACGCACGGACTTCGACGAGCGAGGCCGCCGGTTGGGCGGCGACCGGGACCGAGAGAAGAAGGAGCGCGGCCGGGAAGAGCTTCATTTCGAGTTCGACGAATCCGCGGCGGTCATCTGGTCGAGGTACGCCTTTGCCTCGGCCCTGTGCTTGCTCTCGGGATGTCGATTCACGAAGGACTGGAACTCTCGGCGTGCCTCTTCGCGTTTTCCGCGGGCCAGGGCGAGCTGCGCCCGGAACAACTCCGCCTTTTCCCGGCGATCGGGATTCTTCGTGATGCGCAGGAGCGTGGCGATCGTCGATTCCGCGTCCCCGAACATTTCCCGTTCCATCTGAGCGGAGGCGAGATAGGCCAGGGCCTCGTCCCGGACGGCCGAAGGGGCCTTCGGCGAGGATGCCCGTTCCAGCCGGGGAATCGCCTCTTCAGAGTCGAATCGCTGGAACAACTCGATACCCAGCTGGAGCTCCGACCGGGCGTTCTGAATCGTTTCAGGCTCGTGAACGAGTTTCAGGTTCAAGCGATCCCAATCCGCCATGGAGCTGTGGAGATGCGCGTAGAACGAACGGTCGTTCTCGAATCCGAGCATCCGAAAGATCAGCGCTCCCCCGGGCGAGACCACGAGGATGGCCGGGGTGTCCTCGATCTGGTATCGGCCGGCGAGTTTCTTCGATTCGGCGAGACTGAAGTCGAGCTTGACGGGCACCATTCGGAGGAGCGCCATCTCGAAGTTGACGGCCGGATACAGCAGTCCGTCCATTCGAAAGCAGTTCCCGCACCCTTTTTGAGCGAATTCGACGAAGACGACTTTCCCCTGTTCCTTCGCGAGCCGGCGAGCTTCGGGGAAGGACGTCGCCCAGGCCGCCTTTCCGGGACCGACGGAAGGCCCCCCCGGCGCCGAGGCCGGAGGCTCGGTGGCGGAAGTCTGGGCTCGAGTGAGGCCCGAGCTCGAGGCCGCGATGACGAGGGCGGCGATGACGGCTGCTTTCAAGAGTCCTCCCATGGGCGTTTTCAGTCAGGCGGGGAAACGCTTTTCCCGGCGCGACCATTCCCGGAAAGCTTACCCCGGATTGACGGAGGGATGCCCCTCTGTTATTTTGCCCGCTCGCGACTGCTGTTTCCTTGCTTTGTGCCTTTGCCCAGGTAGCTCAGTCGGTAGAGCGAGGGACTGAAAATCCCTGCGTCGGCGGTTCAATTCCGTCCCTGGGCACCACGCGCGTCGATCGAGCTTCTCAACTCACCCTGATTCCCGGATCGATCTTCTCCGCCCAGCGGCGGATTCCGCCTTCGAGGTTCCGGACGTTCGTGTAGCCGTGGTCGAGGAGCATCTTCACGGCGCGTGAGCTGCGGCCGCCGCTCCGGCAATGAACGACGA
>JBOGJO010000006.1:0-4829 GCA_050747885.1 Thermoanaerobaculia bacterium
GGGGTTTTCGCCAAGCACCGAGGTGTAAGGGGTCGAATCAACGGTCACGAGGTCTCGAGGGCGCGCTGATAGACCTCGAGGTATTGCGAGACGGCCCGATCTTCCGGAAATTCCTCGACGGCGCGTCGGCGCGCCGCCCGGGAGAACTCGGCCCGCCGATCCCGGTCGGACAAAAGCTCGAGGGCGTCCCGAGCCATTCCGTCGACATCCCCGATCGGGCGCAGGAAGCCGGAGACTCCGTTCTCGACGACCTCCGGCAATCCGCCGGCGTCGGTGCCGATGACGGGGACTCCGCACGCCATCGCTTCGAGAGCCGAGAGCCCGAACGATTCCCGGTCGGAAGTGAGCAGAAGAAGATCGCAGACGGGAAGAAGCGTCTCCACGGCCGTCAGGTTGCCGAGGAAATGGACGAGCTCGCAGATGCCCTTCTCGCGGCACAGCCGTTCCGCGAGCGCGCGATCCGGGCCGTCGCCCACGAGGAGGAGCCTCGCCGGAACGCTTTTCTGAACCCGGTCGAAGATCTCGATCACATCGCCGACGCGTTTGACAGGGCGGAAGTTCGAAATGTGGATCAACAGGGCCTCGCCGTTTCGTTTGAATCCGCGCGCCCAGCTCGACGCGGCGTCCGGACGGTAGCGCTCGCCGTCCACGAAATTGGGAACCACGTCGATGTGGCGGCGGATGCCGAACTGCGCGACCGTCACGTCCCGCAGGTAGCCGGAGACGGCCGTCGCGGCGTCGCTCTTTTCGATGGCGAAACGGGTAATCGGAAGGTACGACTGGTCCTGGCCCACCAGCGTGATGTCGGTGCCGTGGAGCGTCGTGACGACCGCGAGGCGCGAAGGCTCGCGCATCTGGCGCGCGAGAATCGCCGAGATCGCGTGCGGCAGCGCATAGTGAACGTGGAGCAGGTCGAGCGGCGTGTGCTCGGCGACGTCGGCCATCTTCGTCGCGAGGGCCAGGGTGTACGGCGGGGAAACGAAGAGCGGATAGCTCGGCGCGGAAACCTGGTGGTATGTCACGTTCGGGGTGAAATCCGGCAGCCGGGACGGCCGGTCGTACGAGAGGATGTGAACCTGGTGTCCCCGCGAGGCGAGCGCCAGGCCGAGCTCGGTCGCAACGACGCCGCTTCCCCCGAAGGTCGGGTAACAGGCGATTCCAATTCTCATGCGGGCGCGTTCAATCCCTCGCGTCCGGCAGGGTCCTGAACCCTCCGGACGACGGGAAGATCGTTTCTCGGACGGGACATCAGAACCCCGGCTCGAAGCCGTCGAAGGCTTCCAGGAGATCGGGGATCCTGGGAGGTCGGCGCGAAATGAAGCCTTCCCCGAACTCGACTCCGGTCATCTGGCCGAAGTGTCTCGCCCGGGCCTCGATTTCCTTCAGGAACTTCTCCGCTGTCAGCATCGTCTCGGGCTCGTTCGAATCGGGATTGTGGAATTGCGAGGAAAACGCGCGGACGGCTTCCATCTTCAGCGCGTGCGTTTCGCTGACGTCCACGATGAAGGTCGGCGCGTGGTAGTGCATCGTCGAGAAGAAGAGGACCTGCTGAGGCCGGTGGGCGGCATGGGCAGTTTCGCGCTTTCGGATGCCCGCGTAGAAGGCCGCGTCGGCGACGAGGCTGCCGCACCTCGCGTGGTCCGGGTGGCGATCCTCGGGATACGACGTCAGGATGATCCGCGGGCGGAACCGGCGGATGGCGTCGATCAGCTGATCCTCCTCCGGACGGCCGGCGCGGAGGGCCCCGTCCCCGAAATCGAGCGTCTCCCTCGCCGACGCCCCGAGAATCTCGGCTGCCCGGCGAGCCTCGCGGTCCCGGACTTCGGCGGTCCCCCGCGTGCCCATCTCGCCGCGCGTCAGGTCGAGAATCCCGAAGCTCTTTCCCCTCCGGTGAAGCCTGGCGAGCGTTCCGGCGCAGCACATTTCGACGTCGTCCGGATGAGCGGCGATCGCGAGAACGTCGACGTTCACGGGAAATCCACGAAATGGGCGCCGTCGAGGCGGCACTGCGCGGCGGACAGGATTTTCGGGATGAAGGCCTCTCCGAAGCGGAGCAGATACGTCAGGGGCGTGTACACGCGGTCGGCCGGAGCTCCTCCCGGCGCCAGCGAGCGTTCGATCGTCTCCAGACGGCGGTTTTTTTCCTCGTCTTTTCGCTCCGCCGCCTTTTCCAATTTTTCCCGGAGCCGGGCAAGCTGGTGGGAAACCTTGTCCACGGTCCCGGCGAGGACCGGGGAGAGCGTCGGATCGACCGATTCGACTTCGGGAGCCAGCGCTCCGAGATCTCCGGCGATCCGCGCTTCGAGATCCTTCAGGGCCCGGGCGGCCGGCGGCCCACCGTCCCGCGCCGCGTCACGGGCGCGGAAGATCTCCGAATCGGAAATTTCCAGCGCCTCCTGAGCCCGTCTCTCGCGGGCCCCTCGCGGGAGCAGGTGCGGCCGGGGGAGCAGGATCGGAAGGGAGAGGCCGAAGATGGGAAACAGCGGCGCGGATTGAGCGTGATACGCGAGCTCCGCCGGGCCGAGAATTTCCGCCGCGACGGGCATGAGCCACGATTGCAGCACGGGCCGCAGGAGGGCGGCGGGCGAGGGATCGTGGCCGCCCCCCTGCGCGTGGTCGGCAAGCTCGGCGGCCGAAAACGTTCTGTCGCTTCCGTGGACGCCGAAGCGGGAGCCGTCAAACGAGATCTTCCGGCGAAGGCCGTCTTCGATCAGGAAGCAGGGAAAGTCCCCGTCGGCGCGAGCGACCTGGGGCGAAAACCCCGCCGCGCGCAGCCGGGAATCGACCGCGTCGAGGGCGGAGACGATTTCCGGGGCCGATTCGAGGGCTCGTCGGAAGAACGCGAGCTTCCTGTCGCGCCAGCGCCCTTCCAGGGGATCGATCCATTCCAGGGCGCCTTCCGGAATCCAGCGGCGCATCGTGTCGACGAATGCCTGCCCGAAGGTTCTTCCCGGCGACCAGAGGCGCTCGAAGGTTTCGAGAGTTTCGGCGCTCGGGAGGCCGGGCATGGCTCGCAGGGCGCGAAAGACGTCCTCGACCCCGGCCGGAATCGGCAGGTTTCCGGCGGGCCGGAAATTCTTTTCGGAAGCCGGTTCGAGATGAAAAGTTTCCAGCGCGGTGTCGCCGGGGAGAGTGACCTGCGAAACCTCCGCCAGGTCGTGATCTTCCGTCGCGACCCAGAAGAATCCCCGGACTCTCGCGCCGTCCTTTGTCACGTCTTGCGCGGTCTTCGCGGCGGCGGCGGCTTTCGCGAGGGAGTAGAGCGGTCCGGTGAAGAGCCCCGCCTGCTGTCCGCCGCCGATCCACACGTCGCGGCCGTCCTTCGAGAGGTCCCCGGCCCGCGCTTTCACGGCGTCGAGCGAGGGCCCGACGGGAAGAAAGTCCCCCGCCCCTTCCCGAACGTATCGAAGGAAGAGCGGAGGGATTCCGGGGATTCGCTCGAACGGAACCACCGCGCCATTATCTTCGAAAGACGGCGGCCCCAATGGACTTTCGGGCTCCGCCCCGTATAATGCCGCGCGTGACGCTGGCCCGCCGAAAACAGTCCCTCGCGCGGGAATATTACGAAGCCATTCTCGTCGCCGTCATTTTCGCCCTGTTCGTTCGAACGTTCGTGTTTCAGGCGTTTCAGGTGCCGAGCGGATCGATGGAGCAGACGGTTCTGATCGGCGATCACATGCTCGTCAACAAGTTCATCTACGCCCCCCATGTCGGCGGGCTTCTGGAAAAACTGCTTCCGTACCGGACACCTCGGCGAGGCGACGTTTTCGTCTTCAAGTTCCCGGACAGCCCGGACCGCGATTTCATCAAGCGGCTGGTGGCTCTTCCGGGCGATCGCCTCGAAGAACGGGACAAGACCGTCTACGTCAACGGCGAGCCGTTCTCGGAGAAGCACTCGTACCACACCGATCCCCACGTCTGGCCGGCGGACCCGGCGCTTCCCGAGCTCTCGCGAAAGCGGGACAATTTCGGGCCGATCGTGATTCCGCCGGACCGATTCTGGGCGATGGGGGACAACCGGGACAACTCCTATGATTCGCGTTTCTGGGGCCCCGTGCCGCGGGACAACATCAAGGGCCGCGCGCTTTTGGTATACTGGTCCTACGAAGCCGAGCCCGATTCTGCAGAGTGGCGTGGTTATGCCGACAAATTCGGAAGACTCGTCGGCGTCGCGCTCCACTTTTTCACCCGCACCCGGTGGGACCGAACGTTTCGACTCGTGAGGTAGGGGATCACAACGATGCGATCACGCAAATCGATTCTGGGAACGGGCCGCGCCGGTTGTTTCATCTGGCTCCTGCTTCTCGCCGGGGTCGTGCTGGTTCTTTCCAAGGTCGTCCCCGTAAAAATGAGAACGTCGCAGTTCTTCGATGCGATGGAAGAACAGGCTCAGTTCGGAAGCATCAAGGGCGACAAGAGCATCCAGAACGAGCTGTTCCAGAAGGCGCAGGAGCTTCAGCTGCCCCTCAAGAAAGAGGACATCCTCGTTCACCGGGACGGGTCGAACGTGTTC
The DNA here is from genome assembly GCA_050747885.1 of Thermoanaerobaculia bacterium. Classification (GTDB taxonomy): domain Bacteria; phylum Acidobacteriota; class Thermoanaerobaculia; order UBA5066; family DATFVB01; genus CAWEYG01. The sequence goes on from JBOGJO010000006.1 coordinate 4,514, forward strand.
GTGGAGGCCCACTACACGATCACGATTCAGTTTCCCGGTTACACGTACGTCTGGAAGGAAAACCCGAAGGTCGTTCGGCCGTTGTTCGCGGTGTAAGCCGGGCTCGCTCGCTGGGCCCCTGCTCGGAGCAACCTGTCCCCTCTCCCACTGGGAGAGGGTGGATGCCGAACGGGCATCCGGGTGAGGGTGAGTCACCGGGGCTTCCCTCACCCGCAGCTTCGCCGCGGCCTCTCCCACTGGGAGAGGCAACAGCCCGAAAAATCGCGCAACGAAAAACGGGGCTTTCGCCCCGTTTTTCGAGAACCGTGTTGTGCCC
>JBOGJO010000007.1:0-9314 GCA_050747885.1 Thermoanaerobaculia bacterium
CGCTCGGATAAATCTGGACGTCCAACCTGGGGGATGATTCCCCCAGCCCCCCTCGGTATTTGCTCCACTGCGTTCCGCTGACCCTTCGGGCATCCTCCCGCTTTCGCCCCGCGGTCGATTCGTAAAATCGTCGTTTTTACTTCATTTTCACGTCGAAAAAGAGAAAGTCAGGTGTACCATACGCGCACAACGAGAAAGAAGGTGCCCGCCATGGGCGTGACCGGGGAGATCGAATGGGGGGACTAGCGCTGCGGGTGCTCGCGGCGACCGCGCGAAAAGGCGCGGCGGCGAGGCCCTGCGAGCGGTTCCCGCCCGGCGCCGTGTCGGTCGAGAGAATGGAGCCCCTTTACCGGGAGGCCGCCCGCATCGGCTCGATCCTGGCCGCCGACGCGACGAGCGACTCCCTGTTGACGTCGAAAGCGTCGTTCCACTCGGAAATCGCGACGGCCCGGACCCGGCGAAGGTCGCGCGACGACTTCGCCTTCGTGACCCGCCTGAGATGGGCGGAACAGTGGATCGAGATCGGTCTGCTGTCCGCGGGCGTCGGCGGCGAATCCGCTCGATCGTTTCGGCGCGCGCTCGACATGATCGAGGAAGCGAACAGGGTTTTCACCGGCGAGGCGTCTCCGGGCTGCGAGCCTCCGGAAACCGAGCTTCCTCCCGTCGTCCGCGAGTCCTAGCTTCCCGTCCCAGAAATACCGATATCGCCGCGCCCACGGCTGGCGGAGGAGATCAAGGCGCGGGCACGGGTCTATTGCGAAGCGGAGTCGGATGAGATCGTGGGACGGGCCTCCGCTTCCCGGTCCTGGAGGCCGAGAACTTTGAAGAGCGGCACTTGGGATGCCAGCCCTTTCAGGGCGAAGAAGCCCATCTGGGCCGCGCGGACCTTGTCCTTGACGGCCTCGTGCGTCTCGGGACCGATGACGATGTCGCCCGGCGCCGCAACGAACTCCTCGATGCGGGCCGCGACGTTCACCGGATTTCCGAGGACGGTGTAGTCCACGCGCCGGTCGGAACCGATTTCCCCGACGACGACTTCGCCGGAATTGATGGCGATCCGCACCTCGACGGCGCGCTCGCCTTCCGACTCGCGCTGGCGATTCCAGCCCTCGATCGCCTCGCGGATTTTCAGCGCCGCCTGGATCGAGCGCCACGCGTGGTCCGGCTGATCGATGGGAGCGCCGAAAAACGCCATCGCCTCGTCCCCGATGAACTTGTCGAGCGTGCCGCCGACGGAGAACACCGCTTCCGCGGCGAACGTGAAGAACGTGTTCAGAAGCGTGGCGATGGCCTCGGGAGCGAGCCTCTCCGAAAGGGTCGTGAAACCCACGAGGTCCGCGAAAAGCACGGTCACGTTCTTCGTCCTTGCCCGGTTGAGGGAGCCCGTCGCCGCGGAGTCCGCGATGATTTCGTCGATGACGGCCGGCGAATGGTAACGCTCCAGCCGCATTCGGATGCGCTTGTCTTCCTCGATCCGGGCGTGCAGGCTCGCGCGCTCGATTGCCACCGCCGCGAAATTCGCGAGCGCCGTGAGAAGGTCGAGGTCCTCGCTCGTGAATGTTCCCACGTGGATGGGAGAATCGACATGGATAACGCCCGTGACCTTGCCGCTCTCCCAGAGCGGCACGCACATCGCCGACCGGATCTGTTGTATCCGGATCGACTGCCCCAGGTCGAATCGCTCGTCGGCCTGGGCGTCGGAGGTCAGGAAAGCCACCTTCTGACGCACGACCATGTCCACGATCGTTCGAGAGAACGGAGTCTCGCCCTCCGCGCTCGCGGTCGCCCGCGACGACTTCACGCGCGCAACGCGCGTCTTGAGCTCTCCCGTTTCGTCGGCGAGGAGCAGAAACGCCCGATCGACCGGAAGGTACTCGAAGATGAGGTCCATGACCTTGTCGAGGACCGTTTCGACTTCGTCGGCGGAGATCAGGGTCTTCGCGACCTGAACGAGGATCTCGAAGACCTTGTTCTTGTAAACGACGTCGAGGACGCCGCGCTTTCGAAGCATCGTGGACTCGCCGGCAAACGGAGTCCCCTTCTCCAGACCGAACTCCTCGTTGAACTCCGCGAGAGGCCGGATGAACGTGGACGTCGAGTCCTTCTTCCCGGCCGGCCGGGGGTAGGTCGCAATCGAGGGATCGTCCCGCATGCTCAGCGTGAAGGTCCCGACGGAAATCTGGTCGCCGTCCTTGACGACCGACTGCGGCATCGGCTTCCCGTTGATCCGGACACCGTTGGTCGATTTGTTGTCCTTGACAACCCATTCGTCCTTTTCCTTGACGAGAATCGCGTGTTTGCGCGAGACCGAAAAGTCGTTGAGAACGACGTCGTTTTCCGAGGATCGGCCGATGGACACTTCTTCTTTCAGGAGCGTGTAGACCTGGGGCCGGCCGTCCACTTCGTAGAAGAGCTGGATCACTTTCGCGATTTTATCCCGAAAGTCTCGCTCAGCCCGCTTCGGGGTCCTGCCCGACGCCACCTTCCGGCCGTCCGTGGAGCCTTTAAACGCTTCTTACATGCGCAGCGTGGTTCTTCTCCAGCGAGCAGGCGGAAGGTATCCGCCGCGCCGGTCACGCCTTCGCGAGCCTCACTTGAGCGAAGCTGTCGAGGGATTGACGGGCGGGTGGCGCGGGGCGAGACTCCGGGAACCACACGAGTGGAACCGACGGAGCGGCCGGGGCAAACGCCTCCGCGCAGGCTGGGCTCCGAGATCCCGAGGGAAAGCGAACTGCGGCCGAGGGTCGAGGAGCATTTGCCGAGCGGAGGCTGGGGCTGGGCCGCGACGAAGGGCGAGCGAAATCCTACCCCGGCGGCTGGAACTCGATGCGCACCTGTTTCATCGAAGCGATCGGCCCGCGGGGCCCCGTTGCCGGGCGGTATTTCCATCGCGAGACCGCCTGCACGGCCGCCTCGGTCATGCCGAGCAGCCCTTGTCGTTTGACCTCCACCTTCGTCACAATTCCCTGCGCGTCGATCGAGATTTGAAGGATCACCGTGCCCGACGCCCGCGCGGCGAGGGCGCCGCTCGGATAGATCGGGTCGATCCTCTCGATGAGGACCGCCGGAGCGATCGAGACCTCCGGGGCGACGCCGGCCGGAGGAATCGATTCGGTGGCAGGAGCGACGGGCGCCGGCTCCCCCACGACCGGGACAGGTTCCGGTTCGACCCCTGCGGGGTTCTCCTCCGAGACGGAAATCCCCTTCACCACCCTCCCCGAGCCGGGAACGAGCGCAGGCTCGGACGGGTTTGCGGGCACGATGTCCACGTCGCGCGACGCGACGAAACCGAGGGTCCCGTCGGGAAGCTTCACGGCATAGAAGGCGTGGTCGACCGAATAGATGTCGAGCGACGCTCCCTGCTCCGCTCCGCCCCAGACCGAAGAAAACGAAAACGGCGCGAGAAGGAACGGGGTCGCTTCCGCGACGTCTCCGGAGAGGGGCTCGAACTTGAAAATCGTCTCCGCCCGCCGGGCGCGCGCCGCGCGATCGACCTCCCGCTCGATCGAACGGCTCAGGACGAATCCCCCGGCGTTTGACCCGACTTTCACCTGGAACCAGAGCCCCCGCCTCCCGAGAATCGTGACCGGAGTGCCGCGGGCCAGGACGGCGATCTGCGCGGCGCGGGGATCTGCGTCCGCTCGCTCGATCGCCTCCGCCTCGCACACCACCGCGGCCTCGGGAGCCGCCGCTTCCCCGGGAGGAGGAACGAATTTTCGGGATCTCCGGGGCGCGAACACGAGCGTCAGGACCAGCAGGACCGTGGAGACGACCCCGATGGCGACGGGAAGGAGCCTCTTCACGTCCGGCCGCTGCCAGAATCCCGGAGGGAACCCGCGCCCGGGAGACGGGGGGCGGATCGGCGCGCTCACGACATCAACGAGACGAGGATCGCCTTCTGGGCGTGAAGGCGATTCTCCGCCTGGTCGAAAATCATCGACCGCGGACCGTCCGCCACCGAGGCCGAAACTTCCTCGCCCCGATGGGCGGGAAGGCAATGGAGGAAGATCGACGAGGGGTCGGCGAGCGACATCAGACGGTCGTCCACGGTGAAGCCTCGAAACTTCTCGACGCGCTCCGTCGCCTCCTGCTCCTGCCCCATCGAGGCCCACACGTCGGTGTACACGATGTGGGCTCCGGCAACTCCCCGATCCGGCGAGTGAAGCACCTCGATGCGCGCGCCGGTGGGGCGCGCATCTTCCGCGGCCGCCGCGACGACCTGCGGGTTCGGGCCGTATCCTTCCGGAGTGACGATCGACACGCTGAGGCCCGTCTTCGCCCCGCCGAACATCAGCGAATGCGCCATGTTGTTCCCGTCGCCGACGTAGGCGAGTTTCAAGCCGTCGATCCGCCCGAACTTTTCGCGGATCGTCAGAAGGTCGGCCATCACCTGGCACGGGTGGAGAAGATCGGTCAGGCCGTTGACGACCGGCACGGAGGCGTGCCTCGCAAGCTCGGTGACTGTCTCGTGCGCGAACGTCCGAGCCATGATTCCGTCCACGTAACGCGAGAGGACGCGGGCCGTGTCGGAGATCGGCTCTCCCCGCCCGATCTGAAGGTCGCGGGAGGACAGGAACATCGCGAGGCCGCCGAGCTGGTACATGCCCGCTTCGAACGACACCCGGGTTCGCGTGGAAGACTTCTCGAAAATCATCGCGAGCGTCTTGCCCGAAAGCGCCGTCCGGTACTTCGGCGGGTTCTTCTTGACGTCCCCCGCGAGGTCGAGCATCTTCCCGATCTCGGAGGGGGCAAAGTCGTGAATCGAAACGAAATCCTTCTTCATCGGCACCTCAGGACGGCGGCCCCGCGGGGGACTCGCCGGCAAAGACGTACGTTCCGTTCTTCCGGTCGAGGGCTTCCGTGAGCGATTCGGGGTTCGTGATCAGGACTTCCCGGCCTCCCGATTCGATGAACCGCGCCGCCGCGTCGATCTTCGGGCCCATGCTCCCCCTGGGAAATTGCCCATCGGCGAGCAGGCGGCGAGCCTCCTCGGCCGTCATGGAAGCGATCGCCTGCTGCGACGGCGTCCCGAAATCCCGGAAAACCCGCGGCACTCCCGTCAAAACGACGAACAGATCGGCGGAAAGGGACGAGGCAAGCAGAGAGGCCACGTAATCTTTGTCGATGACGGCTTCGACGCCGCGCATCTCGCCCTCGCCGTCGAAAACGACGGGAATTCCGCCGCCTCCCGCCGCGATCACGATCTTCCCGCGGTTGACGAGCCACGCGATGATCTCGGTCGAAAGGATCGATTTCGGCTTCGGCGACGCGACCACCTTGCGCCAACCCCGGCCCGAATCCTCCGTCATCGCCCATCCCTGCGTGCGGATCAGCTCGCGGGCCCGGGCGCCGTCGAAGAAAGGCCCGATCGGCTTGGTGGGGCTCTGGAAGCCGGGGTCCGCCGCGTCCACTTCGACCGTGGTCACGAGCGTGATGATCTCCTTGCGAAAACCCGATTTTCCCAGCACGTTCGTCATGGCCGTCTGGAGCAGGAATCCCATCGAGCCCTGGGTCTGCGCGACGCAGACGTCGAGCGTCTGGGGCGGAATCCGGTCGGCGGATTCCTCCACCTGGATCAGGATGTTGCCGACCTGGGGCCCGTTGCCATGCACGACGATGAGCTCGTATCCGCGGTTGAGGACCGGAAGCAGCCAACCGGCAGCGTCTTCGGCCCGGCGGCGTTGCTCCGCAAGGGCGCCGGAGTCTTCGGGGCGAAGGAGGGCGTTGCCCCCGAACGCCACGACCGCGAGCGGCCGGACGAACGAGAAAAAGGGCTGGGGGCTCAAAGGTCTTTCCGCGCCAGCGGCATCGTCATGCAGCGGGGTCCGCCCCGCGCGCGGGACAGCTCCGGGCCGGCAATCTGAATCGCGTACTTCTTGTCGGTCCAGAGCTCCAGCTCTTCCCTCCCCATCAGGATGTCGTCTTCATAGAGGATCTTGTATCCGTTCCGGTCGAGGGCCTCGGCCGTGCGGACGTTTCGCTCGTAGCAGATGATCACTCCCGGCGCGAGGGCGAAGGCATTGGCGCCGTCGGTCCATTGCTCGCGCTGCTGCGAAATGACGTCGGCTCCGCCGCAGGGGATCGCCTTCAGGTCGATTCCGTTCTCTCGCAGCACTTCGAGGAGGGACCCCTTCGAGGTGTACGTGATCTCGCGGCCCGTCAACGAGACCTGGTACACGTCGGCCTCCTCGGGGCCGCCCTTTTCGATCATCGGCGTGTAGCACAGGCATTCGTCGCGGTTGACCATCGTGAACACGGTGTCGAGGTGCATGTACGAGCGCCGGGCAGGGATCTCCACGGTGAAGATCTTCTTGATGCCGATCTTCCCTTCCTTCAGGGACGCGGCGAGCTGCTCGACGGTGGCTTTCGAAGTTCTTTCCGAAATTCCCACGAGAAGAATGTCCTCCCTCGGGATCAGGATGTCGCCGCCCTCGAGGGAGGGCCGGCTCGTCGCGGTGGAGAGGCGGGTGAAGTCCGTCGAAAACTCGCGGTAGAGGAAGAAGTCCCTGGGCCGCTCGAAACGCTTCGAATACTGGAACACGTATCCCGAGAGAAGGGGCTCCCTCAGGCGCGCGGCGGTCGCCATCGACCCGAGCACCACACGGTCGCCCAGGACGACCTGCGGATCTCTCATGAAGAAGCAGTTCGGAAGGGGCGGAAGGAGATAGAGGGTCTCGAGGCGATCGGAGATCTGCCCGCCTTCCCGCACGATCCCTTCGATCAGCATCGCGGAGGCCTGCTCGGGCGCCGCCTCCCAGATCGGCCGCATGGCGGTCTCGGGAATCTGGAGCTTGAGCGCGAGGTCCGCGAGGATCTCCTCTTTGACCGCCGGGTCGGCGAGAATCTCCTCGAGCAGGTCCTGGAACTCGAGAACCTCCACGGTGTCGGCGTCTTCTTTCCATGCCGTCCGGAGGATCTGCTGAAATCGGCGGTGCTCCTCGCGCGCGCCGTCGCCGTACAGGATGTCGTCGAACAGGAGCTCGTCCATCATCGAGGGCACCATCCGGTCGATTTCTTTCCCCGGAAGGTGCACCAGCACCGCTTCCAGCTTGCCGACTTCAGACGTGACGTGCAGCTTCATAATCAGTCGTTTACGCTCGAACCCCGCAATATATCGGACGGCCCGCGAACCGGCAAGCATGACCTTTCGATTCAGCAACTTACGCGATCAGGAACCGCTCCCTGATCGCCACGAAACTGCCGGCGACGATCTTTAGCCCGCAGTGACGATCTTTCCCTCCCGCAACGACCCCGAGCCTTCGTCGAACATGGGCGAGACCCCGTGAACCCGGGCGTTGCCGGTTGCCCAGAGGTAGGCGGCAAACGCGCACGCGGCGGCCTCGAGCTCGTCGGAAGTAATCGCCTCTCTCCCGAGGGGAAGCTCGAGCCCGAGGCCGTGCAAAATGTCGTGCCGCGCGCGGCGACCGGCCGGAAGGGACATCCGCGGAGGCCGCCGCCCGGCCCATTTTCTCCAGAGCTCGTCGGGACAGGTTTCCAGGACAGAGACCTCGTCGTCAGGCGCGTCGCCGAGAAGGCCGAATCCCTTTCTTCGGAGCGCCGCGAAGAGGCGGCGGCCTTCCGACGGCGCGCCCGCGCCCCGGCCCCGAAGGCCAAGCTCCTTTTCCGCCGCCCGGCGGTCGGCGCCGCGGCGGGGAAGACCCTGGGGAGCCCCGATCGCGAGAACGAACCCCTCGGCCTCGGCCTCGGGCGGCAGCAGATCGGCGCCGTCCTCGCTGTAGCTCCAGGTCCGAAACCGGACGCGCCGCCAGCGGTCCATGAGCGCCACCGTGACGGGATGAACATGGCCGGCGTGCGGGGCCTCGACGGAAGCTCCGAGAAACCAGGCGCGCGCGGCCGGCGCGAGGCGCCTGGCCGCCGGGAGGGCCGATTCGATCGGCACGGCGGTTTCCCGGTGTGACAATCGCTGCAGGCCGTCGTAAGCCGCGTACTTGAAGCACTCGGCGAGGGTGGGGAAATTGAAAACCATGTCGATGAAATCGTCCAGCGTTCCCCCCTTCCCCATCACGACCTGCGGAATGTGGACGAGCTCGGTGGCGCTTGCGCCCGCCAGATGAGCTCCCAGCAGTCTTCGGCTCTTCGGGTCGAAGATGAGCTTGACGAATCCGTCCGGGTCCCCGGTGATCTGGCCCCTCGCGTTGTTCTCGTAGCGGGATCGCCCGACCTCGTATTCCACTCCCTCAGCCCGAAGCTCCTCCTCGGTCTTCCCGATCGCCGCGATCTCCGGGATCGTATAGACCCCGTAAGGAAAGATCGGCGCGGCCTCGTTCTTGAACGGAAAGCAGAATGCGCGGCACACGGCGATGCGGCCCTGCTCCATCGAAGTGGCCGCCAGCGCCGGGAAACCGATCACGTCGCCGGCGGCGAAGATCCCGGGGACGGAGGTCTGGAAGCTCGAGTCGACGGCGATTTTGCCGCGTTCGTCGGCGCTGACCCCCGCGGCTTCGAGCCCGAGCCCTTCTGTGTTCCCGCGCCGCCCGGCCGAAAAGAGGACCTTGTCGGCCTTCAGGACGCGCCCGGAGCGCAGCCGGCAGCGGAGCGCATCGCGCTTTTTGCCGGGCTCGCGCTCGATCGACTCCACGGCGTCTCCCAGCAGGACTTCGGCGCCCATCCGATCGAGCGCGACCTCGAGGGCCGCCGACACTTCGCCGTCGAGGAAGCCGAGGAGGCGGTCGCGCCCCTCGATGAGAGTGACCCGGGTGCCGAGGGCGGCGAAGATCGAGGCGTACTCGCAGCCAATGACCCCGCCTCCGACCACCGCGAGGCGGTCCGGGATCCGGTCGAGATCGAGGATCCTGTCGGAATCGACCAGGTCCGGATCGTCGAGTGAAATTCCGCGGGGCGGGATCGGGGAGGATCCCGTGGCGATCAGGATCACTTCGCCGGCCAGGCGTCGAACCTCGGATCCGGAGGAGTCCCGGACGGCCACGGTCCGGGCGTCGAGAAATCGCGCGTTGCCGCCCGCAAACTCGATCCGATGCCGTTCCAGGTTCCGCCGAATCTGTCGCTCCTGACGATTCGTCACGTCGCGCAGCCGTCCCGTCAACTGGCGGAGGTTCTTGCGCCGGTCGAGCTTCAACGACATTCCGTACAGCTCGCCCCGCCGAAAACCCGTCAGGTACAGCGCGGTCTCCCGCAGGGTCTTCGAAGGAAGCGTCCCCGTGTGAACCGAGGCTCCTCCCGGCTCCGGGGACCGCTCGATCAGCGCGACGCGCTTGCCGAAATACGCGGCCTGCGCCGCACCCTTTTCCCCGGCGGGACCCGAGCCGATCACGACGAGGTCGAAACGCTCCACC
>JBOGJO010000008.1:0-5292 GCA_050747885.1 Thermoanaerobaculia bacterium
CTCTGGGTTCTTGCCGTCGCGTGCGCCTCGCCCCGCTCCGGCACGAAGACCACGGTCCCGGCGAAATCGCCGCCCGGGGGCAGAGGCGCGATCCCCGCCGCCCTCGGCTCGCCGGCGCCGGCGCCGCTGACTCCTCCCGTGCTTCGGATCGGGCTCGCGAGCGACCAGGCGGAATTCGTTCTACCGGCCCGGGGGACCCCGTGGACCCTCGTGTCGGGCGCCGACACTCTCCTTCTTGGCGGCCCGCTTGCGATTCGTCCGGTGGGCGGAGCGCCGATCTCGCGTGTGCAGGTGGGCGCCTTTTCCGAGGAAAACTCGGCGAAGCCGATCGCGGAGAAGATGTCGGCGCAAACCGGTCTCGCGTCGTCGGTCGTGTTCTCCGCTGAAAAGGGGCTGTTTCTCGTGCGCCTCGGGGAATTTTCCGATCCCGCGGCGGCGGCCGCCGCCGCTCAGAAGCTCTCGGCGGCCGGCTCGCCGTCCTTCGTCGTCACGGAAGCCTCGCCGGCTTCCGCGCTCTCCGTCCGGGACGGGTCGGCCGTCGCCCGGACGCTTTCCGGGGGAACCGTCGAGATCGCCCCGTCCGATGCGAGTTCGTTCGTCGAGGTGAGGGGAAAGACATACCGGGGCCGCCTGCGCGTCATCCTGAGCCGCCGCGGGTTGCTCAACGTGGTCAATCTCGTCAACCTGGAGGATTACCTTCGCGGCGTCGTTCCGGCGGAAATGGGGCCCAGGCGTTTCGACGAGATCGAAGCGTTGAAGGCCCAGGCGGTCGCCGCGCGGACGTATGCCCTGGCGAGCCGCGGCGGGTTCGAACCGGACGGCTACGATCTGTGCGCGACGCCGAAATGCCAGGCGTATTCCGGCGTCGACGCGGAGGACCCCCTGTCCGATGCCGCGGTCGATCAGACGCGCGGTCTGGTGGTCGTCTCCGGCGGAAAGCTCATTCATGCGCTTTTCGCGTCGACGTGCGGCGGCCATACCGAGAACGTCGAGAACATCTTTCCTTCGATGAGCGATCCCGCGCTCCGCGGGGTCCCGTGCGGGGAGCAGGACAAGAGCGTGCTGGTCGGCGCTCCGCGTCCCCGCCGGGAGAAGTCTTCCTCGCTCTCGCTTCTCGAGTGGCGGGGAGAAATGCTCTCGCGAGCGGCCGGCGCGCGGCATCGGCCCGCGGGTCGGAGAGAGGTCTGGAGTCTCGGATTGGAGATGGCCGGATATCCCGAGGCGCCCTCGCCTCCGGCCGGCCTGTCCGCGGCAGCGGCCTGTTCCGCCGTGGTGTCGGCCTTCCACCTGGGCCAAGCCCGCGATCTGGAAACCACCGATCTCGACCGGTCGTACGACGCCGGGCCGCCGGATGTTCTTGCCCGGCTTCCATTCACGTTCCGCGCGGGCTACGAGACGTTCTTACGCCTGAAAGTCGCGGGAGGCGCGACGCTGCCGCCGCCCGAGGCGAAGCTTTCGCAACTCGAGTTCGCCGGTCTCCTGCTTTCCGCGGCGGTCAGGCTCGGCGGCGTGCAGGAGATCTCGGGCCGGTTCGCCCGGCGCGACGGCGGCCATCTCCTCGTAAAAACGCCGTCCGGAACTCTCACGCTGGAGGCGGACCCGTCCCTCTGGCTCGCCCGAGACGTGGCGGGACGCTTCTGGCCCGCTTCCGAGATCGCCCTTCGCTCGGGAGATCCCGTGATGTTCTGGAAACGGGGCTCGAAGGTCATCGGCTTCGCCGTCGAATATCAGCCCTCGGGCGCGACGTTCGAAAACCAGTCTTCGTGGACCGAGTGGGTCCGGAGGGTCTCGGCGAAAGAGCTGATGCTGCGCATCGCCGCCCGCACCTCCGGCAGCGAGGTTCGCGGAATCGAAGTGACTCGCCGTTCCTCCACTTCCCGCGTTCTGGCGGCGGTGATCACGACCGATCGCGCGCGGCTCGCCCTGAGCGGTTTCGAGCTTCGTCAGGCCCTCGAGCTGCCCGAGTTGATCTTCACGGTGTCGAAAGCGGCCGCTCCCGACGGTTCGCCGGAGTTCGTGTTCGTGGGTCGTGGTTGGGGGCACGGCGTGGGCCTCTGCCAGAACGGCGCCTACGGAATGGCCCTCGCCGGGGCGAAGTACGACGAGATCCTGAGGCACTACTATTCGGGAATCGACATCGCGCCTTTCGGACCCGGAATGTAACCTTTTCGGGTCGCCGTTCGTTCATTGGGAACGGGGAGACGATCCCTCGGGAGGAGTCCGATGAGCATTCAAACCCTTCGAAAATCTGTTTTGGGGACCGTGGCCGCGGCCGTGATTCTCGCCGGAGGCGTGTGGGCTGGCCACATGGCGGCGGGACCTCTCACGGGCGGACGCCGTCTGTCAGTCCAGAAGATGTTCACCCATCTCGCGGACCGGCTCGATCTTTCCGATTCTCAGCGCGAACAGGTCAAAGGGGTCCTTCGAACCCACAAGGACGCGATCCTCGCGCAGGTGGAAGCGGAGCGAAAAGCGCATCAGGATCTTCGGCAGGCGATCGCCGCGACCCCGTTCGACGAGGGCTCGATCCGGGCCCGGGCGGCCGCGCTGGGGCAGGTCGTGGGAGACGCCGCGGTCCTGCGGGCGCAGATCCGGTCGGAAGTCATGCCCATCCTCAACGACGACCAGAAACAGAAGCTCGAGACGCTTCATGAGCGGACAAAGGGGCCGGGCGACCGGCTCTCGACCTCGTTGCAGCAGTTCCTGTCGACACCGGGGCCGGCTCAGTAGGTGAGGGGGTCTGAGCTTCCTTCGACGGACGGCGACCTCGCCGCCCGCGCCGCGAGCGGCGAAGTTTGGGCGTTCGAGCAGCTCGTCCATCGGCATGCCGGGATGGCGATCGGCGCGGCCCTTCGCATCACCCGTGACCGGGGGCTCGCGGAAGACGCCGCCCAGGAAGCATTCTGGAAAGCGTTCCGAGCTCTTCCCCTGTATCGAGAGGAGCAGAACTTTTCCGGATGGCTGCGCCGGATCTCGGTCCGCTGCGCTCTCGACATCGTCCGGCGTCGCCGGGTCGAGGTTCCCTTGAGCGGTTCTGAGACTGCGCCCGGCCGGGAAGAGGCGCAGATCGTGAGCCGGAACAGGCTCGATCGGGCGCTGTCCCGGCTGGCGCCGCTCGACCGGGAAATCCTGCTCGCCCTCAAGGCGGACGGGCGCGCCGTCGCCGAGGTCGCGAGCGACCTGGGAATGACAGCGGTCGCCATTCGGGTGCGCCTCTTTCGGGCGCGAGCGAAGGTCAAGAAGGCTCTGATGGAGGACAAATGAAGGACGAAACGAACAACGTGAAGCCGTTTCCCCGCGACCCGGGTCTCGCCGGCGATCCGGCGGGAATTTCGGCTTTTTCTCTCTCCCCCGCGGCGGTGCCTCCGGATTTCGTCGCGCGGGTGATGCGCGGCCTTCCCGAGCACCTGGCGCCGACACGGGAACCCGCCGGGCTCGGTTCCTGGAAATGGGCGGCCGCCCTGCTGATCTTTTCCGCCGCCCTGGGATACGGATTTTCCGTGGCCCGGCAAGCCGCGGACTCGGTGGACTCGATCGCCTCGATTGCGACGACTCCCTCGGAGGCGGACGCCGGCATCCTGAGCGCTCCTTAACGCCGCGCGTCGGGCATCCCGGTCGCGGTATTCTCGTCGCCGCGCGATGAGAAGAGTGTTTTCGCGGGCCTGGTGGCGGAAGGGCAAAGACGGCCCTGCCGTCCTCGATGTCCGCGCGGGCTACGCGCTCTGGGCGGACGGATATCCGCCGCATGCCCACAATCCGCTCATGGAAGCCGAAGAGCGCGCCATGCTCGAGCTGCTGCCGGATCCGTCCGGGAAGGCCTGCCTGGACGTTGCCTGCGGGACCGGACGATACATCCGCATTCTGCGCGAGCGCCACGCCCGCGCCGTCGTCGGGGTGGATTACTCCTTCGACATGCTGCGACAGGGGCGGCGGCATCTTCCGGGGCTCTCCGTCGCACAGGGTCATTTCATGCATTTGCCGTTTCCTTCGGGGGCGTTTGACCTCGTCACGTGCGCGCTCGCGGTCGCGTATGAGCGGTCCCTCTCGCGTGTTCTCGCGGAAGCGGCGCGGGTCCTTCGTCCGGGGGGATCGCTGATTTACTCGGACCGCCATCCGTTTCGAACCCTTTCGGGAACGCCGCGGCATTCCTGTCCCGGGCGGCGCGGCGCGGTCGACATCGAGCACCATCTTCATCTGTTCGAGGACCACGTAAGGGCCTGCCGGGAGGCCGGACTGTCCGTCGAGCGCGTTCTCGAGCCGTCCCTGGCGACGGATTTGTCGGCGGGCGGGGGTCCCCGTCCCGTGATCCTGGCCGTCCTCGGGGTCAAGGGCCGCCCGTCGGGTGAATCCGGATCGGGCTCGTGAGCGTATAGTCGGAGAAAGTACGGAGGGAAAATGACAGTGGATCGTCGCGCACTCCTTGTCGGCGGATTTGCGGCCGCCGCGGCGGGAGCCCCGGGATTGATCGCCTCTTCGAAACCGGTCGTGCGGGCCTCCGCGCCCCCGGACGACGTGGACATCCTCAATATCGCTCTGGGGCTCGAGCACGAGGCCATTTACGCGTACGGTCTCGCGGGCAAGAGCGGGCTCCTGTCCGAAAAGGCGGCGGAGGTCGGCCTGCTGTTCCAGGGAAGCCACGAAGGGCATCGGGATCTTCTGGTCAAGATCATCCGACAAAAGGGAGGCCGACCCGTCCTGCCCTCCGAGAAATACACGTGGGGCTTTCCGCTCAAGGACGAAAAAGACGTCCTGATGCTCGCGTTCAACCTGGAAGTGGGCGCGGCGCGCGCCTATCTGTCGGTCGTGCCGAAATTCAACGACCGCGCCCTGTCGGAGGGGGCGGCGAAGATCCTCAGCGACGAGGTGCTGCATGCCACGGTGCTGCGAAGTGTCCTCGGGCGGGATGTCGTCCCGTCGTTCCGGCTGATCCAGAACTAGGCCGTCTGGCGCGGACGATAGCCGGCGCGAATACGAACGTACTCGCAGGCCGCCGACCTCAACGTACTTGACTCAGTACGCCTCGGCCGCCCGCCGGCTGCGCCGCTCGTCTCGCGCCGTTCTCGCCCCGCCTCAACGTAGTTCACCGACTCGCCGCAGATGGACTCAATGGCGCGCCGGCGGCAGATCGCTCGCTCGGGAATCGCAACTCGCGGCGTCGCTTTGCCCCCTTCGCCCGGGTACCAGGAGTTCTCTCTTGCAGATCGAGTTGAAGAACTCCAGCTCAGACAGGGGCCGATTCCATCCTCGCGACAGCCGCCGTCACGCCGATCGTAGCACCCGCAGTTCCCGCAC
>JBOGJO010000009.1:0-10658 GCA_050747885.1 Thermoanaerobaculia bacterium
TCTTCGAGCCGGGAGCGAGCATTCGCCACCTTCGAGCGCCTCAGGGTGGCACGCGATCCTACGGGGACCATCTTCGCTCCGCGAGCCCCGCCCACTCGGTCGGCGAGTACTACGACTTTTTCAAGTGGGAGCGGCCGGCTTCGATTCCCGCGAAGATCCTGCGCCGATGGTCGAGGGAGATGGGAACGCGTCACCATGCGCGGCGTCCGTGGTGGATCCCCGTGACGCTGGCGGCGGAGCTCGGCGGCCTGGTTCTCGCCGCCGGTTTGCGTCTTCGCGGGCCCCGGCTCCTCAAGACGGAGAGCTCCCGCCGGTGACGACCCTTCTTTTGGTTCTCGTGCCGGCGCTGCTCCTGGTCTGCTTCGACAAGCCGCGCCTGGGAATTTTCATCACGATCTCGGTCGGGTTTCTCGCGGATCCGATTCGGAAAGTCATCCCGGGGGAACCGGTGTTCCTGGTCGCGCTGGTCGCGATTTACGCCGGGGTCACCCTCGTGGGCGCCATGCGCGTGGGCCTTGTCCCGTCCCCGGCCCGGCTCCTGGCCCGCGCGGGGAGTCTTCGGCGGCCGACCACGCTGTTTTTGCTTCTCGTCGGGTTTTCGAGCTCGGTCGCCCTGCTGCGCACGGGGAGTCCCGTCATCGCGGGGATCGGGTTGATCGCGTACATGGCGCCCGTGCCGGCCATCCTTCTGGGTTACGGAATCGGCTCCTCGGAGCGATCTGCCGTCGCGATGCTTCGGTTTTACGCGGCGTTCACCGCCGTGTTTGCTTTCGGAATCCTGATGTCCGCCCTCGGCTTCGATTCCCCTCTGCTGTGGTCGGTCGGCGAAGAAATGGTCGTCTATGCGGAGCAGACGGGCGAGGCCGTTCGGCTCCTGTGCGGATTCTTCCGGGCATCGGAGGTCGCCGCGTGGCACTGCGCGACGGCCTGTTGCCTGCTCGTGGTCATCGCGGCCGCGTACCGACGCCGGCCCCGGGAGTTCTGGATTGCCGCGGCGGCGAGCGGCTACTTCATGGTCGCGATCGTGTTCACGGGCCGGCGAAAGGCGTTCGCCTCGATCGTGCTGTTCGCCCTGGTCTTCGGCGTCTTTCTGCTGAGATTTCGAAGAGGCACGAAGACGCTCGCGAGCCTCGCCCTGGTTGCCGCCGTGCTGACGGGGGTCTTTGGCGAGACCAGCATCTTTCCGGAGAGGTTCGAGACCCGCTACCAGGTCTATCTCGAGCGAGAGCAGACGACGACTCCGACGTCCGCCCTCGAGAGGCTGGAGCTGATGACGGTCGGCTCGCTGGGCTACGTCCTGAACGCGAACGGGTTCCTTGGCTCGGGCGCCGGCACCGGAAGCCAGGGCGCTCAGCATTTCGGAGGGGGAATCGAAATCGTCGGCGGCGCGGTCGAGGGCGGCCTCGGGAAAATCCTCGCGGAGCTGGGAGTCCCCGGCGTCCTCGTCCTGCTCTGGATCGCGATCGAGCTGGCGAGACGTCTCTTCCGGGGGATTCGAAGCATCGGGACCGGCGATCCCGCGCGGGCCACGCTCGCTCTCGGGCTCTCCGCTCTTCTCGTGACGAACGCGATCGAATTCGTCACCGCTCACCAGGTTTACGGCGACCCGTTCGTGCTCCTGATGCTCGGCTGGCTGCTGGGGATCCTGATCGTGCTCGTCCGTCCCGCGCGGGGCCAACGCCGGCTCCGGGCTCCCGCTCCCCCTGCCGCCCCCGCCTCGACTGTCCGAGTCGCGAATGTGCGCCCCATCGAAGGGATCGAGGGATGGAGCGCATAGCGGTCGAGGCCGCCCCGGCGGTTCGGGTTGTTCGGACGCTGCACGGGTATTCTCCCTGGCCGATCGAGCGCATCGGCGACGAGGTTCACCGCGGAGCTCCGATGGCGTCGATCCCGGGAGATTTCGTGTTCGTGGAATCCCGGCCCGGCGGCGACGAAATCGTCGCGTCATCCGCCGTGTCCGCGATCCCGTATTACTACTCGATTTCTTCCGGCGGCGGCGTCTTCCACGGCAAGACCGCGTTTAACGTCGTCGAAGCGGCCGGTTTCCCGTGGAAGTGGAACCACCGCGCGGTCGCCTGCCTCGGGCTCCTCGGGCACACGGTCGGGGAGGACACGCTGCATTCCGAGGTCCGCCGTTTCCCCGCGGATTCTGTCCTTCGAATCCAAGGGGGCCGCGCCTCTTTCACGAGGGGCGATTTCTGGAGAACGCTCTTCTCCGGGCCGCCGGAATCTCCCGACCGAGGGGCCGGCGACGCGATCGAGGCGTTCCAAAAAGTGCTCCGCGAAATGCCGATGCCGGCGCCTTTCCTTTCTCTCAGCGCGGGGTTCGACAGCCGGCTCCTGCTCGCGGGAATGCTCCGGGAGGGAATCAAGCCCGTTTGCATCACCATGGGCGGGTCCGGAAGCACCGACATCGTGGTCGCCGGCGCGATCGCGCGCCGCTTTCGGTTGGAGCACCGGATCGTCGAGCTCCGCGCGGAGGACTACCTTTCGCACGCTTCCGAGATCATCAGTCTCACCGGGGGCGTCAAGACGGCCGCTCACTGGCACACTTATCTGTACGTCCGCCGCGCCGGCATTCCGGCCGGCTCTTACCACTATGCCGGCTCCAACGGCGAATTCGCGCGAAGCTACTATTTCGACAAGGGAGCGCTCGCGCGTCTGGCCGACGCATCGCCGGGGTCCCTGCTTCGCCTCTTTTTCGCCCTCAAGTTTCTGCAGCGGAGCGATTCGCGCCGTCTCAAGCGGGCATTCCTCCCGGAATGGGAGGCCGGCCGGCCGATGCGAGATTCGGAAATTACGAAATTCCTGGCCGAGAGCGTCGGGTCGGCCCCGGGTTTTCTCGACGCCCTCGATCTGTTTTATTCGACTCAGCGGGTGAGACACTTCATCGGCAATGGCCTCGCGCTCTACAACGCCGTCGTACCCACGCTTTCGCCGTTCCTCGACTCGCGCTGGATTCGCTCGGTGGCGGCCATGCCACGGCGTTGGAAGCTCGGCAGCCGGTACCACCGCGAGGCGATCGCGTGTCTTTTCCCGGAGCTGTTGGATTTCCCGATGGCGAGCGCGGGGTTGGAAATGAGCGGCCGGAAGCTCGACAGGAAGCCTCCGTTTCTCTCGTGGATGCGCCGCCCGGCCCCGGTGGGATACAGCCCCTTCCCCGAGATCGCGGGCGATTCCGGGCTCCGGGAGACGCTCAGGGACTCGGAGCTTCTCGATCGGTTCGCCGATCGAGCGAGCCGCGCCCGTCTGCTCGAGACGGGGGGATCTCGCGCCGTGGACGTTCTCCTCACGCTGCACCTGGTCGCCTCGGAGATCCGAAAACGGAGAATCGATTGAGGCTGGATTGGCGCTGAAGGTCCTCCACGTGATTCCCTCGGTCGCGCCGCGGGACGGCGGGCCGAGCCACGCGGTCCTGAAGATGACCTCGGAGCTTCGAAAAGCCGGCCTGAACGTCACGCTCGCGACGACCGACGCCGACGGTTCCGGCCGGCTGGACGTCCGGACCGGAACGGTCGAGGAGCACCGCGGTGTTCCGACGATTTTCTTTCCGATGCAATTCTCCGAATCGTTCAAGTACTCGCGGCCGTTCGCATCCTGGCTGGCGGCGAGCGTTCCGGAATTCGACTGCGCGCACATCCACGGAGTGTTCTCGCATGCGCCGATGGCGGCCGCTCGAGCCTGCCGGCGCAGTGGAATTCCGTACGTCGTTCGTCCGCTGGGAGCTCTGGAGGAGTGGAGCCTTTCCCAGAAATCCGGTCGGAAGCGCGTTGCGCTTGCGGTCGGAGCGCGAAAGATGCTGGTCGGCGCGGCGGCGATCCACTACACGACGGAGCGGGAGCGCCGCGAATCGGAGCGGATGTTGGGATTGACGAATGGGATCGTGATCCCGCTGGGCGTGGAGATGCCGGCGGCGCGCGGCGCCAACCCCTCCTCGGCCCCGCGGCCACCCCTCCCCGCCGGCGGGGAGGGGACGGGGGAGAGGTTCGCGGCCAAGACGATTCTTTTTCTTTCCCGACTTCATCCAAAAAAAGGCGTGGAGCTGCTGTTGGAGGCGTTTGCGGGGATGACGGCCCGCAAGGCCGAGACTGCTCGACCTCACCCCCTTCCCCCTCTCCCGCCGGGAGAGGGGGTGGCCGGTGGGCCGGGGGAGAGGTCAAGAACACGTTCGGACACTGGACACTTCCGCCTCGTCATCGCGGGCTCGGGGGAGCCGGACTATGAGTCGCGCCTGCGCCGTCTCGCGGAATCTCTGGGAATCTCCGAAAAGGTCACCTTTCCCGGCTGGCTCGATGGCGACGCGAAAACTGCCGCGCTTGCCGGCGCGGATCTCTTCGTCCTCCCTTCCTCCCAGGAAAACTTCGGTCTGGCGGTCCTCGAGGCGATGGCGGCGGGCGTTCCGGTCGCCGTGAGCCGGGAGGTCGATCTGTCCGACGAGGTGGAAGCCTCGGGCGCCGGCTGGGTCTTCGAACGGACGGTCGGGGGGATCGCGGCGACGCTCGCGGAGGCGCTGCTGGACCTCACCCCCCTTCCCCCTCTCCCGCCGGGAGAGGGGGTGGCCGAGAGGCCGGAGGAGAGGTCAGGAGCCGACGAACGTCGCTCGCGAGGCGCCCGCGGCCGGGCGCTCGTCGAGCGGAAATTTCTCTGGCCCGAAATCGCGAAGGAGCTGGAGGAGATGTACGGACGGATCACCTCACCCCGGCCTCACGGCCACCCCTCCCGCGTCGACTTGTCGTCTTGAAGGCTGCCAGGTGGAGAGGGGTAAGGAAAATGATTGAACGAAAGGACTCCCCACGAGTGGCAGACGAGCGCGATCCTCTGGCGGAAACTCAAGGAACGAATCCGCGGCTTTCGCGCCAATCCGACGACAGCGGAGACGCTTCTCTGGCAGAAGCTGAGGAACCTCCGAATCGACGGAGCTCGCTTCCGGCGACAGCACCCAGTCGGGCCGTATGTTCTTGATTTCTATTGTTGGAAGAGGAAACTCGGGATCGAGGTCGACGGCTTGATCCATGAATCACGTCTTGATCAGGATGCGGCTCGAGATCGGTACCTGCTTTCGCGAGGGGTCGAGATCCTGCGTTTCTCCAACGACGATGTGCTGCAGTCGATGGATTCCGTTCTGAATCGAATTCGAGGGGCTCTCCGCCTCCCCTCTCCACCTGGCAGCCTTTGGATCGACAGGTGAACGCGGGAGGGGATCGAGGGGTGAGGTAATGAGCCAGCTCATTTCCGCCGTCATCCTCGCCTTCAACGAGGAAAAAAACCTTCCGGACTGCCTGGAAAGCCTCGCGACCGTGGCGTCGGAGATTTTCGTCGTGGACTCGGGGAGCACCGACGGGACGCGCGAGATCGCGGCCCGATTCGGCGCGAATCTCGTCGAGCATCCGTTCTCGAACTATTCGGCGCAAAGGAACTGGGCGATCGACAACCTGCCCCTCGCGGGGGACTGGGTCCTCCACCTCGACGCGGACGAACGGCTGACCCCGGAGCTCGCGCGCGAGATCGGCGAAGAGCTTCCGCGTGTGGATGCGGGCGTCGGCGGGTTTCTTTTCCGAAAGCGGACCGTCTTTCTGGGGCGCTGGATCCGGCACGGGGGCCATTACCCCTCGTTTCACCTTCGCCTCCTTCGAAAGGGAAAGGGGCGGTGCGAAGACCGCCTCTACGACCAGCATTTCCTGGTCGAGGGAAACGTGAGGGCCTTTCGGAACGACTACCTCGACGTGATCGCTTCGAACTTGAACGTCTGGACGGCTCGGCATCTTCGGTGGGCCGACCTCGAGGCCGACGAGATCGAGCTCCCGCCGTCCTCCGGAGCCAGGGTCGCGGCGCGGCTCGGGGCCGGCCCCGTCGCAAAGCGCCGGTGGCTTCGCGAGAGGGCCTACCTGCGGGGCCCCCTCTTTGTCCGAGCCTTCGCGTATTTCCTGTATCGCTATGTCGTTCGCCTGGGTTTTCTCGACGGCACGGAGGGGCTGATCTTCCACTTCCTGCAGGGATGCTGGTTCCGGTTTCTCATCGACGCGAAGCTCTTCGAGCGGCGGCGCGCGGGTTCGCGGCAGTGACGGACACGAAGACTCGATCGGCCGGCTGGTGGACGGTCTTGTTCCTTGCCTGGATCGCGGCGATCAACTCCGCGTTCTATTTTCAATTTCGAGGGCAGATCGTCCTGCGGTTTCCCTCGGTCGCGAGATGGATCACACGAGTCTTCTAGGCAGCCTCGGTCTTCTGCTGCTTGCGTCCGTTCCGCCGCTCGCGCTCGGATGGCGGGTTCAGGAGGCGTTGGGCGCGGAAGAATCCGGCCGCCCGCGGCTCGGACTTCTGCTCGCCGCGGGGCTCGGCTTCGGAATCACTTCTCTCGCGGTCGCTGCATTGGGCCTGGCGGGATGTCTCGGACGCGGCGCGCTGATCGGCGTGCTCGCGCTGGAGGCCGCGGCGGGAGGGATTCGAGGGTGGGCCGGACTGGCGCGCGCTCTCCGTCGCGAAGGGCGGCAGGCCGCCGCCCGAGCCCGCGAGTTTCCGTCGCTCGCGTTCGGAAGCGTCGTCGCCGCGATTCTCGGCCTGGCCTGGATCGTCTCCTGCGCGCCCCTTTCCGGGTCGGACGCCATGGCGTACCACTTTGCGATACCGAAGTTGTACGCGGCGGCCGGAAGGATCTTCGAGATCTCGTGGTCCGATTATTCGTACCTCCTGGGAAACGGTCACATGCTCATCCTTCTGGGGATCGGGCTTTCCGGGAGCCGTCTGGCTCTCGGGCTCTGCTGGCTTCCCGCCGTGTTTTCGGCCCTGGCGACTCTTGAAATCGCGGGTCGCAGGCTGCCGGCGCGTTGGAGCGCGCTGGCCGCCGCCGCGACCGTGAGCGCCCCCCTGTTCTTCTGGCAGATGTCGGCGGCCGGCGCCCCCGATCTCTGGACGACGTTTTTCACGCTGATGGCCGCGATTTCGCTCCTCGAGTTTCGCGCCGGTTCCCGGCTCCGGTGGGCCGCCGCCGCGGGAGTCTTCGGAGGCCTGGCGGCCGGCTGCAAGTACCCGGTGTGGTCTGTCGTGATCGTCGGGGCGATCCTGCTCCTGCTCTGGACCCGGAAGCCGGGCAAGGCCGTGTTTCTTTTCCTCTCTGCGGCCGTTCTGGTCGGCGGCTGGCACCTTCTCCTGAACGTTCACTGGACGGGCGATCCGTTCTTTCCCTATGCGGCGGAAGTGTTCTCGCCTTCCCGGGGAGCCTTGCTGTCGGCGCAAACGACGGCGAAGGTGAGCCGGGCGGCGGGCTTTTCTCTTTCACCGCTTTCGCTGCTGGCCTATCCGATCCGGCTCACGCTCGACGGACGGAACTGGGGAGTCGGGGAAATGTTCGGCCCGATCGTTCTGACCCTGCTGCCCGTGGTGCTCATCCGAGCCTGGCGCGAGCGCGACTTCGATTTGCTGTTCTTCGGGACGGGGTTCTTCGCGCTCAATGCCGTGACGAGCCAGATGGCCCGATTTCTCCTTCCCGTCTTTCCGATCTTCATAGTCCTGAGCATCGAGGCGCTGCGGTGGCTGCGGACGGGTCTTCGGCTTCCGAAGGCGCGGGCGGCGGCATTCGCGGCCGTCCTCCTCGCGCTCGCGTGGTCGCTCGGCTCGGACGTCGTCTACGCCCGGCCGTTTCTTGGCGCCGCGCTGGTTCCGGCCGGCCGGAACGGTTTTCTGCGCCAGTGGGCGAGCAACTTCTCGATTTCGGAATGGCTCAATCGGCGTCTGGCGGGGGAGCGAGGCCGCGTGATGGTGTTCTACCGCCACACGTCCTATCTCGATGTCGATTACGTCTCGGGAGATCCGGAACACTCCGCGCCGATGGATCCCGGCGCGATCCGGAACGGGCAGGATCTTCGGGCCCTGCTTGCCGGGTCGTCGATCGCCTGGGTCGTGGAGGACGACGAGTTCCCGCTTCCGATTCGGGGGGCATTCGAAGATCTGATCCGCCGGGGAGATCTTCGACTCGTCGACCGAACGCGAGTCGACGATGTCGCCGGCATGCGCGGAACGAATCGGCGACGCGAGGTCGCGCTCTCGCTGTGGCGGTTCAAACGGCGGTCGGGGATCGACTCGGAGTCGCCTTGAGGAATCGTGTCCTTCTGATCCTGTTCGTGGCGTTGGGCGTTCGGCTGGCACTCTTCGTTTTCGCATTCTGGCGTCTCGGAGGCCTGACGCCGGTGATCAATCTCGCGGACGAGCCGTCGTATGCGGCGCTCGCTCACATGATCGGAACGGGCGAACGGCCGGCCAACCGTTGGATGGAGCGAATGTTTCCGGGTTGGCCGCTCCTCCTGGCGATTCCCTGTCGCTTTCTGCCGATCGACTGGACAATTCTCCTGATGGGCGCGCTTCTGGCGGCCGCTGTTCCCGTGCTCTTCTTTCTTCTGACTCGGGACTTTGGGATGTCGGTCGCCGTTGCGCTCGTTCCGCCGACGTGGTTGAAGCATTCCTGCATCGGAATGAGCGAGCCGGCGATGCTGGTTCTCGTCCTTCTGAGTCTGGTGCTTTACGTCCGCGGAAAGAAGGTGGCGTCTGCAATTCCGATGGCCGCGTCGACCTTGATCCGGCCCGTGGCCGGGTTTGCCGCCATCGGCGTGCTCTGGCTCGTGTTCCGCCGTTCCGGGTGGCGCCGGGCCATGGTCTGGGCCGCGATCTTTTCTTCGGCGATCCTGTTTCAGGTCGCGTTCAATCTCCATTACTACGGCGTGTGGAACCGTCAGGCTCGCCTTTATGCGAACGACCCCACTCTCAGTCCCGAAATCCTGCGCGCCTTCCCGGCGGGTATGACGAGACGAGCGTACTTGAACGTTCCGTTCGCATCGCTGATCCTGACGCCTCTTCGCCTCTCGACGCCCCCGTGGAAGGTCGCCTTCATCGCGGCGAATGTCGTTGCGGTGGTTGTCTCGTGCGTCTTTCTCCTGCGCCGCCTTCGCGATTCCGATCTTTCATTCGTCTTCGCGGTTTGGGGAATTCTCAACGCGGGATTCATCTTTTGCCTGGGGCCTTATTGGGGGTTTCATTCTTTTGACCGATATGCAATCGCAGCGCTTCCCGCCTATGCCTTCGCGTTCATGCCCCGGCGGAACGCTCGTCCCCCGAAATGGCGCGGCGCGGCTCTCGTTGTGGCCTGCGTTTCTTCGATTCTCATGGCAGCCTGGGGCTTGACGAAATGAGCCGGGGAGCGCATCGAGGAAGCCCCCATGGGGGTGTTTCGGATGAAGGGGACGATCGGACGTGGTGAAAAAGACGGTCGCTCTTTTGCTCCTCGTCGGTGTCGCAATGATGCTGTTCCTGACCCCCTGGGGAAAGGGGGCCCTCGCGGGCGCCGGCCGGTGGCTCGTCGTGACGACGCCCGTCCATCAAGCGGACGTGATCGTCGCGCTCGGCGGGGATCGGGCCCGGCAGGAGAAAGCGCTCGAGCTCTACCGGCGAGGGCTCGCCCCGTTCGTTCTCTTCACGGGCGCCGACGCCCGCGACCGCGATTACGGCTGCCTCGGAATACCTCCGGAGGCCGCGCTGCCGGTTCCCCGCCAGGCGTTCACGACGAACGGCGAAGCCGACTCGGTTCGCGAGGTCGTGGAGAAAAATCGGTACCGGTCGATCCTCCTCGTCACCTCGCCGTATCATTCGCGCCGTGCGTTCGCCGTTTTTCGAAAAGAGTTTCGCGGCAGGCCCGTCGAAGTGCAGATCGCCGTTTGCGACCCCCCGGCGTTTCTCGATAAGCCGTGGTGGTGCTCTCATATGGGCGTAAAAACGATTGTGGGGGAATATTGTGGTTTGGCGTATTACCAGCTCAGGGGGTGGGTGTGAGGAGTGAGGAGGCCGACCTGGCCGAAACGGTTCCGCGGCCACGAGCCCATCACCGCTTGGTTGTGTGGCAGGAGGGGATCGCTCTTGTCAAAATGATTTACGAAAGAACTTCTTCATTTCCGAAGGAAGAATTATTTGCGCTCACGACTCAGATGCGGCGGGCGGCGATCTCGATCCCTTCAAACATCGCTGAAGGCGCCAGCCGGAGGGGGCGAAAGGAGATCCTGAGCTTTCTTTCCATCGCGAGAGGCTCTCTCAGCGAGCTTGAAACTCAGATCCGCATCGCCTGTGAACTGGGATACCTTCGAGACGCTCGCCGCGCGGAAGCGTCCGTTGATCGGATGTTCGGCCTTCTAGGGGGGCCTCATATCCTCTGTCCGTCGAGCGATGGCCCAAAGCGTGACTCGTTGACACTTAACTCCTCACTCTTAACTCCTCACGCTTCACCATGAAGATCCTTGGTTTGAACGCATTCCATGGCGATTCCGCGGCGGCTTTACTCGACGACGGCCGTTTCGTCTGCGGCATCGAAGAAGAACGGCTCAACCGGATCAAGCACTGGGCGGGATTTCCGGCAGAGGCGGTGCGCGCGGTTCTGGCCGACGCGGGAGCGTCGCTTTCCGACGTCGAGCACGCCGCGATCTCGAGAGATCCGGGCGCTCATCTGCTGGACAAGGTGATGTTCGCGATGCGCAAGCGGCCGGGCCTGGGCGCGATCCGATCCCGGCTCGCGAACCACAAGCGAATCCAGGACGTGGGGGAGCTGCTGAACGGCGTCACGCCGGCGCTCGACCTCTCCTCCGGCCTGACGGCCACCCCCTCTCCCGCCGGGAGAGGGGGAC
>JBOGJO010000010.1:0-37373 GCA_050747885.1 Thermoanaerobaculia bacterium
GGTCGACGGCGCGTCGTTGGTGTGAAGGGTCGAAAGGACGAGGTGCCCCGTGAGCGCGGCCTTGACGGCGATTTCGGCCGTTTCGAAGTCCCGGATCTCCCCGACCAGGATGATGTCCGGGTCCTGCCGGAGAAACGACCGGAGCGCGGCCGCAAACGTCAGCCCGATCTGCTCCTTCATCTGAACCTGGTTGATGCCGACCAGGTTGAACTCGATCGGGTCCTCGGCCGTCATGATGTTGACCTCGGGATCGTTGAGCTGCGAAATCGCGGAATACAGCGTGTTGGTCTTGCCGGATCCCGTGGGCCCCGTCACGAGAACGATCCCGTACGGGCGGTCAATCGCATCCTTGAACCTCCGGAGGGACTCCGGTTCGAAGCCGAGAAGGGTCATGTCCAGCTGGAGCTTGCTCTTGTCCAGCAAGCGCATGACGACCTTCTCGCCGAAAAGCGTCGGGACAGTCGAGACCCGGAGGTCGAGGTCGCGAGAGCGGTCTTCCACTCGAAGCCGGATCTTGATTCGTCCGTCCTGAGGAAGCCGCTTCTCCGAGATGTCGAGCTTGGCCATGATCTTCAGGCGCGAGATCAGCGCGTCCCGGGCCCGGAGGGGAAGGGCCATGATGTTGTGCAGCACGCCGTCGACACGGAACCTCACGCGGAATTCCTTTTCGTAAGGCTCCACGTGGATGTCCGACGCTCCGGCCTTGAGCGCCTCGATCAGGATCAGGTTGGAGACTTTGATGATGGGGGCCGATTCCGTCGATTTCGACAGGGCGTCGAGGTCGATCTCTTCGCCCTCCATGCTGCGAACGACGTCGAGCTCGGCGCCGTCTTCGAGCCCGGCGATCTCGTCGAGATTCATCTCGCCGAGCGACACGGCCGCCATGTCGTCGGCGGTGAGGCCCGCGGACATCACCTCGTCGAGGCCGGTTCCGCCCCCGAGCGCCGAGGAGAAGCTCCCGAGCGGATTCGGGATCTGCCCCCCTCCCGCGGCCGGCGCCGCCTTGCCCCGCTCCTTGAGCACGAGCGACCGCGGAGTGCCGTAGTGCCGGTCGATGGCCGTTCGAAGGGCGATTTCCGACGCCACGACCGGCTCCACGTTGTATCCCGTCATGAACTTGATGTCGTCCATCGCGAACACGTTCGTGGGATCTCCCATGGCGATGGTCAGGGTCGCCCCGGTCTTGTTGACCGGGAGAATCATGTATTTCCGGGCGACGTCCCCGGGCACGAGCTTGATGATGCTCGGGTCGATCTCGAAATGGGCGAGATTGATGGAGGGAACTCCGAACTGGTGCGAAAGGGTTTCGGTGATGTCCTCTTCGGTGGCATGGCCGAGCCGAACGAGGATCTCCCCGAGTTTCCCCCCCTCCTCCCGCTGGTTCCGCAGCGCCGAGTCGAGCTGCTCCTGGGAAATGACGTTGGCCTTCAGGAGCAGGTCGCCCAGTTTCAAAGGCATCGTTGTCTTCCTCGGTTCATGCTAAGCGGCGGGAGGGCGCGGAGTCAACGACCGGGAGGGGCGCCGGCCTCGGGCGAAGCCCCTCCCACGAGGCGGGCCGTCAGGGTCCCGAAATTGAGCTTCGAGCGGATGACCACGGGCGTGCGCCGGGGATCGTCGGCAAACCAGATCCACAGGTCCCCGGCTTTCTTGAGAAGGCCCTCCCCCTTCATTTTCGGATGGACTTTCCGGGCGCGAAAGGTCCCGGCGGGCGTCTTCACGGACTCTTCGCCCAGAACGTCCACGACGAGACCGTACGCGTGTTTTCCGGAAACGACCTGCATTTCAACCGGCTCGCCGGCCGAAAGATTTCGCGTTCTCAGGTAGAAGACAGCCGAAAGGGAATCGAAGACCGGAGGCTCGAACCGGATCGCTTTTCCGTCGCGCCAGGCGACCTTCTTCGCCCAGTCGAAGTCGATCTGCTCGTCCTCCGCGCGGCTGCCTTCGACCGTGTGCTTCTCGAACCGAAGGGACTGAAGGCTCTCCGCGTCGATCCACGACGTGATCGAATCGCGCACCACGAAGAATTTCGAGATGAAGTCGTTGGAAACCGCCGAGAGCTCGATCTTGTACGAGGGGTGATTCTGGAACGAGATCCGCTCGGACGTCGAGATCGTCATCACTCCCCCGGCAAAGATTCCCCAGCTCATCGCATACGTGAGCGTTTCTCCGGCGAAGAGGGGCTCCCGGGATTCCTCCGCCGCGATGCCCGAGGGAGAAACGCAACGGGAGAGCAGCACCGCGGCCACGAAGGCCCCGCGGGCGACGCCCGCCCTCACGTCGCAAGCTCCCGCCGATCGAGAGCCGAGAGCACGGCAGAAGGCGAAATCTCGCGAAGGCACCTTTTCGTCTCCGGAAAACGGGCGTTGCAGGGCGAGCACGGGAGCCCGGAAAAGAAGACGGGCCCATTTTTTCGGAACGGCCCCGTCCGAGCCGGGCTCGTCGGCCCGTAGAGTCCCACCGTTCTCACGCCGAGCGCGTCCGCCAGGTGGAGCGGGCCGGTGTCGCCGGCCGCGAAAAACGAAGCGCCCGCGATGACCTTCGCGAGGCCCGGGAAGTCGAGCGCGGGGATCCGCGACGCGCCGGATTTCCGCGCGAGCTCCTCGGACCGGGTCTCGTCCCCGGGCCCCCAGGAAACGACGGGATGGATCCCCAGCTCGTCGCGGACGGCCGACGCGAGCGCCGCGAACCGGTCCTCGCCCCAGGCTTTGTCCCTCCACCCGGCGCCCGGATGATAGAGCGCGAAAGGACGAGGCACCAAGCGGAGGAACTCTTCCGCCGCGCGGTCGCTCGCGCCAAGGAGGTAACGGGCGTCCGGCGCGGGCGACGCGGCCGCAACCCCGATCGCGCGCAGAAGGGAGATCGTCTTTTCGCACACGTGGCGCGCGGAGACCGGCGGCTCGACCCGCAGCGCCGAAAACCGGCGCGTCCAGTTGCGACGGAACCGCGTGTCGTCGAGGACGAGGCGCGGAGCCGCGCCGAGCCGCGACACCCAGAACGACTTTTCGTTTCCCTGGGGGTCGAGAATCACGTCCGCCGCGAAAGCCCGCATCGAAGCGCGAAGCGACCGCAGGGCGCCGATCCCCACCGGGGAGAAGAAGCGGCGCCGAATTTTCTTCGAGTCGGCGACGATGAGCTCGTGCACGTTCGGGTTGTCTCGCAGGAGCGAGGCGAACGGCCGCTCGACCACCCAGCCGACGCGGTGGCCCGCGCCCGCGGCCCCGGCGGCCAGAGGCAGGGCGTGCACGATGTCGCCCATCGCGGAGAGCCGGACGATGAGGACCCTCAAGGAATTCTCCGAACCCGCGAGATGAGGTCGGTCGTCGCGTGGTCCTTGGGATCTCCCACGATGCGAACCTGGCCGCCGTACGATTCAACCACGCCCCTCTCCGGGACGGTCTCCGGCGTGTAGTCGGTTCCCTTCGCATGGACCTCGGGACGAACCTCACGAATGAGCTCCGCGGGCGACTCTTCGGAGAAAATCACGACGGCGTCGACGCAGGCCAGAGCCGCGACGATTTCCGCCCGCTCCTCCTCGGGAAGGATGGGGCGATGGCTTCCCTTCGCGGCGCGGACGGAAGAATCGGAGTTCACGCCGACGACGAGGAAATCGCCCTCGCGGCGAGCCGCCTCGAGGTAACGCACGTGGCCGACGTGAAGCAGGTCGAAGGCTCCGTTGGCGAACACGATCCTCCGGCCCGACTTCCGCGCGTCTTCGGCCTCTTCCCCGGCCCTTTCTCGGGCCCACCGCTTCGCCATCGACTTTGGGATCAGGGATCCCCGAGAATCGAGCGGTCCCGATCGATCGCCTCTCGCAACTCCTCGGGCGAGACGGTGGCGGTGCCCATCTTCATCACGACCACGCCCCCCGCGAAATTCGAAAGAAGCGCGGCCTCGCGGTGCGTCGCGCCGGCTGCGCGCGCCAGGGCGAACGTCGCGATGACGGTGTCGCCCGCTCCCGTCACGTCGGCGACCTGATCGGTCCCGAAGACCGGGACAGAAACGGTCGCGGCATCGCGTTCGAGCAGCGCCATTCCCCGGCTCCCCCGCGTCACGAGGAGCGCGGGGGCGTCGAGCCGGGAGAGAACATGTCGCGCGGCGCGCTCGAAAGCCGCGTCGTCGTCGTCGATGGGGCTCGCCCAGGCTCGCTCGAGCTCCTCTTCGTTCGGCGTCGCGGCGTCGGCTCCGGAATAATCGAGGAGCCGGTAGCGCGAATCGACGAAAACCGAAAGACCGGCGTTGACTTTCCGGCCGAGCGCGATCCATTCCGGACGGCAGCTTCCATACCCGTAGTCGCACAGAACCAGAGCGGGCGCCGCTCCCGCAGCGGAACCGACGCGTTCGCGAAGCGCTCGCGCGATCGATTCCTCTTCCGAAAGACGCCCCTCGCGATCGATCCGAACGACCTGTTGTTTGATCGAATGAGCGCTGCCGCCGAGAATTCGGGTCTTCGTCGGCGTGGGGTAGCCCTCCACGCGAAGCAGGCGCGAAGTGTCGACGCCGGCGGCTTCGAGCAGCCCGACGAGGATGTCGCCCTCCGCGTCGTTGCCGACCGCGCCTGCCGGGATCGGCGAGCCGCCGAGCGAGGCGATGTTGGCGACGGTGTTCGCCCCTCCCCCCAGCACGTTCTCTTCCCGGGTGTATTTGAGGATGAGCACGGGCGCCTCGCGGGAGATTCTCTTCGGAAGCCCGAGGACGAAACGGTCCAGAACGAAGTCGCCCGCAACCGCGACCCGCGTTCCCGCGAAACGCTCCACGAGCTCGCGGAGCCGCGTCCGGAGGGGCGGTGAACTCACCGCAGGATCTTATCAATTCGAGATCGGACGCCGTCCTGCTAGAATGCTCGAATGCTCGATTCCGAGGTTCTGGTCCTCAATCGGGTCTTTCAGGCGCTGCGGGTGACGAGCGCGCGCAACGCCCTTTCACTGTTCTACAAGGGCCACGCAAAAGCCGTCCTGCCCGACTATTCGACCTACGAGTGGGAACACTGGTGCGACATCCCGGCCCAGCCGAAGGACGAAGTCGTTCTCACCCCCGCGCGCGCCATCCTGATCCCCCGCGTCATTCTTCTGAAAAACTACGACCGCCTGCCCCGCCGCGACGTGAAGTTTTCCCGACACAACATCTACCTCCGGGACGAAAACCGCTGCCAGTACTGCGGATCCCGGTTTCCGTCCTCTGAGCTCTCACTCGACCACGTCCTGCCCCTTTCCCGGGGAGGGATTTCGTCGTGGGAGAACATCGTCTGCGCGTGCCTTTCCTGCAACGTCAGAAAAGGCAGCCGAACCCCTTCGGAAGCCGGCCTGAAACTGATCGCGACGCCGCAGCGGCCGCGGTGGAACCCGGTCGGGCAGTTCACCCGATCGAGGTGGCACGCGTCCTGGAAGAATTTTCTGGACGTCGCGTACTGGAACGTCGAGCTCAGCGACTGAGCCGCAAACCCCATTTCGTGCACCGAATCCACCAAATAGTGGATTTTCCAGTCCCCGCCGGCCGGCGCAAAGCCGCGGACCTGGCCGTAAACCCCTGACATCAAGGTCATTGAAGCGAAAACTCGGGATTTCGCGCTCTTGGCTCGAAGTTTTCAATGAACCGGATCGAGGTCAAAATCCGTCTCCCACCTCATTAACCCAACGGGAGACTCAGGAGGTATACCTTGAAGAAACTCATTGCTCTCGCCGCCGCCGGAATCCTCACCCTCTCGGTCGCCGCCTTCGCCGACGAAGCCGCGAAGACGGAGACGAAGTCGACCGAGTCGACCTCGTCCGAGATGAAGAAGGACGACGGCTCCATGAAGAAGACCACCATGAAGAAGAAGCACTCGAAGAAGAAGTCCGGCAAGAAGACCACCACGAAGAGCTCCGAGTCCAAGTCCACCACGACCGAAGCCCCCGCGAAAACCAACTGATTCGTTCCGGCAAACGGTGAGTGCTTCAGGGCCCCGATTTCGGGGCCCTTTTTTTCGCCTTCGGGGGCCTCAGCAGAGGAATTGCCGGGCGGCGGAGAGCGCGGCCTCGACCGAGATTTCCTCCATGCATTCGTGCCGGTAGGGACAAACCTTCAAATAGCACGGCGAACAAAAGACGTATCGATCGAGGACCGAAACGGGCGCTCCCTCGGGCGCCGTGCGGCCGGGGTCGGTCGGCCCGAAAAAGACGACGGTCGGGACCCCGACCGCGGCAGCGAGGTGCGCGGGGCCGGAGTCGTTTCCGACGTGCAGCCGCCCGGCCGCCAGGACGGCCGCGAGCTCCCCGGAGTCGAGATCGGCGCCCATGACCGGAACCCGGTGGCGCGCGCGCCGGGCGATCAGTCTCCCGAGCTCGATCTCGTCGGGGCCGATCGTCAAGGCGAGTTTGTGCCCCTCGTCCATGAGGGCATCCGCCAGCAGCGCGAAGCGCTCCGCCGGCCAGCGCTTCGTCGCGCCGAAAGCGGCCCCGGGCGAGAGGAAGATCGGGCGGGAAGCTTCTCCGATCCGGTACGAATCCAGATACTGCGCCGCCTTGCGGGCGGCCTCGGGCGGAACTTCCAGCCGGGGGGGATTCGGATCCGGCGCGATTCCTCCTTCTTCGAGCAGGCGGTCGTAGTCCCGGGACTGATGGCGGGTCGCGGCGGGCTTCGCGGGCGACTGCGTGAGAAGGAAGCGCCTCCGATCGGTCGCGTAGCCGAACCGCTTCGGCGCGCCGGCAAGGCGCGCGAGGAGGGCCGACCGAAAGGAATTCGGCAACACCCAGACCTCGTCGAAACGCGCGCGGCCAACGAGCCGCGCATCCCCCAGGAGCGCTCCGGGGCCGCGGCCCCGAGACGCGACGAGAACCTCGGCGAGACCCGTCATCCGCAAGACCGGCGCGGCCGACGCGCGGGACAGAACCGCCAGCCTTCCCGACGGATCGCTTGCCCTGAGCGCCCGCAGGAACGGAATCGCCATCACGCAATCCCCGACCCAGTTCGGGGCGACCACGAGGCGTTTCAACGGGACTCCCCCGGTGGACGGGTTCTCCACCGGTTGTGCATCCACAGCCACAGGTGCGGCTCGGCGCGGACGACCCGCTCGGTCACGCTCGTGTAGAGGGCCGTCAGCGATTCCACGTTCCGTGCCCGCGCGGGCAGCTCCGACAGCAGGATCGGCGATTCGAATCCGAGCCGGTATCGGCCTTCACCCACCGGACGGCAGAACACCGGAACGACGGCCGCGTCGGTCTTGAGCTGAAAGAGCGCGAGGGCGGGCGAAGTGGCGGCGAGGCGTCCGAAATAGGGAACGAAAACCGCCTCCCGGGCAAGGACGTTTTGGTCGATCAGGATCGCGACGGTCGCCGCCGCGCGAAGCTCTCTCAGGATCTCGCGGGCCGCCCGCTTCTTGGCGATCGTCCGGTTCGAGAACCTTCCCCGGAGAGACTCGAGCTCGGCTTCGAGATGGGGGTTGTCGAGCGGCCGGACGACCGAAGCGATCGGCTTCCCCAGAAGCCCCGCGGCGAGGGCTCCGATCTCCCAGTTTCCGAAGTGTGCCGAGAGCAGAAAAACTCCTTTCCCCCGCTCGACGGACGCCCGATAGCGGTCCGGGTTTTCCATCTCGACGGCCGAGAGCAGTTGCTCCGGAGAGAGCCGCGTGGCCGCGAGGAAGTCGAAGAGAACCGTTCCGAAACTCTCGGCGCAACGACGCGCAGTCGACTCGATCCGATCACGGCTCCAGTCGGGAAAGGCGAGGGCAAGGTTCCCCATCGCGATCTCGCGCCGCCTTTTTCCCAGCCGGAAGTACGAGCGCGCCGCAAATCGACCCAGCGCCCCACGCTGGCGGTCCGAGAGCAGGGACAGGACTCCCATGGTCCCCCGAACGGCGGCGTTCTCGGCCCGGTGCTTAAACGACATGGCCCCGCTCCGAGAGGACGGCGCCAACCCGCTCGGGCAAACCCGGCTCGAGAACTTCGGGCTCGATTCTCGCCGCCACCAGAGGAAGGCGGGTCCTTCCAGCCAGCTTGGGGAGGTCTTTTTCCGTCGTGAAGAGGAGGGCCGCGCCGGCCCGGCGAAACGCGCGTTCGATCCGACGAAGATCGGATTCCGAGTAAAAGTGATGATCCCGGAACCGGAGAGCCTCGGAGGGAAACGCCCCGGCGTCTTCGAGCGTTCGAAGGAAGCGTCGCGGAGCGGCGATGGAGGCCACCGCGATCGACGCCGCTCCCGCGACCCTGTCCGCGGGCACAGGCTCGCCGTGCTCGTCGAACCATCCCGCGAAGCGCGCCTGCGAGTGAAAGACCGGCGCGTTCGGATTCCAGCGACCCACGAGAGACTCGGCTCCCGCGGTCCCTTCTCGCGCGCCCCCGGTCACCACGAAGAGATCCGCCCGCGACAGCGCCGAGGCCGGCTCTCGCGCGCGCCCCGCGGGCGGGAGGCCGCCCTGGAGCGGCGCCGCCGAGTCGAGCAGAACGATGTCGAAATCCCGGCGGAGCGCCAGATGCTGAAAAGCGTCGTCGAGCAAGAGAATCTCCGCCCCGAGCGCGGCGGCCTTTTGCGCCCCCTCGACCCGATTCTCCGCCACGACCACGATCGCCTCCGGAAGCCGCCCCGCGATCATCGTGGGCTCGTCTCCCGCTTCCTCGACGCCGATCCGCCCCCGCTTTCCGTCCGACACCACGCGCAGCCCCTTCGAGCGACGGCCATACCCGCGGGAGACGACGCCCACTCGCTTCCCCGATTCTTCGAGGCGCTGCGCGAGCCAGATCGTGAAAGGAGTCTTGCCGGTGCCGCCCCAGGTCATGTTGCCGATCGAGACGGCCGGCACGGGCGCCGCGGCGGAGCGAAGCCACCCGGATTCGTAGCCGCGGCGGCGAAGGGAAAGCAGAGCCCCGAGCGGGCTCACGCGGTTTTCCGAAGGGAGAGCACGGCCTGCGCCGCCGCGCGCGCCGCCCCGCGATTGCCGTCGACGAGGGCGCGCGCGGGCCCGGCCGCGTCGTCCCCTTCGTCGAGAAACCGGCGAATCGCCGCGGCCAGTTCGCCGGAATCGCGGACGGTGACGGCGGCATGACCGGCAATGCCCGCGCGGACGATCTCCCGGAAGTTGCCCGTGTGCGGGCCGAGAATGGTCGGGATCCCGTGCGCCCAGGCTTCGATGGGGTTGTGGCCTCCCACCGGCACGAGGGATCCCCCGATGAACGCGACGTCCGCGGCCCCGTAGGCCGAGGCCAGATCGCCGACCGTGTCGAGAAGAACGACGTCCGGATTCGCGGCCGGGGCGGAAGACCGCCCGGCCCGGATCCCGCGCGACAACAGCAGAGCAAAGACGGCGTCGAACCGCTCCGGACGGCGCGGCGCCAGGACCAGGAGAGGCTGCGGCTTCAGGGTGTTCCACGCGTCGAGGACCGCTGCCTCCTCGCCTTCGTGCGTCGAGCCCGCGATGACGACTCTTCGCCCGTCCGCCCAACCGCGCACACGATCTGCCACCGCGGCGTCCGCGGCGACTCGGACGTCGAACTTCACGTTCCCCGTCACGAGGACGGATTCGGGAGGCGCGCCGAGGTCCCGGATCCGTTTCGCGTCCAGCTCGGACTGCATCGCAAAAAGCGTGATCCTCCGAAGGCTTTTTCGCAGCAGGGCCCGGAACGCCCTGTAGCGCGAAAAAGAGCGGTCGGAGATCCGGCCGTTGACCAGCGCAACCGGGATTCCCCGCCGGGAACAGCTCTCGAGCAAGAGGGGCCAGATCTCCGTCTCGGTCAGGAGCAGGAGGCACGGGTCCAGTGCGTCGAGCGCCCCTTCGACGGGGCGCCGCAGGTCGAACGGAAACGGAACGACGTGGTCGGCCTCGCGAGACGCGCGAGCCAGGTCGAGGCCCGCGGCCGTCGAGGACGAGAGGACGAGCGGCCTCGCGTTGCCGGCCTCCCGGATGGCCCGCAGGATCGCATTTGCAGCGCCCACCTCGCCCACCGAGACGGCATGAATCCAGATCGAGCCGCGGGCCCGGGGAAGGGGAATCCGGCCCAGGCGGCCCTTCCAGTCGCCGATCCGTTTTCCCCCGAGCGCCTCCCGCAAAAGGGCGTAAGGGGCGTACAGCGAGAGCGCGAGCCCGAAGAAAAGCCGGTAAAAGATCACTTCGCCGCGATTATACGCAGACCGGGGCGGAAACAGGCTTGAGCACGAGTCGGCAAGAGTGAGACAATGCAAGGGCTTAGGCACGGGAGCCGGGGTCTCAACGAATCCGCCCCGGACTCCGTAAGAGTGGAAGTAAGGGAAAAGTTTGGAACTCGTTTACAGCCGCCAGCGCGAAGAAAAGAAAGCCGCCGAGACCGACGACCGCGAGCTTGCGCTTCGCGCAAGGGCGGGAGACTCCGTCGCGTTCGAGACGCTCGTCGTGCGGAAAACGCCGGCCGTCGTGTCGGTCGCGCGTCGGATCCTGGGAGACGCCGAGGAGGCCCGCGACGTCGCCCAGCTCGTCTTCCTGCGGGTGTGGGACTCGCTGGCGCGGTACGACGAAAAATATTCGTTCAACACGTGGCTCTACAGGATCGCCACGAACCTTTCGATCGATTTTCTCCGAGCGAACCGGAGCCGAGAAAGGGCCCACGGCGCCACGCTCCATCTCGTCCGGCGCCGCGAAGCGGCGATCGAGGAAGAGGCGACGCTCTCCCTCGAAGCCGCCCAGGTGGCCCAACTGTTCGAGACCGTCTCCAGCGGCCTGTCGGAAAAACAGAAAGCGGCTTTCGTGCTGCGCGAGCTCGAAGACCTCGATTCGGCCGAAGTCGCCCGAGTCCTCGGCTGCCGGGAGTCCACCGTGCGAAATCATCTCTTCAACGCGCGCAAGGCTCTCCAGAAACGCCTTCGAAAGGACTTCCCGTCGCTGCTGACCCGCTGGAGACGAAAATGATCTCTCCCTGCCTCGACGCGCCCGCGCTGGGGTCGTTCCTGTCGGACGAG
Source organism: Thermoanaerobaculia bacterium (assembly GCA_050747885.1). Lineage (GTDB taxonomy): Bacteria > Acidobacteriota > Thermoanaerobaculia > UBA5066 > DATFVB01 > CAWEYG01. Next base: position 10,897 of record JBOGJO010000010.1, read on the forward strand.
CTCGACCGGGCCTCGCGCGCGGCCGCGACCGAGCACCTCCGGGCCTGCGCCGACTGCCGCCTTCGCGCCCTCGAAAGCGATCCGGCCGTGGTCTTCCGCCTGGCGCTCGCCCCCGAGCCCCCCGTCTCCGAGGAGGAGTCCCGCCAGATCCTGGAGAACGTGCGGGTCGCCATCGCGATTCGAGAGGCCTCGCGAAAGATCGAGCGTCCCGCGGCGGCGGGCCTCGGGTTTCGACGGAGCGCGGCCGCCTTCGCCGCGGTGGCGTTGCTCTCCCTGACGGTCTCCTCGCCGGTCACGCGCCGTTCCGCCGCTCGCCCGCGGATCTCGCCGGCCTCATCGCTCTCTTCAGCGCCGTCGGCCTTCGCGCGCGCCGCCGCGACGGAAAGGTCCGACGACACGCTCTCGCCGGCCACGGCGAGGGTGTACGAGTGGACACCCCGCGCGAATTCCCCGGACGACCCGAAGATCGTCTGGATCGTCGATCGTTCCCTCGATCTCTGAGATGAGACTCCGTGTCCTGTTCCGCGCGGCGGCCGTCGCCGGCCTCATCGCCGTTTCGGGAGGATTTTCCGCTTTTCTGCAGGCCGCCGAGCCCATCGGTGTCAAGGTGTTCGTGCTCAAGTACAAGAGAATCGAGGAAGCGACGCTGCTCGTCCGGCCCCTCCTGACCGATTCGGGTTCGATCGTCCTCACCTCGAAGATCAACGCCCTGACGATCACGGACCGGCCCTCCGCCCTGAACCTGATCGCGCAGGCCCTCGCGCAGTTCGACGTTCCGCCCCGCGGATACCGGATTGCCGTGAAATTGATCCGAGCGCGCGCCGATGCTCCCGCCGGGGACCTCTCCCGCGAAATCGGAGGGATCGGCAACAAGCTCCGGGAGGTCTTCCGGTTCAACGATTACGCTCTGGTCGATTCCGCCGTCCTGGGGGGCGCGGAAGGAGACACCGTTTCCTACCTTCTCGGCGGCGAATACCGGCTGGGGTTCCGGATCGAGCCCGTGGGCCAGGCGCCGCTCGTCCGGTTCTCCCGGTTCTCGCTGTCGCGCGAGCGATCCGACGCCCGCGGCCGCAAGATCCAAACGCCGCTGTACCGAACGACCTTCAACATTGGAATGAATCAGACGATGGTCGTCGGGGCTTCGAAGGAAGAAGGGTCGAACAAGGCGCTGATACTGATTCTCCTCGTGCAGGAGGCTCCGCGCCCGAACGCGGAAAAGGGCGCCTCGGGAATCAACTCCGCCGAGGCGGGGCACTGATGCCGGAATTCGTCGCGAGAATCGGATGGCCCGATGGCGCCGTCGGCGAAGAATCGATCACCTCGCCGACGAGCGCGGCAGCGAGGCTCGAGTTCGAGCGCCGCGGCGCGCACATCTTCGAGCTGCGCGAGAGGTCGCCGGCCCTGTCTCTCCGGCGCCGCCGGCGGATCCGGATGGCCGCATTCCTGGTGTTCAACCAGGAGCTCGTCGCTCTCCTCAAGGCGGGGCTTCCGATCCTTCGATCGATCGAGCTCCTCCTCGAAAGACAGCAGAATCCCGTCTGGAAGGAGGTCCTCGGTGACGTCCGGGATCGCGTCACATCGGGAGCGTCGTTGTCGGAGGCCATCGCGGCCCAGGGGAACCTCTTTCCGCGACTCTACGCGACGTCCCTCAAGGCGGGAGAAAAAGCCGGCGAGATCGAGCCGGTCCTTCGCCGTTACCTGAAATACCAGAAGACCCTCGTCGCGCTTCAGCGAAAGGTCGTCAGCACGCTGATCTACCCCGCGGTGCTCGTGACCGTCTCGATCGGGCTGATTGCGATCCTGATGACCTTCGTGATCCCCCGGTTCACGGAGTTCTTCGGAGAGCTCGGGGGAAATCTTCCAATGCTGACCCAGGTCGTCATCGGAGTGGCTTCCGCCATCCGGAACCACCTGATTCCGATCGTCGTCGTCCTCACGGCCATTGTCGTCGGCGCGAACCGTTTCGCCGCGACCGACCGCGGGCGCCAGTTCTTCGACGCCCAATTGCTTCGCATGCCTTTCGTCGGCGGGATCTTTCGCCGCTTCTCGATCGCCCAGTTCACGCGATCCCTCGCGACGCTGCTCTCCGGCGGCACGCCGCTCGTCCCATCCCTTGAGACCGCCTCCGAGGCGGTCGGAAACCGCTACGTGTCCCGAAAGATCCAGATGATCGTCCCGCGCGTGCGCGAGGGCGGAGAGCTGTGGAGGGCCCTCGAGAACACGGGAATGATGACGAACCTGACCATCGAGATGGTGAAAGTCGGAGAGTCCTCGGGTGCGCTCGAAGAGATGCTCAATTCCGCGTCCGAGTTTTACGACGAGGAAATCGACGCCCTGCTCGCGCGGGTGGTATCGTTCGTGGAACCGGCGGTCCTGGTGATCATGGGCGCGGTGATTGCAACGATTCTCCTCGCCGTGTATCTGCCACTCTTCACGATTCTTTCGAGTATCAAGGGATAGGAGAAGGAAGGAAGAATGTCGGCCCGAAAAGACAGCCTGCCGCCGATCAAAGCCCTCTCGCCGCAGGAGGAAGAGGCCCGGGCGATCGCCCTTGCGGAGAAACTCGGCCTTCCCTACGTGGACCTGCTTTCGTTCCGAATCAACGCGGAGTTGTTTCGCTCGGTGCCCGTCGAATGGATGCTCCGCTACGAATTCGTCCCGGAAGCGAGGACCGACCGTTCGATGACGATCATTGCCGCCGATCCGTCGGACGTCGTTCGGTTCGACGAGCTGGAGCTTCTCATCGGGCTTCCGCTCCGGCGAAAGGTCGGCAGCCGGGCCGCGATCGCCGAGATCCTCCAGAAGAGCGAATCCTCACAGCGCGTTCTCGACGAGGCCACCGAGGACTTCCGGCTTCAGCTGGTGTCGGAAAACGAGGAGGGAGAAGAAACCCTCACGATCGACAGCATCACCCAGGACTCCTCCCCCATCATCAAGCTCGTCGATTCGATTCTCTTCAACGCAATCCAACGCCGCGCGTCCGACATCCACATCGAGACCCAGGAGAGCCTCGTCGTCATCAAGTACCGGATCGACGGAGTGCTCTACCAGGCGATGGACCCGATCGACAAAAGGCATCACGGCACGATCATTTCTCGAATCAAGATCATGTCCGAGCTCGACATCGCCGAGAAGAGAATCCCGCAGGACGGCCGCTTCAAGCTGCGCGTGCGCGGACGCACGATCGATTTCCGCGTTTCGATCATGCCGACAGTGCACGGTGAAGACGCCGTCGTTCGAATCCTGGACAAAGAGTCGGCCAACGAAGAGTTCCGCCAGCTCTCCCTGGACGTCGTGGGCCTCGACGAAGAAACGAAGCGAAAGCTGCGAAAGTTCATCCGCGAGCCGTACGGAATGGTCCTCGTCACGGGCCCGACGGGATCGGGCAAGACGACGACTCTCTACGCGTGCCTTTCCGAGATCCAGTCGATCGAAGACAAAATCGTGACGATCGAAGACCCCGTCGAATACCAGCTCAAGGGAATCACCCAGATCCCGGTCAACGAGAAGAAGGGGCTCACGTTCGCTCGAGGGCTGAGGTCGATTCTTCGCCACGATCCGGACAAGATCATGGTCGGCGAGATTCGAGACGAAGAAACGGCGCAGATTGCCGTCCAGTCGGCGCTCACGGGACATCTGGTTTTCACGACCGTCCACGCCAACAACGTGGTCGACGTCATCGGCCGATTTCTGAACATGAAAGTCGACCTCTACAATTTCGTCTCCGCCCTGAATTGCGTGCTCGCGCAACGGCTCGTCCGGCGGCTGTGTCCCCACTGCAAGGAGGCCGTCTCGTACTCCCGCGACACGCTTCTCGAGTCCGGTCTGCTTCCCAACCAGACGGACGGGAAGGTCTTCTTCGAGGGACGGGGCTGCCTCGAATGCAACGGAACGGGCTTTCGGGGCCGCATGGCAATCGCGGAGCTCCTCGACCTCTCGGATCGCATCCGCGGGCTCATCCTGGAGAAACGGCCGGCCTCCGAGATCAAGAGCGCCGCGAAGGAGCAGGGAATGATCTTCCTGCGCGACTCGGCCCTCCGAAAGGTGTTCTCGGGCGACACGACCCTCAAGGAAATCAACAAGGTGACGTTTGTCGATTGACCTCTTCGGAGCGGTCGTGCCGGCCGAGGCGTTCGCCCTGTCCGACCAGGGCGCGACCTTTGTCCGCGTCTCGCGGCAGGAACGCCCTTCGATCGAAGTGCTGCGGCACCACGACTACCCCGCGGGCTCCTGGACGGTCGGGACCCTCGGCGCTCCCGTCTTCGGCAACGACGCCTTTCGGCCCGCGGTCGAATCGGCAAGGCAAGCGGTTCGGAGCGGGGTTCGCCGCGCCTGCGTGACGGTTCCCGACGCCTGGGCCCGCACGCTCACGCTCGACTTCGACGTGCTCCCCTCCGGTCGGCGGGAGCGCTCCGACATGGTGATCTGGAAGATCAAGAAGCTACTCCCCGGGCGCGTCGACGACCTGGAAGTCGTCTTCTCCGAGATCCCGAAAAGCGGCGACGGAGTCCGACTTCTGGTCTCGGCCGCGCCGCGAGACACGATCCGGTCGATCGAATCGGCTTTCGCGGCCACCGGCGTTCGCGTCGGAATGCTCAGCACGGCGACCCTCGCGTTCTTCAACGGATTCGACGACCGCCTTTCCCGGTCGGCCGGCGGCGATTACCTGCTCCTCCACCGCTCGGGCCGGACGTCCTCGCTCCTGATCGCGCGCAACGGACACCCGCTGTTCTATCGCCAAAAGTCCGCCACCGAGGAAGGGACCGACGACGCGCAAGAACTGAGACTCTCGCTTTCCCACTACGCGGAAACCCTCGGGGGGGCCGAAGCGCCCGCCCTCTATCTCTGGGACGAGCCGCAGGCCGCGGACCACTCCGACGCGGACGCTCTCGCCGCCGCGGGCCTCCGGCCCGTCAACGCCTCCCTCCTGCAGGCCGACCCGTCTCTCGACTTCCATTCCGCGGCGTACCCCGAAGCGCTCGCGGCGGCGGCCGCCACGCTGGAGAACGACTGATGGCGCTGAACCTCAACTTCGCGCGCAAGCCGTTCCGGGATTCCCGCCCCATCTCGGTGACCTTGATCTCGGCGACGGTTCTCGGCGCCGTTTTGTTCGCGCTCAACGTCCGCGACGCCCTTCATTTCCGGGACTCCGCGGCCGGAACGCGGGCCGAGATCCTCCGCCTCAACGAGCAAGCCGCGGCCGGGGAAGAGAGCGCGGCGCGCACCCGGAGCCTGATTTCGACCTCCGGCCTGAAAGAATTGCAGACCGAAGGCGGAGCGCTCAATTCGATCGTCCGGGAGCGCCAGTTCTCCTGGATCCTGCTGCTGTCACGCCTCGAACGGGTCCTTCCCGGCGAGGTTTACCTGACGAGTCTCGCGCCCGCGGTTGGCCCCGACGGGTCCGCCACCCTGACGCTCTCCCTGGTCGGGAAGTCGGAAGAGTCGATCGTGAAGACGCTGGACGCCTTCGCGAAGGATGCCCACTTCCGCCGCCCCGTTCCCTCATCCGAAACCGATCCCGAGAAAGGCCAGCCGGAAGGATTCCAGTTTCACCTGACGGTCCGCTATTTTCCCCAGGAGCCGTCATGAAATTCGAGCCGTCCCTGTGGCGGGAAAAGATCTGGCTGCTTGCGCCGGCGATTCTGTTCTTCCTGGCGAACCTCGTCTATTTTCTCGCGGGTCGGGCCGTGGACGCTTCGCGGAGCGAGGCCCTGATCCGTTCCCGAGACAATGCCCGATCCAGAGTCGAAGCGGCGATTCAGGCTGAAAAAAAGGCCGCCGCGGACGCCGAGCGAGTCGAGAAGGTCCGGCGGGCCGAAGAGGAATTTTTCGGCAAGCGGATCGGAACTCTCAACGACACGATCGCCGCCACCGTCGCCGACATTCACCGCGTCAGCCGCAATGCCAACGCTTCTCCCCATGCGATCACCTACTCCGTGGCGATGCGTCGGAACGTTCCCCTGACGGAGATGTCGATCTCCTTCGGAGTCGCCGGCGACTACCGAACGCTTCGTCGGCTCCTGCAGTCCTTCGAGAACGATTCGCGATGGATCGTCGTTCGCCAGGTGCAACTCTCACGGGCCGGCGAGACGGTGGCGTCCGGCAACATCCACCTGAGCCTCTCAACGTACTTTTACGAAGGAAACCTGCCCGAAAAAGGCGTCGAGCCCGCGAAGGCCCAGAACGCGAAGCTCGACGTACGCGAAGGCGCCCGATGACGCAGCGCCAGCGACAACTCGGGCTGCTCGGCCTGCTGGGCGCCCTTCTTCTCCTGCTCGTTCTGCGCGCCCGGCCCGCGGGACCGCCGCCGCCCGAGACGGTCGTGCGCGCCGCGGCAACCGGCGCAAAACCGGGGTTCGGCCGAAAAGAAGATTCCCGGGTGACGCCCGATCAGCTTCCCGACATCGATGCAACGGCCCTTCAGCGCCGACCCGACACAACGGGAGACGCGAGCCGGGACCTCTTCAAATTCCGGGAACCGCCGCCTCCCCCGCCGAAGCCGAGGCCGCCCGCCTACACCCCGCCGGGCAGCTGGAATTTCATCGGCCCGTTGCCGCCGCCTCCCCCGCCGCCGCCTCCGACGCCGCCGGCGATTCCGTTCCAGTTCACCGGCACGATCGGCCCGGCGAGGGAACCGATCGCCGTTCTCGTCGAAGGAGACCGTCTCATCCTGGCCCGGCAGGGAGAGACCGTGGAGGGGAAATTCATCCTCCGGAAAATCGGATACGAGTCCATCGACGTGGGGTTCGCGGGTTTCCCCGAGCAGAATCGCCAGAGAATCCCCCTCACTTCCGGCCACTGAGAAGGAGCCATCGAATGAAGTCTTCGAAATGGAAATCGCTCGCCGCTGTCGCGGCCGGCCTCGCCGCCCTCGCGGCCTCCGGCTGCGCCGGCGACCGATTCTTTCGCCAGGGAAAAGACGACGAAGATCTGGGCCGATGGGACCGCGCGGTTCTCGAGTACGGAAGGGCCAGGGATCAGGATCCCAAGGACATGCGGTACAAAATGGCCTTCGACCACGCGCGGCGGAAGGCCTCGGAGGACCACTTCGAGAAAGGCAAGATGTACCGGACCTCGGGCCGGCCCGACCTTGCCGTGATCGAGCTGGAGCAGACGGTCCTTCTCGATCCGGAGAACGACTACGCGGCGAGCGAGCTCAAACACAGCCGCGAGGAGGTCGCCAAACTCGAACAGGAAAAGAGAGAGCCGAGCCGGATGCAGAAGCTCGAAGAGGCCACCAAGAACGCCCGGGCCGTGATTCCGATCCTCCAGCCCGCTTCGAAGCGCCCGATCTCCCTGAATTTCCCCCAGCCTCGGCCGATCAAGCAGATCTACCTCGCGCTCGGCCAGGCCGCGGGAATCAACGTCATCTTCGACCCTGCCTTGAAGGACGACCCGGCCGCGATCGTGCTCACAAACGTCACGTTCCAGAACGCGCTGGAGACCCTGATTCGGCAGGAGAACCACTTCTACAAGGTGGTGGACTCCCACACCATTCTCGTCGCGGCGGACAATCCCGCCAACCGAAAGACGTACGAAGACCTCGTCATCCGCACGTTCTACCTGTCCAACGGCGATGTGACCGAGACCGCGAACGCCATCCGCGCGCTTCTGGGCACGGTCCACGTTTCGATCAACAAGCAGGAAAACGCGATTACGATTCGCGACACGGCCGACAAGGTCACCATCGCGCAGAGCATCATCGACCAGAACGACAAGGAGAAAGCCGAAGTCGTCGTCGACGTGGAGCTGATGCAGATGGACCTGAACAAGAACTCGGACATCGGTTTCACGTTTCCCCAGTCGATCAGCGCGACGCTGCTCAATCCCGGGACGGCGCCGGCCGGAAGCTCCGGAACCGACTCGACGGGCACGACCGCGCCGACGACGGTCAACATCATCACGCTCGACCAGCTGAAGAAGCTCGCGTTGAGCCAGTACGGGTTCACGGTGCCGAATTTCGCGGTGAACCTGATCAAGGGCGCAGGCAACGCGACGGTCCTGGCGAGGCCGGAGCTGCGAATTACCGAGGGGGAGAAGGCCCAGCTCACCATCGGCGACCGGATCCCGATCCCGACGACGACCTTCAACACCCAGAACGCCCTCGGCGGGACCGGAGCGATCGTTCCGATCACGTCGTTCCAGTACCAGGACGTCGGAATCAAGATCGAAATGGAGCCGCGCGTCCACCACAACAAGGAAGTCACTCTGAAGCTGACGGTCGAGGTCTCGAACCTCGGGAACCCGGTGACCTTCGGGGGCCAGACCCAGCCGACGATCAGCACGCGGACGATTTCTTCGACGATCCGGCTCAAAGACGGCGAAACGAACTTTCTCGCCGGCCTGATCCGGAACGACAAGTCGCACAGCTCGCAGGACGTGCCGTTCCTGGCGGACGTGCCGATCCTCGGGAGGCTTTTTTCCGACAAGAAAACCACCGAGACGAGCACGGACCTCGTCATGACGATCACCCCGCACATCATCCGCGTGCCCGACATCAACGAGGAAGACCTGCTGCCGGTCTATGTCGGAACCGAAAACAACATCTCCTACCAGGGCGCGCCGCGGGTCGAGTCGTTCAACGGCGTTCGGGGGCCCTTCGACAACTCGCAGCAGCCGACGAGGCAGCGCGCCCAGCCGGGCCAGCGCGTGAGGCCGACGGCCCCTCCGGGGCTCAACCTCTCTCCCTCCGGAGGACCGAACAATCCGTTCTCGCCGCCCAAGGCGTTCGCGATCCCGAGGCCGGCTCCGCCTCCTCCCCCGCCCGGAGCGGCGAGCGTCACGGAGCCGGGCGCGGCGTCGGCTCCCGCGACGGCGGCCGCGCCGCCTCCGGACGGAGAGGACCATTGAAAAAGTCGGCCCGATTCAGACAGGCCCGCAGGGCCGGATTTACAATGGTGGAGCTCGCCGTCGTCTGCGCCCTGATCCTCATCCTCACGGCGATGGTGATCCCGGTCTCGCGATACACGCTGCAACGCCAGAAGGAGCTGGAGCTGCGCTACGACCTGCGCCTGATGCGAACCGCGATCGACAAGTTCAAGCAATACTCGGACGCCGGGTTGATTCCGATCGACGTGGACACCGAGGGATATCCGAAGGATCTCTCCAAGCTCGTCGAGGGCGTCGATCAGATCGGACAGGTCAAGAAGCGCCTCAAGTTCCTTCGACGCGTCCCGATCGATCCGATGACGGGAAAGGCGGAGTGGGGCCTGAGGTCTCTGCAGGACGACGCGGATTCGACTTCCTGGGGCGGACAGAACGTCTACGACGTGTATTCGCTCTCGCCCGACCGCGCGATCGACAAATCGCATTACAAGGATTGGTGAAGCGATGAACGAAGGAGCCGTCACGTTGAGTCGCACCGGGAAAAAAGTCCCTCTCAAAGCGCGGAGGCGTGGGCGCGTTCGTCGCGGGCAGAGGAGCCGCGCCCAGGCCGGATTTACTCTCCTGGAACTGCTCGTCGTGATGACGATCATCGGCATCCTCGCGGCCATCGCCGTGCCGGCCCTCAAGAACTCTCCCCAGAAGGGCCGGGAAGCGGCCCTTCGCGAAGATCTTTTCACCTTCCGGTCCTGCCTCGACCAGTACCACGGGGACAAGGGCCACTACCCGCCCGACCTGCAAACGCTCGTCGCGGACGGTTACATCCGCAAGATTCCGATCGATCCCGTGACGAAATCCGATTCGACGTGGGTCCTCGTCAAGGAGGAGATCCCCGAAGGGGAGGAGGGGGGCAGCGCCGACACCACTCCGGAGACCCCCGGGATCATCGACGTGCACTCGGGCTCCGCGGCGAAAGCCCTCGACGGGACTCTGTACAGTGAGTGGTGACCCGCGTGAGTCGTGAGTCGTGAGTCGTAAAAACGCGAGCCTCACGCGCTCATGCGCTCACGCGCTCACGCCCGGGTACACAATGGTGGCGATCGTCATCTTCCTCCTTCTCCTGGCAATCGCGATGATGGCCGTCTCGCCCCTCGTGACGAAGGTCATGCAGCGCGAGCGCGAAGAGGAGCTGATCTTCCGCGGCAAGCAGTACGCCCTGGCTCTTCTCAACTTTCAGAAGCGCCAGGGAAGGTTTCCGCTCGAGCTGAAGGAGCTCATGCAGACGCAGCCCCGGTCGGCGCGAAAACTCTTCAAGGACCCCATGTGCGACTGCGCGGACTGGGGGCTCATCCATGTCGGCCAGCCGTGGCCGCCCCCGCCGGTCAATCCGGCCACGGGGTTGCCGGACACGCCCGCGGCGACGCCGGATACGGGCGACCGGCAGCGGCCGGGTCAGCCGTCCTCGCCCCTCCCCTCGTCGTACACTCAACCGCCGCCGCCCGGCAACGCGGGGACGGGTCAGCGAAAAGGCGGCAACGGCGCGGGCTTCTCGAACGACTCGGTATTCCAGGACTCGGGCCAGGAAGTGACGAACGCGCCGATCATCGGCGTCTACTCGAAAGTCCACAAAAAGGGGATCCGTACCTTCAAGGGGCAGGAGTATTACGACCTCTGGGGGTTCATCGCGGGTCAGAACAACGACGACCTGCCGGAGACCATGCCGGTCCCCTGGAATCAGCCCAGGCCCAACCCCAATCCGGGCGTCTTTGGCGGGCCCACCAGCACGACAACGCCTCCCCCCAACTGATCCGAAACGCCATTAAGTCTTTATTTAAAAGAAGTTAAGGCCGGCACCACGCCACATTTACCGCGCTTAGAATAGACGAGACCCGGGAGCGCCATGATTCAAAAATTCGTCCTTTCGAACAACGTCACCGTCCTGATCGACGAAATGCGAGACGTTCGTTCGCTCGCTCTGGGATTCTTCTGCAAGACCGGCTCGGCCGACGAACCGGATTCGAAACGAGGGCTGTCCCATTTCCTCGAGCACCTGCTCTTCAAGCGAACGAAACACCGATCGCCGCTGGCCATCGCCCGTGCGATCGATCGGCTCGGCGGCGACGTCGACGCGTTCACAACGAAGGAATACACGGCTTTTTACGCTCACACCCTCGATTCCAAGTTTTCCGAAGCCCTCGATCTGCTCGGCGACGTGGTGCTGTCACCCGCGTTCGACTCCGAAGACATCGAGCGGGAGCGCGGCGTCATCCTCGAGGAAATCGGCGAGTGCAACGACATGCCCGACGACCTCGTCCACGAGCTGTTCGTGCGATCGTTCTGGCGCAATCATCCCCTCGGCAAGCCGATTCTCGGGACGGTCGAATCGGTGCGAAGGATCTCGAAGGTCGACATCTCGTCCTTCTATCGGGAGCGCTACGGCGCGCACAACCTGGTCGTTTCGATGGCCGGACACGTCCGCGCCGCCCGGGTCCTCCCCTCGATTGAAAAGCTCTTTTCCCGCCGTCCGGCCGGCGAGATTTTCCCGATCTCCGGCCGGCGGCCAAAACCCTTCCAGCACTTTTCGGTCGAACGGCGGACCGGTCTCGAGCAGGCCCACGTGTGCCTCGGAATGAGCGGACCGTCGCAGGGCTCCTCCCGACGCTACGCCGCGCATCTCCTCGACATCGTTCTGGGAGGAGGCATGTCGTCGCGCCTGTTCCAGGAGGTCCGCGAGAAGCGCGGCCTGGTGTATTCGATCGGGTCGTCGTTGAACTCCTACAGGCTCGGCGGCTACGAGACGATCCAGGCGTCCTGCGCGCCGAAGAACCTCCGGCGCGTGATCGACACGACGCTTTCCGTCCTTCGAAAGATCCGGCGCGACGGCGTCCAGCCGAGGGAGGTCGTGCGCGCCAAGGAATTCCTCAAGGGAAACCTCATGCTCGCCCTGGAATCGACGGTCTCGCGCATGTCCGCGCAAGCTCGCCGCGAGCTCTACTTCGGTCGCGTCGAAGCTCCGGAGGAATGGCTCGCGAAGGTCGAGTCCGTGACGCAGGACGAGATCGAATCGGTGACGGCCGAAATCTGCTCGGGCGAATCCCTTTCACTCTCCATCGTGGGCGACGTTCGCAACCTGCGCTACTCCGGCTCGGACCTCTCGGCGGCCGTCGCCTGACACTTCCTCGCGTTCCGCTCGGTGCATTCCGGCTCTCACAGCGCAATCCTCCTCCCTCAGTTCTTCGGGAGACTTATCGCGCTGTGCCTGCGCGGCTCGGGCGCACGCCCTCGACCGCTTCGGAGCCCCACCGCTTCGGAGACCCAACTCCGCATTGGGCGATAATGCGGGGCATGCCGGCAAAGATCGAGATCCCGCTCCAGGTGCTTCCCCACGGCGAGGGGCTCCTGCTCCCGGAATACGCGACCGAACATTCCTCCGGGTGGGACCTGCGGGCCGCCGTCACGGCACCGGTGGTTCTGGCGCCCGGTGAGCGGATGGCGGTCGCCACGGGAATCGCCGTCGCGATTCCTCCCGGCCACGAGGGCCAGGTTCGCGCCCGATCGGGTCTTGCTCTTCGAAACGGAATCGCGTGTTTGAATGCGCCCGGCACGATCGACGCGGACTACCGCGGCGAAATCAAGGTGATCCTCGCGAACCTCGGGCGGGAAGCCTTCGAAATCCGGCGCGGAGACCGCGTTGCCCAACTGGTCTTCGCCCCGATCGCCCGGGCGCAAGCTCAACGCGTGGAAGATCTCCCCGATTCGGAGCGGGGCGAAGGCGGGTTCGGGTCGACCGGCCGCTGACGGAGCCGCGACCGGCGGGCCAGGGCCCCGCCCCATCGGGACCCGCGGCGCAGAGCGACGACCGCGAAGTCCTCCATCCATCCGAAAATCCGCCGCACCGGGCGCCATCGGATCTTCCCGAGGACGAGGCGACCCGACGCCAGATCGTCCGCAAAATTCGAGTGAAGGGCCGCGAGCCCCGCCTCCGAAGTTCTTCGAAACGCGTAGGAGGGAAAGCGGACCACGGTGGATTCCCGAAGGAACCGAATCTTCGCTCCGAGCTCCCGGAACCGAAGCCAGAGGTCGATGTCTCCATGGATCGGAAGGCCGTCGCGCCAGCCCCCGGCGCGGAGATACGCGCTCCGCGAGTGCAGAACCTGGGTCGGCGACACGCACGCGAGGAGCCAGGCCGCGGGCGGCGCCGGCCCGCCCCGCGCGAGGTCAAAAGGCAAAAAGCCCGGCCGAGGTCGGCCGTTTCCCCAGACGAGGACGGGGCGGGAGAAAACGAGATCGGCTTGCGCCGTCTCGAGAGCGGCGACGAGGAGCTCGAGATGATCGCCCGCCCAGAGATCGTCGGGCGAGAGATAGGCGATGAGATCGCCCCGGGATCGCGCGATGGCCCGGTCTCGATTGGAATAGCCGAAGCCGGGGGCTTTGGGAAAGCCCTCCCAGCGGACCCGCGAATCGCCCATCGAGAGCGCCGCCTTTTCGACGCTTTCGCTTGCGCCGTCGCCGGAAACAACGACTTCGAAGTCGGAATACGACTGGCGCAAGATCGATCCGAGCGCCGCGGGCAGGAGATCCGTCCCGCGATGGACGGGAACGACGACCGAGACCTTCGGGCTTGCGCGCATCGGCGGGAGCATACGACGGCGGTCTGGTAAAATCCCCGGGTGCGGCTTCCCGAAACGACAAGATGAGGATCTCGGTGCTCGGCTCCGGGTCGGGAGGCAACGCGACCGTCGTATGCTCGGGCCGGACGAGCGTTCTCGTGGACGCCGGCTTCGGCCCGAAGGCCCTCGCGAAAAAATGCCTGCTCGCGGGCGTCGAGCCCTCCTCCCTCTCGGCCGTGTTCATCACTCACGAGCACAGCGATCACCGTATCGGCGCGCTCGAGTTCGCCGAATCGTTCGGAATTCCGATCTTCTGCTCGCGCGGAACGGCCGACGCTCTCGGCCTCGACGGTTCGTTGTTTTCCCCCTTCGTCAGCGTCTCCGACGCCCGCCAAGGGCGGATCGGCGAGCTCTCGTTCCGGGCGTTCGCCACACCCCACGACGCGAACGAGTCGCTTGCCTTTCGGTTCGAAGACGCGACGTCTTCGTGCGTCGTGGCGACCGACCTCGGCCACTGCGACGACGGGTTCGTCGAATTCCTCCGCGGGACGCAGGCCCTCCTGTTCGAGTTCAACCACGACGAAGATCTGCTCCGCGACGGTCCCTACCCCTGGAGCCTGAAGAAGAGGATTACGGGCGGCTTCGGGCATCTTTCGAACCGGCAGTCTGCCGAGGCCCTCGCTCGGGCTTCCGGCCCGCAGCTGCGCGAGGTCGTCGCCCTGCACCTCTCCCGCCTGAACAACGCCCCGGCGCTCGTCCTGGCCGCGCTCTCCGAAACGCTCGAACGAGCGGACTGCGCCGCGCGATTCGGGTGCGCCGATCAACTCCGGGGTTATGAAACAATTGAAGTGTGACGAAGATCACAACCGAGGTGCGATGAGAGTCGAAGTGCGCGTCTATCCGAAAGAATCCGTCCTCGACCCGCAGGGCAAGGCGATCGCGGGCGCGCTCCAGCGGCTCGGCCACCCCGTGTCGGAGGTGAGGGCCGGGAAAATTTTCTTCGTCGATTTCGACGCTCCCAGCCGCCAGACCGCGGAAGCGGAAGCTCGCAGGATGGCCGAAGAGCTCCTCGCGAACACGGTCATCGAGGGTTACGACGTGGTCGTGAAAGGATGAAGAACCCCACCCCTACACGAGTGACAAACGCAGAGGTCATTGGGAAACTTCCGCAAATGCTTTCTTTGATTGCATCCCTGGTCGAGTCGGTGGCGGCTCCCTCCCCCCGCGGGGGAGGGCCGGGGAGGGGTGAATGAAATTTTCAATCGTCGTCTTTCCCGGGAGCAACTGCGAGCACGACTGTTTCCACATCGCGAAAAATCTCCTCGGCTGCCAGGCCGAATACGTCTGGCACGGCGACACGAGGCTCGGAGCCACCGACGCCGTCATTCTTCCGGGGGGCTTCGCGTATGGGGACTATCTCCGATCGGGAGCGATGGCTCGGTTCTCCCCGGTCATGAGCGCGGTGCGTGAATTCGCCGAAAAGGGGGGCTCGGTCGTGGGCATCTGCAACGGCTTCCAGGTCCTCTGCGAGGCCCGCCTCCTCCCGGGGGCCCTGCGCGTCAACAAGACTCTTCGGTACCTCTGCCAGGACGTCCACCTCCGCTGCGAAAACAACGACACTCCCTGGACGAACCGCTTCGATGCGGGCGCCGTCTGCACCATGCCGATCGGCCACGGCGAGGGAAACTACACCGCATCGCCCGAGGAGCTTCGGAAGCTCGAGCAGGCGGGACGAATCGTCTTTCGGTACTGCGAGGCGGACGGCGCCCTGAGCGAAGAGTCCAACCCGAACGGTTCCGACGCCTCGATCGCGGGCATCTGCAACGAAGCGGGAAACGTCGTGGGGCTCATGCCGCACCCGGACCGGTGCGCGGAGAAGATCCTGACCAACGACGCGGGAATTCGACTGTTCGAATCGTGCGCGGAGTGGGTACAAAACCTCGCCCCCAAAGTCGCGATACGGAAATGAGGGACTTCGTTCAGGCGTGCGGCAGGACCCCGAGCGAGTCGAGCGAGATTCACTCGTGACCCGGATCACGGCCTCCCTCGTCACCGAGCACCAGCTTTCCGAGGAGGAGTACCGCGACATCCTCGACATCCTCGGCCGGGAGCCGTCGATCACCGAGCTCGGGATCTTCTCCGCCATGTGGTCGGAACACTGCTCGTACAAATCGTCGAGGAAATACCTGCGCACGTTCCCGACGACCGGGCCCCTCGTCGTGCAGGGCCCCGGTGAAAACGCGGGCGTGGTCGATCTCGGCGACGGATTGTGCGCCGCGTTCAAGATGGAATCGCACAACCATCCGTCGTTCATCGAGCCGTACCAGGGGGCGGCGACGGGCGTCGGAGGGATTCTGCGCGACGTCTTCACCATGGGCGCCCGGCCCGTCGCTTCGCTCAACTCGCTGCGATTCGGCGACCTCGACGCGCCGCGCATGAGGCACCTCGTCGACGGGGTCGTGCGCGGCATCGCGGGCTACGGAAACTGCATCGGAATTCCCACGCTCGGCGGGGAGACGACGTTTCACAAGGCCTACAACGGAAACATCCTGGTCAACGTCTTCAACGTCGGCCTCGTCAAGAAAGATCGGATCTTCAAGGGCACGGCGGCGGGCCCCGGCAACGCCGTCGTCTACGTCGGATCGAAAACGGGGCGCGACGGAATTCACGGCGCCACGATGGCGTCAGCGGAATTCGGAGAGGGCGGGGCCTCCTCCAAGCGTCCCAACGTCCAGGTCGGCGACCCGTTCACCGAAAAGCTCCTGCTCGAAGCGTGTCTCGAGATTTTCCGGACCGACGCGGTCGTCGGCATCCAGGACATGGGTGCCGCCGGACTGACGTCCTCGTCGTTCGAAATGGCGGGCCGCGGCGGGGCCGGCATGGAAATCGAGTTGTCCCTCGTTCCGACGCGGGAACCGGGGATGACCCCCTACGAGATCATGCTCTCCGAATCCCAGGAGCGGATGCTGCTCGTGACCCGGCCGGACCGGCTCGCCGAGGTCCTCGCGGTCTTTCACAAATGGGAGCTCGACGCCGTCGAGATCGGAAAGGTCACCGACACCGGACGGATGGTCCTGAAGCATCGCGGCGAGGTCGTGGCCGACATGCCCGTCGCGCCGCTTTCCGACCGCGCGCCGGTCTATGACCGGCCGCGCGCCGCTCCGAAGAAAACCTCCGGCCCCTTTCGATGGATGTCGGAGCCCGAGCCGACCGATTTCGCGCAAACGCTGACCCGCCTGCTGGCTTCCCCGAACATCGCGGAAAAGCGATGGATCTGGAACCAGTACGACCACATGGTCCGCAGCAACACCGTCGAACGGCCGGGAGGCGACGCGGCCGTGATCCGCCTCAAGGCGACGGCCTGGGTCGACGATTCCGGCGCCGGCCAGCCGGGACGCGCCTCGGCCACCCAGAAGGGCCTTGCCCTGAAGACCGACGTCAATCCCTTCTTCTGCGCCCTGGACCCGCGCCGGGGAGCCGCGATCGCCGTCGCGGAGTGCGCGCGCTCGATCGCCGCAACGGGAGCCCGCCCCCTCGCCGTCACCGACTGCCTCAATTTCGGCAACCCCGAGAAGCCGGAGGTCATGGAACAGTTCGCCCTCGCCGTGGAAGGCATTTCCGAAGCCTGCCGAGTCCTCGAGACACCGGTGGTCTCCGGAAACGTATCCTTCTACAACGAGACCGGCGGCCAGTCGATCCTGCCCACCCCGACCATCGGCATGGTCGGGCTCCTCGAGGACGTCGAGCGGCACGTGTCGACCGCGTTCCGGCGGGAGGGAGACCTCATCGCTTTGATCGGACACACGCGCGACGAGCTCGGGGGATCGGAATTCCTGCGCACGGTGCGCAACCGCGACGAAGGCCCGTGCCCGGCCCTCGACCTGTCCGCCGAGAAGCGCCTCGTCGACTTTCTGGTCGCGGCCGCGGCCCGATCGCTCCTCGCCTCGGCCCACGACGTCTCGGACGGAGGAATCGCCGTCGCTCTCTGTGAGAGCGCCTTCCGGGAGGACCGGGGAGCGCGCCTGGCGCTCGCGAGCGGCGGAATTCGCCCTTCGTCGATCCTGTTCGGCGAATCGACCGGCCGCGTGCTTCTCTCCTTTTCCCGCGAGAACACCTCCCCGGTGGAAGCGCTCGCCCGCGCCCACGACGTCCCGCTCACACTCGCGGGCTCCGTCGGCGGAGGATCGATCCGAATCGACCTGGATGGAACAACCGTCCTCGATGCCCCTCTCGACACGCTGAAGGCCCGATGGGCGACGGCATTCCGGCAGGCCGTCGAAATGGACCCGGCGGTGGAGCGATAATTCGCCGATGAACATCGATTGGGAGGGGATCGTGGTCGCCTTCGAGAGCCGCTCGCAGCTGATCACGCATTTTCTGGACCGCGAGACCGGGGAGGTGCTCCAGGTCGTGCGGGACCGCGATCCGCGCAAGCACGAAGAGCTCACCGCCTCGCCCCGGTTCCTGGCGGTTCCGACGGACCACGGCGAGCGCGGCGTCGGAGAGATGGAGCTTTTCCTCGCCGAGGTCGAAAAAGACGCCCTTCGGGCAAAGCTCCGATCGGCCCTCGCCTCCCCGGAGCCCGCGCTCGCCTACCGCGAAGCCCTGCTGACCGACGCGCGCGAGGAATCCCGCTTCTTCCAGTTCAAGCAGCGCCACGCGCGAGAGCGGGCGGAAGCCTGGCTCGCCTCGATGGGAATCCCGTTCGAAAAGCGCGCCGAGCCCGCGAAAGCGGATCGCGAGTTTCCGGGCGGGGCGCCGGGAGGCCCCCGAAAGCCCTGACCCCCCGACAGGCTCCCGGAACCTCCTCGTCCCTTCTGCGTACTGTCCTGTAAGGAAACTCGCCCGCGGGAGGCCTGTCCCGGGGAGGTCGCGGGCACGACAGGGGGGATCGGATGAAGAAGCTCTTTAAAATACTGTTCTTGCTGGCGATTCTGGTCGCCGCCGTGGCCGGGCTGTACGCCTGGGCGAGCGCCGGGAAGAAAGACGACAAGAACAAGCTCGTCGAGGTCCTGAAAGGGTCGATCACGGAAAAGGCCCTCGCGGTCGGGCAGATCGAGCCGCGGCAGAAATTTTCCGTCAAGTCCAAAATCTCCGGCGTCGTCAAGAAGTGCCTCGTTCAGGTGGGAGACCGGGTCCGGCCCGGAGACCCGCTCTTCGAAATCGCCCCCGCGCCGACTCCGACCGATATCACCGACGTGGACAACACGGTCTCCTCCGCGAAAGCGACTTACGATCAGGCCCGGCTCGATCTGGCGCGACAGCAGGCCATGTTCAAGCAGGGCGTCGCCCCGCAGTCGAGCCTCGATTCCGCCCGGACGGCCTTCAACCTTGCCCGCATCGCATGGGAACGGGCGACGCAGAACCAGCAGCTCACCCTGCGGGGAAGCGTGCCTGGTGGGGGAAGCAGCCTGGAGTCGATCATTCGCGCTCCCGCCGCCGGGACGATTCTGACGCGCGCGGTCAACCCCGGCGACCCGGTCGTGCCGCTCACGCCGTACCAGCCGGGCACCGAGCTCGCGACGATCGCCGACATGAGCGACCTGCTCTTTCGGGGCACGGTCGACGAAATCGACGTGGGCAAGATCGCCGTCGGCATGGCGGCGCGCATGAAAGTCGGTGCGCTTCCCTCTGACGTCGTCACCGGAAGAGTCACGCGCATCGCGCCGCAGGCCCAGCAGAAAGACGGCGCGACCCTCTTCGACGTTTGGATCGAGCTCAACCGATCGGGCCCGATCGTTCTTCGAGCCGGCTATTCCGCCAATGCGGAAATCGTCATCAAGGAAAAGAAGGACGTGCTCACGATTCCCGAACGGCTCGTCGCTTTCGAAGACAACGGGAACCGGCCCACCGTCGAAGTCTCGACCGGCGGCCCGAAGGCACCGCCGAAAAAAGTGGACATCAAGCTGGGGATCTCCGACGGCCTGAACGTCGAGGTGATCTCGGGGCTTACGGTCGGGCAGAAAGTCGTGGAGAAGCCCCCCAAAGAAATCACGGCGATGTGATGACTCGAGAGGCGCACGAAGATGATTCGTCATTGCGAGCGTAGCGAAGCAAACTACCCGGTGGAGCAGACTGCCGCGGCTCCTTCGGAGCCTCGCAAGGACACGCCGGGAGAACGATGAAAGAAGCCTTTCGACAGCTCTGGCGCGACATGAGGAGCCAGAAGCTCCGAACATTTTTGACCGTGTTCGGAATCGTCTGGGGAACCGCCGCGGTTTCTCTGCTCCTCGCGTTCGGGATCGGCTTGAAACATCAGCAAATCCGGCGGGTGAAAGGGCTGGGAGACCGGATCGTGATCGCCTGGCCGGGTCTCACGTCGGTTCCGTTCAACGGCCTCGGGAAGGGGCGAAAGATCCGCGTCTCCGAGGACGACATCGCCGCGGTCGCGGGTCAGGCGACGCAAATCACGGGCATTTCGACCGAATACCGAAAAGAGTTGATCGTCCGAAACGGCACGAAGACCTACAACGTGGGCGTTTCAGGCGTCAATCCGTTTTTCGGCGAGGTCCGGAACCTGATTCCGCAATCGGGGGGCCGATTCCTCGATGCCATGGACATCCGGCTCCAGCGGCGCGTTGCCTTCATCGGGGAAAAACTCGCGACCGACATCTTCGGAAGCGGCCCGGCTGTGGGGCAAAACGTCGTGATCCAGGGAACGCCCTTCCTCATCGTCGGCGTGATGAAAAAGAAGATCCAGAATTCGTCCTATGGAGGCCGCGACACCAACAAGATCTACGTGCCTTCGAGCACCATGCAGGTGCTGACCGGACAGAAGTATTGCAACAACTTCCTCTTCCAGCCAGTCCCGGGCCGCTCCTCGAAATCTGCCATCGCGGAGGTCCGCGGGATCCTGTCGCGCCGGCTGCAATTCGAGGGAAATGACAAGGAAGCGCTTTCGATCTGGGACACCACCGAAAACTTCCACTTCTTCGACGTCTTCTTCCTCGCGTTCAACCTGTTTCTCGGTCTCCTCGGAGTTCTCACGCTCGTCGTCGGCGGAATCGGGGTCTCCAACATCATGAACGTGGTTGTCGACGAACGCACCCGGGAGATCGGGATCAAAATGGCTCTCGGCGCGAAGGAAAAGTTCATCCTCCGCCAGTTTCTGCTAGAAACGATGCTTCTGACCGGCGTCGGCGGCGCGGCCGGGCTCCTGATCTCGTTTGCTCTCTGCGCGGCGGTTCCGGAGAAGGGCCTCGGCGACGTCGTCGGGCGGCCGGAGCTTTCTCCGGCCGTCGCCGTGCTGACCGCGTCCATCCTGGGGGGGATCGGATTTCTGGCCGGTTATTTTCCGGCTCGGGAAGCGTCCCGGCTCGATCCCGTCGTCGCCATGAAACTCTAGCGAGGGACCATGAAGAGCTCGTCTCTGTCCGTCGTTTTCCATCTCTTTCTCCAGACCGCGCGGCTGAAAAAGAAGCGCGCGGTGCTCACGGTGGCTTCGATTGCCTGGGGCACGGTCACGGTGTTGCTCCTGCTCGCTTTCGGCCAGGGATTTCGAGAGCAGATCCTGAAAAACGAGCAGGGCATGGGAAAAAACATCTCGGTCGTCTGGGCAGGACAGACTTCCAAGGCGTATCAGGGAATGCCGCCGGGGAAGAAGATCTCGTTTGCCGACGACGACGCGGCCTACGCGCAGGAACGAATGGGAAAGCTTGCGACCGTCATCGGCGAGATCGAAAAAAACCGCGTTCCGCTCGTTTACGGCAAGACGACCGTCAATGGAAGCGTCGTCGGAGTGGAGTGGCCTTACCGGACATTGAGAAATCAGGTTCCCTCTCCGGGAGGACGGTTTCCGGACGTCAACGACCAGAAGGATCAGAGGCGGGTCATTTTTTTCGGAGACAAAGTCGTCAAGGACGTGTTCGGCAAGGATGATCCCGTCGGAAAAACGGTCCTCGTCAACAACATGCCGTTCCTCGTCGTCGGCGTCCTGAAACACCGCATCCAGGACGACAGTTACATGAACAACGATGAAAATCAGACGTTCATCCCGCGCACGACCTTCGAAGGAATGTTCGGCCACCAGAAACTCGACAATCTCCTCGTCGGCGTCGCGGATCCCGGACAAATGAAGGTCGCCATCGATCGGCTCCGGCACATTCTCGGCGCCAGGCACGGGTTCGACCCCGACGACAGCCGGGCTCTCAACGTTTGGGACACGGTCAACGAGAACAAGGAGACGGCCGCGATCCTCCTCGGCATGCAGGCGTTTTTGGGAATCGTCGGAGCCCTGACGCTCGTCGTCGGGGGAATCGGCGTGGCAAACATCATGTTCGCCGTCGTCAAGGAACGGACTCGGGAAATCGGAGTGAAGATGGCCCTCGGAGCGAGGCGGGGCTGGATCACGGGACCCTTCGTGCTGGAAGCCTCGCTCTACACGTTTCTCGGCGGGGCCACGGGAATTCTGATCTCTCTCGTCCTGGTGACCCTCCTCGGGCTGATTCCCCTCGAAACGAGCGAGGTGATGGGGTACCTGGGACACCCGCGGATCTCGATTCCCATCGGCCTGATCACGATGACGATTCTGGGAGCGATCGGTCTCGCCGCCGGATATTTTCCGGCGCGGCGCGCGGCCGCCATCGACCCCGCGGAGACCCTGCGCTATGAATGACGCGATCATCCGGATGGAGAAGATCCGAAAGCTCTACGACACGGGCAAGGTGAAGGTCGAAGCTCTTCGCGGCGTCGACTTCGAGGTCCGAAAGGGAGAGTTCGTCGCCGTCGTCGGGCCGTCGGGCTCGGGAAAATCGACGCTCATGAATCTCATCGGCTGCCTCGACACCGCCACGGACGGCGATTACTTCCTGAGCGGCGAACTGGTCTCGGGCATGTCGCGCGACGGACTCGCGGACATCCGAAACCGGCGCGTCGGTTTCGTCTTTCAAAGCTTCAACCTGCTGCCTCAAATCACCGCCGCCGAAAACGTGGAGCTGCCCCTGGTCTTCGGCGGAAAGGCCGCCGGCGAGCGCAAGGCCCGCGTCGCCGATCTTCTGGCTCGCGTGGGCCTGGCGGACCGAATGGAGCACCGTCCGACGGAGCTCTCCGGCGGCCAGATGCAGCGCGTCGCGATCGCGCGCGCTCTGGCGATGGACCCCGACATCCTTCTCGCCGACGAGCCGACCGGAAACCTCGACAGCGGCTCGGGAACCGACATCATGAGCCTGTTCGCGGACCTGTGGCAACAGGGAAGAACCCTCGTCGTCATCACTCACGACATGACCCTGGCCCGGCGCGCCGGCCGGATCGTCGAAATGCGGGACGGAGCCATCCTTCCCGACGGCGTCGCGGCGTAAAGCCGCGCGAAGATCCTCCCTGCGGCGTCGCGGCGTAAAGCCGCGCGAAGACACCGCGTAACGCCGCGCGAAGTCACCGCGTAACGCCGCAGGAAAATCCTTTCGGCGGCGCGCCGCCGATCAACCCGGTTGACCGGCCGCCGGATCTCTCCTACTCTCGTCCCGTTTGAGGCGGTTTCACCCGGCAGCGCTCGACAGTCTTCAGGAATGAGAATCGGTGAGTTTCGACGGGAGATCGTGGGTCCGGTCGTTCGACTGGCCGCCACGATCGAATGGGAAGACTGCGGCTTCACGGCCGAGGAGCTCTGCTTCGAAGTGGAAGGCGCCGATCCCGGCGAAGTCGTCGCGAGCCCGGAAACGCTCGCGGTCCGCGCCGCGCTCGCCGCGCTTCACCAGAAAGAAAGACGCGTGCTCGTCGAGGGCGCGCTCTGCCCGCGCCTGCGCGACGGCCTTCGAGCGGCGCTTCGGACCGTCAAGGGATGGTACTCGCTCGGTCACGAGGCTCCCGTCATCGAAGCGTCGCGCGGATTCCGCGCGCTTACGCCGCCCTCGCCCCACGCGGCATTGTTCCTCTCGGGGGGAGCGGACTCTCTCTTTGTTTTGCAATCGAACCGCGCGGCGTATCCGCCCGATCACCCGTCGTCTTTTCGGACCGCCGTCTTCGAGCCGAACTTCGGCGCCCGACTCGAAGCCGTCGCATCGCCGCGGGTGAGGAACCTTCTCTCGCGACAGAGGGTGTCGATCTCGGAAATCGCGCGCCGGACGGGGCTCCGTCTCGTCTCGGCGCGGGCCTTCGGCACGGAACTCCGGGAAGACCCCGCCTTCACCGCGTCGAGCTCTCACGGAGCGCGGCTGGCGGCGCCCGCCCACCTCCTTTCCGCGCTCAGCTCGATTTCCATCGCGGCGTCGTTCGATGCCACGGACCTTCACCCCTGGGGAAGCCACCCGCTGCTCGATTCGAACTACAGCAGCAGCTCGCTCGAGGTCCGCCACGAGGCGTACGGGTTCGACCGCCTCGAGCGGGTGGCGTCGGTTTCGGAGTGGAAGGAAATCCTCCCCTTTCTCCTGGTCTGCAGCCAGGGACCGCTCGAATCCGGACAGACAAACTGCGGTCGGTGCGAGAAATGTCTCCGGACCATGATCGAACTCCTGCTCGCAAACGCTCTTTCGGAGGACGGACCGTTTCGCGCGCGGGACGTCGAGGCCGGACTCCTCGAGGGCCTCGTGGTCGCCCCGGAATCGCTGGGACACTGGGAAGGCTTCCCCGGTCTCCTGAGGAGGGCCGGCCGCGCGGAGCTCGCCCGACTCGCCGATGCCTTGATCGCGGGATCCCGACGCTCGCGGGACTGGGCCGAGGACCGTGGCTGGAAGGGAGCGCTCCGGCGGCTCGACCGACGCCTCCTGGGGAGCCGGCTCCTCGAGACGCGGCGCCGAATCTCTTCGAACAGCTCATGAGCGCCGGGATGGAATTTTGAGGATTTACGACCTCCGCGCCGGGGACGCCGATGCCTCCCGCTGGGCATCGGCGTCCGTCGAGTGGGAAAACACACCGCGGCCCCCGCAACGGATCGAATTCTCGGCCCGGGGAGATCTCGCAGGCTCGCTGGAACCGGCGCCCGAAGCTTTCGTCCTCGCGGCGGCGTTTGCCGCCGCCCGCGCCGGCGAGCGCCGCCTCCGGATCGAAGACAGCCTTTGTCCGGTCTTCGCCCGGAATGTCCGCGAGGGGCTCGTCCTTCTCGACGCCTGGTACGGAGGATCCCGGTCGGCGATGAGCATCGAGGCGTCGCGCGGCTTCCGGGCGCGGCCGCCCGGGGCGCCCGCGGCCGCCATGTTTCTTTCCGGCGGCGTGGACTCGCTTCACGTTCTCCGGCGAAACCGTCTCGCGTTCCCGCGTTCGCACCCCGAGTCGATCCGGATCGCCGTCCACGCACGCGCGTTCGGCTACTCGGGGGAGGCGAACACCGAGGCCGCGCGGAATATCGCCGAGCGCGCGTCGCGCTCGATCGGCGAAATCGCGCGGGCGGAAGGCCTCCGGGTCGCCTCCGTCGAATTCGACGCGCGACTGCTCGAGCCGGATTTCGAGTTCTTCGTCCTGGAGTCGCATGGCAGCATGCTCGCGGCGGCCGCCCATCTCTTCCCGGGCGCATTTCGCTCGGTTGCGATCGCAGCCTCCGCCGACCTTCGCCGGCATTTTCGTCCCTGGGGATCGCATCCCCTTCTGGACCCGCTCTACGGATCGTCGGCCCTGACCGTCCGGCACTCGGGTCACGAGTTTTCGCGAATCGAAAAAGTTCGCGACCTCTCGCGCTGGGACGTCGCGCTCGCCACCCTCCTGGTTTGCAACGAAGCGCCCCTGCCGGCCGGAGTGGCCAATTGCGGCCGATGCGAGAAATGTCTGAGGACTCTGTGCGAGCTGTTCGCCTCAGGCGTCCTGGATCGGGCTTCCACGTTCGCCGTTCGGGAGGTCACCACCGAGGCGATTCGCCGTCTTCACACCGTCGACGCCCCCGGGCTTCGATTTCACAACCGGGAGGGACAATATCCCCCGAGCTGGTCGGATCTTCTGCGGGAGTTGTCGGGCCGTCCGGACCTCGTCGCGGCAATCCGGGAGTGGCTCGCGAAACTGCGCCAATCGACGAATTGGGAAGCGGATCGAGGATGGAAGGGCGGGCTTCGCCGGCTCGACCGCGCCCTCCTCGGCGGCCGCCTCCTCGCTCTTCGGCGGCGCCGGACGAAAACCCCATGAGAATCCGCGATGTGCGTGTGGAATCGTCCGGCCGCGGCGCGGAGGCGATCGGACGATTCGAATGGGAGGACTCCGACAGGTCTCCCGTCGAAATCCATTTTCGCGTGGACGAGTCTCTGGGCTCCAGCCTGTCGGCGGGCATCGAGAGCTTCCTCCTCGCCGGTTACTTCCCGGCCCGGCATCACGGGGAGAGCCGAATCGCCGTGGAAATTCCCGCCGACCCGCGTCTGACCGACGGCCTGCTCGGGGCGGGCCGACTCTTACAGCTCTGGTACGGGGGATCTTTGCCCCGGATCGAATCCCCGCCCGGCTGGCAAGCCCGGGACCCACTCCCGAGCCAGCGCACAGGATCGTTCCTGACCGGGGGAGTCGATTCGCTGCATGCTCTCTGGACGAACCACCGTCTCTATCCCGCCGAACATCCCGCGTTCGTCCGGGAATCCCTCTTCGTCTTCGGAGTCGAGATGCCGGGCGAGGAGGACGCTCCCGCGGCCTCGCGGCGCCTGGCGAAGATCCGACCCTACCTGGAACGGGCCGCCGGCAGCGCGGGCGTCGGGCTGCTCCAGCTCGACACGAACGTTCGCCGTCTGGAGCCGGACGTCGACTTCTGGGCCTGGCAATATGCGGCGGCCCCGATCGCCGCCGCCGCGCACGCCCTGGCCGGGAGATTTTCGAGGATTCTCCTCGGGTCATCGTACGACTACCGAAACCTCGTGCCCTGGGGCACTCATCCGCTCCTCGACCCCCTGATGAGCAGTTCGCGACTTTCGATCGAGCACACCGGGGCGGCAACGCACCGCCTCGACAAACTTCGGGAGCTCTGCCGCTGGCCGGGCGCGATCGAAGGCCTTCTCGTGTGCGCGAATTCGCCCGCGGAGACCGTCAATTGCGGAACCTGCTCGAAGTGCCTTCGAGCGATGGTGGAGCTGATTGCGGCGAGCGCCCCGCAGCCCGAGACCCTCCCTCCCCTGGAGGAGCTTCGCCCCGATCAGATCGACGCCC
>JBOGJO010000011.1:0-2126 GCA_050747885.1 Thermoanaerobaculia bacterium
TTGGCCCCCGCCACGCGCCCGATCGAGGTCAGGTACACGTCGCTCGAGGCAAACCCCGCGTAAAGGCTAGACGCGGCGAGAGCCGACGCGAGAATTGAAAACAGAAAGGATCGCCAAGCGTACTTCATCGTCCTGCTCCATTTCGAGAGTTTGTCGATTGTCGTGTCTCCGAGTTCCTGAATTGTTTCTGCGCAGCGAAACTCTACTCTGAAAAAACGTCCTGTCAAGCATCGCATCTCCGCCACGGCCGAAAATGAATGCGGCGGGCCGAAGCCCGCCGCGAGAGAACCGTAAGAGGTGTCGCCGGCCTTACTTCTGGCACTCCCAGCCGAACATTGCGTCGCCAGCGCTGTTGAAGTCCGCCGTCGTGCTCACCGTCGAGGACTTCACCTCGATGTCGACGGTTGCGTTTGCGGGAATGTTCCCGGTCGTGCTCGACTGACAATTGTTCCCTGCCGGTCCGATCGTACAAAGAACGCTCGGCGAGAGGTCTGCACCGTTAGCCCGAATCGTGTACACGCGGGTTCCACCGGCCGTATTCGCCACGGTCTGCTGGACTGAAAGGTTCTTGGCAGCACAAGGAGCGGACATGTTCGGCATGATCCACTGGTTGTTCGCTTCGTTTGTCCCCTGGACAGGCTGCACGCCCGTAATGCTCACGCCTTGTCCGGCTATGTTGCCATACTGATAGCGAGGAGTCGCCGTGTTCTTGGCTACATTGCCAAGCACTGACAGGCGTCCCGCGAAAATCGTCGGCTGGTCAGGCCCCGTCGGCCCCGTCGGTCCCGTCGGTCCCGCGACTCCTGTCGGTCCCGCTGGTCCCGTCGGTCCCGCAACGCCAACGCCCGTCGGCCCTGTGGGTCCTGTCGGGCCGAGGTCGCCGGTAGGTCCCGTCGGACCCGTCGGGCCCGTGGCTCCCGCGCCGGCTGGACCCGTGGGTCCGAGCAGTCCCGTCGCGCCCGTGGGGCCGGTGGGCCCGGCAACGCCCGTGGGCCCGGTGGGGCCCGTCGCGCCGGCCTGGGCGAGGAGGCTCCAGTTCGAGTCGGTGGACGGGTCAAACGGCGGGTTCGGCGGGCACTGGCCCGGAGGGCCGACGCAGATGTACGCGGAGCCGTTGAAATGCACAGCGTCCCCGTGGTTGTAGGTGTCCGGGCCGTTCCAAGTCCCCTTCCAATCGATGCCCTGGGCGAGAAGGCTCCAGTTCGGGTCGGATGCCGGGGTCAACGGCGGGTTCGACGGGCACGGGCCCGGAGGGCCGACGCAGATGTACGCGGAGCCGTTGAATTCCACGGCGTCGTTCTGGTTGTAGGTATCCGGGCCGTTCCAGGTCCCCTTCCAGGTCAGTCCGGCGGCGCCGTTGGGGCCCGTGGGCCCCGTCGGGCCTGTCAAACCCGTGGGTCCGGTGACACCGATTCCGGTCGCGCCCGTGGCTCCCGTCGGGCCACCAGGTCCCGTCGGTCCGGTGGGTCCCGTGGGCCCGGTCACACCGGTCGGCCCCGTCGGGCCGGTCGAGCCGACTTCCGCAAGGAGATTCCAATCGCTGTTGGCAACAGGGGTAAGGCTCGCGGCGCAGCCGGAAGGATTGACGCAGACGTAGGAAGAGCCGTCGGTGAAATCCACGGCGTCGTTCAGGTTATAGGACGCCCCGGAATCGAAGGCGCCTTGCCAGACCAATCCCACCGGACCCGTCGGCCCTGTGGCTCCCGTCGGGCCGGTATCTCCCGTCGGGCCCTGAATCCCCTGAGGTCCGGTCGATCCGGTCGCGCCGGTGGAGCCGATCACGCCGGTCGCCCCCGTTGCTCCGGTGGGCCCGGCCGGTCCGGTCGGTCCCGTGGGACCCGTGGGCCCGGTGACTCCCGTGGGTCCTGTAACCCCGGTTGGGCCGGTGAAGCCCGTGGGTCCTGTCACGCCCGTCGGCCCCGTGGGCCCGGTGGCGCCCGTAACACCCGTCGGTCCTGTGGGGCCGGTCGGTCCGAGCGGTCCGGTTGGTCCCGTGGGACCCGTCGGGCCTGAGACGCCGGTGGGTCCGGTAGCTCCCGTCGGGCCAGTCGGCCCGGTAACGCCGGTCGGACCGGTGGGGCCCGTGGGTCCGGTGGGCCCGGTTGGGCCTGTGGGACCTGTTGGTC
>JBOGJO010000012.1:0-1082 GCA_050747885.1 Thermoanaerobaculia bacterium
AACATCGGCTCCGCCGCGATGAGCGGCCGCGTCGCGGCGGTCGCCGGACGGGAGGAGGACGGAAAGACGACGCTTTTCGTCGGAGCCGCGAGCGGCGGCGTGTGGAAATCGCAGGACGGCGGAACCACGTTCAAGCCCGTCTTCGACAAAGAGGCGGTCCAGTCCATCGGCGCGATCACCATCGATCCCTCGAATCCGAAGAACGTCTGGGTGGGAACCGGCGAGTCGTGGGTTCGCAATTCCGTTTCCGTGGGAGACGGCATCTACAAATCCACCGATGGCGGAGAGACGTGGACCCATGCCGGGCTCCGCAATTCGGAGCGCATCGTCCGGATCGTCGTTCATCCAAAGGAAAGCGACACCGTCTACGCCTGCGTCCCCGGAAAGCTCTGGAGCGACAGTGCTGACCGCGGTCTCTACAAAACGACCGACGGCGGCAAGAGCTGGAGCCTCATCCTCAAGGGCGGCAACCTCTCGACGGGTTGCTCTTCCGTGACGATGGACCCGAAAGATCCCAGTGTTCTCCTGGCCGGCCTCTGGGACTTCCGGCGCAAAGGGTGGACGTTCCGCTCCGGCGGAGACGGGCCCGATTCCCCCAGCGACAGCGGGCTCTATCGCTCGGAGGACGGCGGGAAGACCTGGAAAGAGCTGACGGCCGCGACGAGCGCGGGTCTGCCGGAAAAGCCGTGGGGACGAGTCGAAACCGCGATTGCTCCGTCGGATCCCAGAGTCGTCTACGCCCTCGTGGAGACCGCCCATTCGGCGCTGTACCGGTCTTCCGATGGAGGCCGAACGTGGGAAGCGCGCGACCGGAGCCAGAGCATGGTCTGGCGTCCGTTCTATTTCGGCCGCCTCGTCGTCGATCCCACAAACGCCGAGCGCGTCTTCAAACCGGGCGGGAACCTCACCGTGAGCGAGGACGGGGGAAAGAGCTTTTCCTACACCGGGGGCGGCGGCCACGGCGACTGGCACGACGTGTGGGTCGATCCCGTCAACACGAAAAACGTCGTCGCGGGCGACGACGGAGGCCTCTGGATCTCGCAGGACGGCGGCAACCGCTGGCTGCACGCGATGAATCTTCC
>JBOGJO010000013.1:0-3212 GCA_050747885.1 Thermoanaerobaculia bacterium
TCGGACACTTCTTCCCCTGTCAATCCGGTTTCCTCCAGAACGCTTCGGAGCCTCGAAAGGATGCCCTCGAAGCGGCGGTAGAGCGGTTTGGGCTCGACGCGAAGGAACGCGGCAATCTCCGAAACGCCGAACGAGTCCTGAAACCGCATCTTCAGGATGAGCCGGTCCTGCGGCGGCAGCTCATCGACGGCACTCTTGAGAGCTGAGGCCGCCTTCTCGCCGGCTTTAACGAGTTCCCGGCCAAGAACTTCGTTTTCGAGATCGGAGCCGGACGAAACCGCCTCCGCGCGCTCTTCGCCCACGAATCGCCGCGGAGTACGGCCCGGAAGCCGGGCGGCGAGCGCCTCTAAATTTTTCCGCGACGGCGCCTCGCCGGACCGAGTCCGAATCGTCTCGATCGCCTCGCCCAGGGACAGGTTGTCGCGCACCGTCAGACGCTCGAGCTCGATCGCGACCGCGCCGAGCCGGCGCGCCTCGGTGGACGGCCTCCACTTACCCCACTCCGAGATGCGGTAGTCGAGAAAGCGGCGCTGGACGACGACGGTGAGATACGTGCGCAGCGTACTCCTGCCCTGGTACCGACGCAGCACGTCGTAGTCGTTCTCGATCAGCTTCAGGCGCACCAGCGACCGGAAGTCGTCCGCCTCGGCGGGGCCAAGGTTGTTTCGGCGGCACACGAAGGAAACGATTCGGTCGATCGTCGGGAGGAGCGACAGAAACGCCGTTTCCCGCGCCGCAGGGCCTTCCGCGAGCCGGGAAAGAAGATCCGCGTCGCCGGGCGACCGCTCTCCGTCCAAACTCCCTCGCTTCCGTGTTTGGGGCCATCGTACCACGGCGGCCCTGTTGCAGAGCTCACAACATCCCGGGAAAACCGCGGGGATGTCCGTCTCGAACTGCAGAACGCACCGAAACAGGAGGACCGAAATGACGAATTCGATGATTCGCTGGACTCTCTTCGCGACGGGGTTAATTCCGTCCCTGCTTGGCGCCTCGAAAGCTCTTGCCTCCGGCGCCGCAGCGGCCGTACCGGCAGCAGCTCCCGCCGCGGCGGCACCCTGCAAAGCCGTGACCGCTCCGGCAATCAACGGGAAGACTCCCGCCGCCGCCAACCGGATTGCTTCGCAATTTGATTCCATCCGAAGCATCGAACACGACCCCGCGTGTTTCAACGCTGTCATCCAGCGGAGTCGCAACGCGGTGATCGCGCTGGTGCCCGACCAATCAGCCGGAAAGGCTTACACAGCGCTCTCTCATCATCTCGACGCTCTCGCGAAGCTGCCCCTCCCGTATGACACCGCCAAGAAGACCGTGAACGTCAACTACGTCGAGCAGTTCCAGACGTTCCTCAATGCCCACGACACCGAGCCGCCGTATCACCTCCTCCAGATTGGGATCTCGGACATCGTCGCGGCCTTCGACTCGCTCGATCCAAACGCTTCCGATACCGCCGACAACCGGAAGCAGCTCGACGACCTGAAGGTTCATCTGGAAGTTCTCCGCGACAACGCCGACCCGTACCTCTTTCATCTCGACAGCTACACGGCAATCGAGTACTCGAATCTTTTCCGCGATCGAACGACCGACACGAGTTTCTTCGGAACGGGAAAGCCGTTTTACGTTTTCGAGGCGAATCAGCTGACCACCATCTTCGGCCAGAAGTATCCGCTGACTTACTGCATCGCCGCGACGTTCCGCCCCACGCCGATCGCCAACCCACTACCGGATGTCATCGCGAGCAGTGCGAGCGTCGCAGGAGAAATCGGGGGGATTTTGTGGGCCTTCGGCGACCCGACCGGCTCGCCCGGCGATTCCGCTCACACCTTCACTCTGGGAATTCACTTCGGCCTTGGAATGGAGGCGCTCCCCAGGACCCCGGCGACGGGAACTCAAACCGATGAATCGGACAAACTCCTTGGAATGTCCCGTGGCACGTTCGTCTACCGAGCCACCCGGGGAGTCTGGCAAGGAACGAACCTCGAAATCGGATATGCGCACGACCCCAGATTCATTCACTCGGAAAGGTTGATCGCGATCCTTCGAGTCGTCTTGACTCCCAATGTCGCCGGTTCGGTCGGGAAGGGGCTTGGCGCCTTTGTTGAAGTCGCTGGCAATCGAAGCTTGACCGGTAGGGGAACTGGCGAAACACGTCTCATGGCAGGGGTTCGGATTGATACATTGTCGATTCTCAGGGCTGTGATTGGAGCATCGGCGGAGTCTTCCCCGTCATCGCAATAGGTGACCGGAGTCCCTACTCCCCCCCGCACGCCCCCGGGCCTCGCGGGTCGCCGCAAGTGCCGCATCCGGTCGGCGAGTCCCCGGGCCCGGCGTCGCGAGTCCGAGAGGAGCCCGCGGCCGCCGAGACTGCAAAAGTCGAAAGCAGGCGCTTCAACTTCCGGCCGCCACATCTCGGGCATTCGACCCTGGCGCCCGCGCCGACGAGCTCCTCGAAACGGTTGCCGCAGGCGCAGGAGAACTCCCGAAGGGGCATGGCAGGATTGTACGCTCGGGACCCCACGACACGAGGACGTTCGGAAGCGCCCCGCGATATCCTTCCCTCAGTGCAAATCTCTCACACGACCGCTCCGCTTCCCGCCCTGGTCCTGGCCGCCGCGGCGCTTCTCGCAATTTCGCCGGCGCTCGCAAGGAAAAAATCGCCCCTCGGCCCGTCCTTGGAAGTGCAGGGAAAGCTCGTCGTCAAGGGCGTGCCGCTTTCCTTCGAGCGCGCGTGGCTCGTGCGCGGCCCGGACACGGGAGACGAAACGAAGCCGGCCGCGTATCTCATCCTCTCCAACCGAGACCTCGGAACCCCGATCGCGGCGTGCAAGGACATCCGCTGCGTGCTGTTCGACGCGGTGAAGGAGGGCGCCGTGCTCGAGCCGCTCGACGAGCGCCCGGGATCTTTCTGGCTGCGCGTCGTCGCGCCCGGGCTGCCGCACCGGGAAGAGCAGCTCTCCGGCCGAAGCTGGACGGCCTCGCGCGACGAGCGCGGCCGGCTCGCCGGGCGCCTCAGCTTCTCCTACTCCAACACGCGGGACGAGGCGGACCTCGAGATCGACGCCAGCCTCGCGAAGGCGTTTCCCGTCCGCGGCCGCTGACCGCGCCGCTCCCGCCGAGGGTCTATCGTCTTCGGCTCGGCGGCTTCTGAAGGTCCGGCAGGATCTGCAGAAACTTTCGCGGGTTGAGCTCGGAGAAAATCATCGTCGCGGCGGAAA
>JBOGJO010000014.1:0-3038 GCA_050747885.1 Thermoanaerobaculia bacterium
GCTTCGAGCTGGACGACCCGCCCCTCGACCGTCAACATCTGGAGCGCGCCGTCTTCTTCGACCGGGAAGCCATAGATGCGCGACGACGTCCGGGCGGCCACTTCCGCGATCTCGCCGCCGAGGTGGCGCACGAGATCGAGAACGTGGATGCCGTTGTCCATCAAAGCTCCCCCACCGACGACCGCCGGATCGGTCAGCCAGGGAACCGTGAGCTCGCGCGCTCCCGGGTGCCCGGCGAACGCGCGGATTCGGCCGACGGATCCGAGCCGCCCCGATTCGATCGCGGCGCGGACGAACTCCACGGCGGGAAAGAAGCGGTGGTTGAAGCCGCACATCAGGGCGACGCCGCGCGCGGCCGCCTCGCGGACGAGACGGCGCGCCGCGGGCCCATCGGAGGCGAGCGGCTTTTCGCAGAGAACGGGCTTGCCGGCCCGAATGGCCGCCTCTACCGCCGCCGCGTGCGCCGCCGGGGGCGTCGAGACGATGACCGCGTCGACGTCCGCCGCAGCGACAACCGCCGAGACGGAGGCCTCGGCGCGGGCTCCCCGGCTCTCCGCGAAGCGCCGAGCCCGCTCGGGATCGATGTCCGACACCGCGGTGAGCGTCGGGCCGCCCTTTCGACCGTCGAGAGCCCGCGCCCGCAGCTCGGCGATCGATCCGCACCCGATGATTCCGACTCTCACGCGAGGTCCTTGCTCATCGAGAGATCGATCTTCGGCCCGAGCCGCGACAGGACGACGCGGTTGATCCCGCGCGAGCGGCGGAGCACCTCGTACAAGGCCACCGCCGGCCCGAGCGGCGCGGGCATCCTTCGGCGCTCACCCGGCGTGATCGGAAGCGACAGGAACTCCTTCACGCGGAGCCCCGATTCGCGCGCGGCCGCGAGGACCTCGCGCCGGGACGGGAGCCGCACCGCCGAGTAGTCGTCGCCGCATCTCCAACGAACGTACGCCGGCTGCCAGCGGCGCGGAAGCCAAGAGGCCCCCAGGAGACCCGTGTGCGGCTCGGGCAGGACCGACCACCGTTGAAAGACTTCGACCACGGCGCCGCCGCCCGGAGAAAGCAACTCGGCCGAGGAAGAGACCGCCCCCCGGAGGTCGCGCACATGCTCGAGAAGGTGCCGCAAGAGAAGCGAATCGAAGCTGTGGGCCCGGAACGGCGGCGATTCCACGGAGGCGGCAGCGAGCGCGACCCGCGAATCGGAGCCCGTCTGCCGGAGGTGCTGACGCGCAACGACGAGCCATCGCAGCGCGCTGTCGATTCCCAGGACCGACGTGAAGCGGCGGTCGCTCGCCGCGGCGACGAGGGCCCCCCCCGCCCCGCAGCCGACGTCGAGGAACCGGCCTCCCGGAAGCGAGTCCACGAGCGGGCGAGAATCCTCGGCGCTGCGAATCGCTCCCGCGATGTGGTTGCGCGCCAGAGCGGCGGGCGTTCCGGGGGTGTCTTGCCAGTACAAGGCAAGAAGATCTTCGAACCGGGCGCCTCGGCGGGCGGCCTCGTCGAGCTCCGCGGCCCGCCGGCGATCGGAATCCAGATCGAGGTAGCGATCGCCCTGGAGCCTGAGGTCGGGAATGCCGAAGAGAACCGGAAAACGGCGGCCGCATTTCCCGCACGCGACCTCGTCGCCGGTCTCCTCGAGATTTTCCCCGCATTCGGGACATGCCCAGGCCGGGCTCACAGCGCGCTCCTCAGGGCCCGCAGACCTCTTCGAGCCGCGAGACGGACGTCGATCGAAGGGGAAAAGAGACGCCGGAAACGCCGCACGGAACGAAAGTAACAGATCTCGACGCGCGGGAGCTCTGCCCGGTCGTCCCGCGCCCTCATCCGGGCGTGCCGGGTGCCGAAAGAAGCGGAAAACAGCCTGCCCGCAATCGCGCGGGAAGCCTCGTCCACGCGGCCGCCCGGATAGGCGAAGACCACGGGCGCCCGCCCGAGACGGGTTTCGATTTCGCGGCGGCTGTGCTCCATCTCGCTGTCCACCTCGGACCGCGAAAGGCGGGTCAGGTCCGGGTGACTGACGGTATGCGATCCGATGTCGGCTCCGATCGCCGCAAGCCCTTCGATCTGGCCCCAATCGAGAAGCGGCCGGCGGGGAACCCACGAGGGCTGCGCGGGCCAGCTGTTGTCCCGTCCCACGCGCGAGGTGACCACGAAGACGGCGAACGGAAACCCGAAATCGCGCAGCACGGGCGCGGCGAATCGGGCCACGCTCGCATAGCCGTCGTCGAACGTGATCGCGAAAGCATCCGAGGCCGAGGCGCTTTCGCTCTCGTCGGAGAGACGGGAGACCGGAAGAACCTTTGCTCCCGAGCGGGCGATCGCTTCGAGATGACCCCGGAACTCCGCCGGCGACACCGCAAGGGGGGAGCGTGTGTCCTCGATCATGTGGTACGTGAGGATCGCGACGCGGCTCAGGACAACCTCGATCGGACCATGGAGAGATAGCGGTCGACATGATCGACTTCCCTCCAACGGGCCATCGCGCCCGCGCGGCCGCGCCGCCCCAGCTCCCGGACCAGGCCGGGATCGGCGGCGAGCCGTCGCAGGAGAGACACGAGCTCGAGGTCCTCGTCGAAAAGGAGACCGCCGCCCGTTTCCTCCACGATCTCTGTGAGGGCGCCGCGGCGCCGGGCGACGACCGGAACGCCCCGCATCATCGCCTCCGCCGCCGAGAGCCCGAACGTCTCGAGACACCGCGAGGGAACCACAACGGCGGTGGCTCGCGCCATCTCTTCCCCCACGCGATCGGGCCCGAGAGGTCCGAGCACCCGCACGTTCGTCGCTCGGCGAGAACGCTCCTCGATCTCGCGCCGGGAAGGCCCGTCTCCGGCGAACCGAAAATCCGCATCCACGCCGCTCTCGGCCGCGGAGAGAAGAGCATCCACGCCCTTGGGATTTTCGAGCCGGCCCGCGTACAGAAAAACCGGGCGCTCCGGCGGCTCGTTCCGAGCGGGGGCATCCGGAACAAAGTGCGGGAGCACCTCCGCCGGGCGGTCGATCCCCTCGGCGCGATGCTTCTCGAGAGTGAAGCGGCTGGG
>JBOGJO010000015.1:0-14218 GCA_050747885.1 Thermoanaerobaculia bacterium
CCTCGCGTCGGACTCAAGAGCAACCCCGCGATGCCCGCCAAAAGGTCGCCCTGGAAAAAGGTCGCATGGCCGGCCAGTCCGTAACCGCCGGCGACGCTGCCCGTCGCCTCGAGGTTGTAAGCGAGGAGGAGAGCCACCGGAAGAGCGGCCCCTGCGGCGACGAGCGGCGCCCTGCGCCGCGCCCACCACAGGCCGTAGAGCCCGAGGGCTCCCGCCAGGAGGGAATCCGGCGGACGGTTGCACGCAACGAGCCCGCACAGGATCCCCGAGGCGACCGCGCGAAAGTTGGTGCACGGCCCGGTCAGGAGCAGCAGCAAGCCGACCACCAACAACTCTCCGAGCCCGTGTTCCCAGAGGGCTTGACTGCTGATCACCCAGGTGGTGGTGCCGAAGGCAAAGGCGAACGTGAGCAGGAGCGCGTTGCCCGGCAGCGCTCGTCGCCGCAGCAGCAGGTACAGGAGCGCGGACGACAGGGCGGCGAGCAGCGAGGCCGTCATCTTTTCCATGATCCTGGCCACGCGGTCCAACCGTTGTTGCGTCCAACCTCGCGCTTGAAGGACGGCAACCGCGGGCAGGTACAGGGGCGCGACCAGGACTGGAAGAACCACCGGGTACAGCGAGACGGCATGGCCGCCTCGGCCGGCGACGATCCAGTACGGATTCAAGCGGCCCTGAGCGGTGAGCTTCAGGATCGGGTCCAGCAGAACGCTGCCGTGGTGCCAGATTCCAAACGGCAGGTACCGCGCGGCATAGGTGTCTCCGGCGCTGATCAAACGAAGGTTCGCGTTGTAAACCAGGAGACAGACGAGCCCGAGAAGGACGCTGGTCCGAAGATCGCGAGAATGTTGCGCCAACTCGCGATCGTGGGTTCCCCTCAATGTCCCGTCCTCCTCGACACCTGCACCCGGCTACGGGCGAAGAACCCGAACGCGGCACTTCCGTGAGGAAACAACCTACCATAGGGCGCCGCGCGGGGCCGCCTTTCCCGGCCTCCCTGGCGCCGGCGAGCCGACCGGCCCCGCGGCCTCAGGCCGGGAGCCGGTTTCCGCAGACCGGACAACGGGACGGAGTGCGTTCCTTGCTCTCGACCGTTTTCTTCCAGCGGCAGCGGTTGCATTTCAGCGTGATCGTCGTT
The DNA here is from genome assembly GCA_050747885.1 of Thermoanaerobaculia bacterium. Lineage (GTDB taxonomy): Bacteria > Acidobacteriota > Thermoanaerobaculia > UBA5066 > DATFVB01 > CAWEYG01. The sequence goes on from JBOGJO010000015.1 coordinate 1,136, forward strand.
CCCATGACGCGCCCTCCTTTCGACCAACCAGGAGAGCAACGCCCGGGCCTGGCGCAAGCGCTTGGTTTTGAAGGGACGGGCCGCTCCGCAGTCCGGATCTCGAAACCTCTCTCTGGAATCCGGAATCCGAGCTCAGAGATTCCAGGGTGCGCTGAAATGGGCGATGAGCGCGATGCGCTCGTAGCCGACGACCCAGATGTGGAGGAGATCCGGCTTGCCCGATTCTCGCCACAGATAAACGGCGTCCATGCCCGCGAGGTGGTTGTCGATCAGGTTCCCCTTCGCGTCGAGCAGGAACAGGTACCGGAGCCGGTCCTCGGAAAGCTCGCGGGCTCGCTCTTCCTCGGTGGCGTGAATCGTCGGGGTCCCGATTCCCGAAACGATCTTGAGCACGTCCGACTCCGCCGAGGGAACCGTCGTTCGGGCGGGAAGCGACGCGAGCCTCGAATCCGCGAACAGAATCCGATATCCGTTCGCAAACTCGATCTCGACCTCGGCGGCGGAATCGCCTCCGGCCGCGGGGCGGACCGTTCGCGACTCGGCCCGGGTCGGTCTCGACAGCCACGACAACTCGCAGCGCATCGGGTCGTTCGGGTTGTAGAAGCCAGGATCGGAAAAACGGGCCGTCGAAATCGGCTGGTTTCCGGCGGACGCGAAATCGCCGTAGCTCGCGACCGCGGGCGTCAGGACGAGCTTGCGCTTGCTCTGCTGCTCGGGAAGGGACTGAAGCGCGTCGCGGAGGTGGAGGTCCGCCAGGTCGAGCTTGCGCGCCTCTTCGACGCGCCGAAGAACGGAGAGGGGAACGGAGAGTCCTTCCATGTTCGGGTAACTGGCGAACAGGGGCTCGGCTTCCGCGAAGGGAACGGAATTGACTTCGGCGAACAGCCGAGCGTACTCGCTCCTGGGAAAAGTGAACCAGGCGTGGAAAAGGGTCGTCGATTTTGCGCCCGATTTTCGGGCGAGCTTCACTTCCCAGAGCCCCTCCCGAAGGCAATTGTTCGCGAGGCTGAAGTCGAGCCCGCCGAGAAGGTCGTGGTGAACCTCGTTCCGGTTGAATTCCCTTTGAATCAGCGCGATTCGCGTGAGGCTCTCCGAGCCTCGGACGGCCTTCGGAGCCCGGGGAACAAGGAGCCGCAGATCAACCGAAGGGAGGTCCACGCCCGGCTCCGTGGGAAGAAGACGCACGGCATACAAGCCGCTCTCGAGGCGGCGCAGCGCAATCGACTGAAACCCCGCCGCGGATCCGCCGCCGGGGGGAGGGGCGATCTTTTCGGGAGCGAGCGGAAGCGTGATCCCGGGGTCTGTCGCCGGCACGGCGCCAAGCATGGAGGAAACGCAGAGGAGGAGAATTCCCTGCGCCGTGAAGATCTGCCGAAACTTCATCGTCCAATCCTTTCGACGGGCGTCCGGCCCGAGCCGGACCCGCCGAAATCTAACACGAATGGACAAGGAGCCCTCGTCGTAAGATTCGCGGACGATGAAGTTTTCGCCCGGCTGGAAAAAGCTCATCCCCGCGCCGCTGCGGGAGCTGCGCCGGCGGGTTCAGGACGAGATCGACGTCGTCCGGGGAAGGCGGGACCGGCTGGAACCACCGGCGAGGTTCGGGTTTCCGGGATACGGGGATTACCGGGAGATCGGACGACAATTCTTGGAGCTGTTCCGCCGGCTCGGCGGCCTCCAGCCCGGCCACCGCGTCCTCGAGATCGGATGCGGAACCGGGCGAATGGCGCTGCCGCTGGCCGGGTACCTCTCCGGAAAAGGCCAGTACGACGGAATCGACGTCTCGAGCGCCTCGATTCGGTGGTGCCGCACGGCCCTGTCGCGGAAGTATCGAAACTTTCGTTTTCAGCATGCGGACGTCTTCAACCGCGAATACAACCCGACCGGAAGAATTGCTGCCGATGCCTTTACCCTGCCGTTTCCGGATCGCCATTTCGACTTCGTTTTTCTGACGTCGGTTTTCACGCACATGCTTCCACCGGGGATCCAGAGATATCTCGCGGATATTTCGAGGGTCCTCTCGCCCGGCGGCGCGGTCCTTGCGACGTTCTTTCTGGTTCCCGAAGCCAACGGTCCGGCCCCCGCCATGGCCTTCGATCATGTCGCCGACGGGTTCCGGACGGTCAACCGGGATGTTCCGGAACAGGCCGTCGCCGTTTCCGCGGCCGATGTCCGCGGGTGGTACGCGCGCGCGAACCTGGAGATCCTCGAACCGCTCCACCGCGGAGCGTGGTCGGGAATCGAAAACGCCCTGACGTTTCAGGACCTCATCATTGCCAAGAAAGGGTGAGCCGTGCTGAAACGCTCGCTCACCGCCATTCCGCTCGCGGCCGCCACGTACTTCATGGTGTCCGGAGGGCCTTACGGCCTCGAGGAAATCGTCCAGAAAATGGGCTATCGCGGGGCCATCGCCATTCTGCTCCTGCTTCCGATCGTGTGGAGCCTGCCCGCCGCCCTGATGGTCGCCGAGCTCGGAAGCTCGGTGCCGGAGGAGGGGGGCTATTACGCCTGGGTGCGTCGGGCCCTGGGCCCGTTCTGGGGCTTTCAGGAAGCGTGGCTGTCGCTCCTCGCCAGCATCTTCGACATGGCGATCTACCCGACTCTCTTCGTTCTCTACATGTCGCATTTTTTCCCCGCCGTCCGCGGCGCGGGCCCGGAGTTCGCGCTCGGCGCGTCGATGATCGCGTTGTGCACGGCCTGGAACCTGCTCGGAGCCCGATCCGTCGGCAACTCTTCGGTTGTCCTCGGGCTCGTCCTTCTGGCCCCCTTCGCCGCCATTTGCGTCCTCGGGTTCCTCCGGTCTCCGCCGCCGCACGCCGCCGCCGCGCGCGTCCACACGGAGCTTCTCGGAGGCGTTCTCATCGCACTCTGGAATTACATGGGGTGGGACAACGCCTCGACCGTCGCCGGCGAAGTGGAACGGCCGCAGCGCACGTATCCCGCGGTGATTCTCGCAACGGTGGCCCTGGTCGTCGCGACCTACGTCCTTCCGGTTGCCGCGGCCGCCTCGGCGGGAATCGATCCGAACCGCTGGACGACCGGGTCGTGGACCGAGGTCGCGTCGGAGCTCGGAGGCGCCTCGCTCGCGGCGGCCGTCGTCGCGGGCGGGGCCGTCTGCGCCTTCGGCATGTTCAATGCTCTCGTGCTCTCCTACTCGCGTGTTCCCGCCGCCCTCGCCGAGGACGGATTCCTGCCCCGAATCCTCGCTTGGAGATCGCCGCGCACGCAGGCCCCGGCGGTTTCGATCGTCGCTTGCGCCATCTGCTGGACGGTGGGCCTCACCCTGGGATTCGACCGGCTGGTCGAGCTCGACGTGCTTCTCTACGGCGGGAGTCTGCTGCTGGAATTCGCGGCGCTGGCCGTCCTGAGGGTCCGCGAACCGAAACTCCCGCGGCCGTTTCGAGTTCCCGGGGGCGTCGCGGGAGCCGTGGTGCTCGGCCTGGGGCCTCTCGCCCTCCTGTCGGTGGCCCTGATCCAGAACCGCGGCGAGAAGGTCGGCCCGGTCGGAGCGCTCACGTTCGGGGCCGCCCTCGCGGCCCTGGGGCCGATTCTCTACAGCTTCGCCGCGCGTCGAAAGAGGCCGGGGTCCGCGGTCTCCGATCCGGGCGGACCGTGATTCTCAGCCGGGCGGAGGAGAGTATTTCCTCCGGTCCTTGCCCTCTTCCGGGGCAAACACGTCGTGGCAGGACTGGCAGGTGCCGTAGATCGAGAGGATGCGGGCGGAAACGGCGGCGCGGTCGGCGAGCTTTGGAAAGTCGGCCTGCAGGGCGGTCACCTTCTTGTCGAGCTCGCCCATTCTCGTCTTGAAATCCGAGAGATTCGCGTCTTTGTCCGGCGGAGGATACCGGTCGATTTCCCGGGCGAGCGCGGACATGTATCCGAGCGCGAGCCGCATGCGCGCGACGTCATTGACCCGAAACGCGGACCAGAGCGCCTTGTAATTGGGCATCATCCCGTCGCCCATGAGGTGCTTGAGCTTGTAATAGTCGCGCTCGGGGGGCACGGGTAAAAACGTCTTCCCGGACGATTCTGCGAAAAGAGCCCGGGACGGGAACAGCCCGGCGCACAGGAGAACGGCCCCCAGGGTTGCGACACCGATTCTTCGAGTCTTCATCGGGAAGAAGCGTAGCCCTCCCGCGCGTCCTTCCGAACGCCCGAAAGGATTTCTTAATGGATCGGTTACCGGTCTTTCAGCCGGCCCCGGAGCCATTCGCGGTGGTGGGATTCGAGCACGTCCTCGCAGAATCCCAGCTCGCGGAAAATTGCTTCGGCACCGCTGGCTTTCTGCAGTCTTCCCGAAAGCTCCGACAGGGCGTGGTGCGCGCCGGACAGGCTGGCCCGATCCCCCGACGAGCCCGCCGCCGCCCCCGAGAGCGTCAGGGCCAATCCGAGCGCCGGAAGAATGACGGCGGCGGCGGCGATCAGCCGCCCCCAGACAGAGCCCGGAAGCAGGGAGGAGACGCCGGCAAGCGGAGGCGACACGACGGCGTGGATCGCGACGAGGGCGATCGCCGCGAAAAACAGAATCGACGAAACCCCGCGGTAAGCGTCCCGGGCCGAGGCCCTGCCGATCGAGCGGCCGATCTCGTCGATTTGGGGAACGAGGCGGCGCTCCTGGTAATAGTCGACCAGCGTATGAACGGTGTGAGCGTCGATCCCGCTTCCGACCGGGAGCGTCGGAGCAAACGCCACCGTGTCCCGCGACGCCCAGTCGGCCGCTCGATCGAAAGTCAAGGCGCGGATTTCTCCGGCCTCGGTCCGAAACCGTTCGCGCCGTTCGGCCGCCTCGTTTCCGCGGTGCATCCAAAGGTTCGGGTCCACGAGAAAACGGAACTTCAGCAAGCGGCAACGCTCGGCTCGATGGAGCGCCAGGATCGATTTTCTCGCGGTGGAGGCGGCCGAACGCCATCCCAGGGCGCCCAGAGCGAGGATGGCCGCGGCCGTTTCGACGATCCCCAGAGCGATGACCACGCCGGGAGACGAAAACGCGGGCAGGGACGAGAAGCCCATCTGCGCCCCGAGCAGGAAAAGGGCGAAAAAACCCGCCCAGACGCACCCGAGGGTGAGACTCCGGTCCCGAGCCCGGAGGCGGGCGGCCTCGAGGGAGGCTTTCTGATGGGTTCCCACCAGGAGCTCCCGCGACAACGCGAGAGCCTCATGCAGGGGAAACGGCGGGGTGACCGCTTCCGGCGAATCGTCCACGTCGGAAAGGGACCGAAGGATTGAAACGGCCGGATCCGGACGTTCGCGCTCGGCTGCCGCCATCAGAGCCTCCTCGCAAGACGCGTTTTTCCTCGTGAAGCGGCAAGGCTATCGCAAAGGACGGCGGCTCTCAAGCACGCGCGGCGGCCCGGGTCAGCCGATGAGAGGAAGCGCCACCACGAAGCGGCTCCCCCCGCCGAGCGTGCTTTCAACGCGAGCCTGCCCCTTGTGGGCCTCGACGATCCAGCGAACGATCGAGAGACCGAGCCCCGAGCCGCCCCGGTAGGCTCGGCGCGCGCGGTCGGAGCGGAAGAATCGGTCGAAGACGTGGGGCATGTCCTTTTCGTCGATTCCCACCCCCGTGTCTTCGACGACGAGGATCGCGCTCCCGCCGGAAGCTTCGACGCGGACCTCGACACGCCCTTTCTCGGTATAGCGAATCGCGTTTTCGAGCAGGTTGTGGAGCACTTCTTTCAGGCGGTTCTTGTCGCCGAGCACTTCGGCTCGTTCCACGCTCGCGGAGAAGGCCAGCGTCAAGCCCTTGTCGGCGGCCGCCGCCTCGAAATCCTCCGCGGTCGTCTCCACAAAACGGCGAAGCTCCACCCGCGAAAGAGACATCGTGACTCGCCCCGACGTTCCGCGCGACAGGAACAGCAGGTTCTCCGAGATCCGGATCAGGTGCTGGACCTCGACCAGGGTCTCGGAAAGCGCCTGCCGGTACTCGTCGGCCGAGCGCTCACCTTCGATCGCCACTTCGATGATGCCGCGAAGGATCGTCAGCGGCGTGCGCAGCTCGTGGGAAACATCCGCGATGAATTGGGCCTGCTCGAGCTCCCGACGGTCGAGATCGGCGAGACGACCCTCGGATTCCCCGCTCATTCGCCCATGGAATAGCCGACACCGCGGACCGTTCGGATTCTTCCTTTTCCGGGCGCGTCGATTTTCTTGCGGATGGAATTGATGTAGACGTCGATGATGTTCGTCGAAAGGTCCGAGGTGTCCTCCCAAACCCGGGCCGCAATCTCGGCGCGCGAGACCACTTTTCCTTTCCTTCGCAGCAGCAGCTCCAGGATCGCCCCCTCCCGCACCGTGAGCTCCATCGTGGACCCGGCGGCCCGCGCGATGCGCGAGGCGGCGTCGTAGGTCAGGCCGTCGCATTCGAGGGGGCCCTGATCCTTCGGCTCGCTTCGGCGCGTGAGCGCCCGTAACCGCGCGAGCAGCTCCCGGTACGAGAAGGGCTTGACGAGGTAATCGTCGGCGCCGGCATCGAGCCCTTCGATCTTGTTCTCCACGGTGTCGCGCGCGGTGAGCATCAGGATCTTCGCCCCAATCCCGCGGCGCCGCAACTGGCGGCAAAGCTCCAGGCCGTCGTAGGTCCCCGGCAGAAGAAGGTCCAGGATGACGAGGTCGAATGGATCGGCCAGCGCCATTTCGAGCGCCGCGTCGCTCGTGCTCGCGACATCGACGTCGTAGCCCTTCTCCGACAGCCCCTTCTTCAGGAAGTCCGAGATCTTCTTCTCGTCCTCGACCAGCAAAATCTTCGTCATCTTTCCCTTCCCAACGATTCTCCCTCGTCCGCGGAGCCCGAGCCCGGACGTCGGGGATTCTTTAGAAATGAAAGCACGAACACGGCGCCGGTTCCGACGGCAAAACCCGCAAGAAACGAAGAAACCTTCGGGTCCGACAAGAGGACCGCGCCCAGCGCGCCGGCCAGGAAAAACGCGAGAAAGAGGGGCCTGGGAACTTCCGCGGCCATGGCGACCTTCCGCTAAAATAGCCGGGTGACTGTCCGGCTGCTCTATTTTGCCTCTTTTCGCGAAGCGGCGGGGACCGATGAAGAAACCCGGTCGCTTGCCGAAGGGACCACCGTCGGAGCGCTCTGGGAGGAGCTCCGGGCGGGGCTGCCCTACTTCGCGAAGTTCGTTTCCATGCCTGCGGCGGCGGTCAACTGCGAGTACGTTTCGGCCGCGAGAACCCTGGCCGACAACGACGAAATCGCGTTCCTCCCGCCCGTCGCCGGCGGATGAAGTCCATTCCGACATCCCCAGCGGGCGAAATTCGCCGAACCCCTCCCCAGGTTGGGGAGGGGTGGACGTAGGCCGGGGAGAGGAAAGACCCGATGCACTACCTCACCCGCGAGCCTCTCGATCTCCCCGCGCTGATCGCGGCGGTTCGACGGGATTCCGACGGCGGCCTCGCCGCCTTCCTCGGTGTCGTTCGAAACGAGAACGACGGCCGCCGGGTCGGGCGCATCGAGTACACCGCCTATGCTTCGATGGCCGAGTTGGAAATGGGAAAGATCGCCCGCGAGCTCGAAAAATCCTTTGCAGAGACCCGCGTCGCGATGGCGCACCGGATCGGCGTTCTTTCGGTCGGCGAAGCTTCGGTCGCGATCGCGGCCTCCTCGGCGCATCGGGCGGAGGCCTTCGCGGCCTGCCGGGAGGCCATCGAAAAGATCAAGGCTCGGGCGCCGATCTGGAAGAAGGAAATGGAATGATATCGTTCGTGGTTCGAAGCATTCGAATCGAAGGGAGACGCCCATGAGCAACCTTGCTGAAAAATCAGCTGAAAAAACCGCCGAAAAGGCCAAGGCCCGGAACTGGTCCTCACCCGACCACGACGCCGAAGTCGTTCACTACCGCAACGACGGCGGCGTCGCCGTGATCGAGATGGACGATCCTCCCGCCAACACCTACACCTACGCGTTCAACCGGCAGCTGGACGAAGCGATCCTGAAAGCCCGCTTCGACGACGGCGCGCACGTGATCGTCCTGCGCGGAAAAGGAGACAAATTTTTTTCCGCCGGCGCCAACATCAACATGCTGAATGCCGTCACGCCCGAGTTCAAGTACTACTTCTGCCTGCATGCCAACGAGACGCTCCTGCGACTGGAGCACACCCCCAAGCTCGTGATCGCGGCGTTGAACGGCCATACCGTCGGCGGAGGGCTCGAGATCGCCATGGCGGCCGACATCCGCGTCGCCCGCAAGGACGCGGGGAAGATCGGCCTTCCCGAGGTCAACCTCGGCGTCCTGCCGGGGACCGGCGGAACCACGCGCCTGACGCGCCTCGTCGGCAAGGCGAAGGCGATCGAGCTCATGGTCACCGGCAACACGTACACCTTCGAAGAGGCCAGGGAAATGGGCGTCGTGAACCAGGTGTGGGAAGGGTCCCCGGAGGAGTGGTGGCAGCAGGTGATGGATTACGCGCGGCAGTTCTGCCCTCCCCACAAAGCCGCGATGGCCGTCGGGCACATCAAGCGATCGGTCCAGACCGGCTCGGAGATCCCGATGGAGTCCGCGCTCGCGCTTGAGCGGGAGCTCCAGTCGCTGCTCTTCAAGAGCAAAGACGCGAAGGAAGGCCTCGCGGCGAACGTCGAAAAGCGCACGCCGAAGTTCACGGCGAGGTAACGCGGGGCGTCATCTCCGAATCGCACTCTTGATCCGGGCCCCAGAGACGGCTCGGGCGCTCGTCAAGGTCCTCGACGGCTGCGCGATCAACGGAAAGAAGTGGTTTTTCGCGTCGGCGGGAACGAACGTCGGTTACACGATCACTGTCACCGACACCTCGACAGGGGAACACAGCATCTACACGAATGCGGACCTTCACCCGGCGGATCCGATTCTGGACACCGCCGCCTTCGCGACGCGCCCGTGAAGGCCGCCGCAAGAAATCTCCGAAGCTAGCGAAGTCGCTCGAATTCCTCCAGGTCGACCCCGAGCTGGCGAAGGATCTTGAAGAACAACGGCGACCCAATTTCACGTCCGCCACGAATCGGGATCCTGGGGGCTCTCCCGTCGGGATGACTCCAGCGCTCGTGGCTGCCGGCCGTTCTTGTCTTGCGGAACTCGAGGCGCGAAGCGACACCTTGAAATTCGCGCTGTGGCGCTAGGCATGCGTGAGGAGCTCGGTCCGATCCACGGGCATCGGTTTGCCGCTCTCCATGTGTTCCTCGCGAATCATTTCGAAGACCCGCTCGAGCTCTCGCAAAGCGTCCTCGCGCGTGTCCATCAGGGCGTAGCAGCCGGAGACCGCCGGCACCTCCGCCGCCCACCCTCCACCCTCCTGGACGAAAAGGACGATCTTGTCGTTCGACAGCTCGGCGTTCTCAGCCATGGGTGCGATTCGAGCAGCCTAGGCCTTCGCCAGCACTCCCGCAAGCCGCTGAAGATCCACGTTGCCACCCGACAGCAGCGCGACGACCTTCGTCCCCGGCGCGAATTTCACGCGCCCGGAGAGGATCGCGGCCGTCGCCGCCGCGCCCCCCCCCTCGGTGACGAGTTTCGCTCGCGAGAGAATCAACCGCATCGCCTCGGCGATCTCGCCTTCCGAGACCGACACGATCTCGTCCACGTAGCGTTTCGCAATCTCGAGCGGCAGCGCGCCGACAAACGGAGGAATCAGTCCGTCGGCGAGCGTCCCCTTCGGCCGATCGACCGGCACGGGCTTCCCGGCCGCGAGCGCGGGCGCGAGACCCGGCCCTTCGGCGAGCTCGACCGCGATCACGCGAACGCCCGGGCGGCTCTGCTTGAGCGCGCACGCGATCCCGCCGAGGAGGCCCCCGCCCCCCACCGGGACGACGACCGCCTCGACGTCGGGCAGGTCCTCGAGGATCTCGAGACCGATCGTCCCGGGCCCGGCAAGGACGACCGGGTCGTCGAAGGGATGGACGAAGACGTAGCCCGTCTCGCGCTCGACCTCCCTCAGCCGGTCGAAGAGGGTCGCGTTGTCTCCGTGAGGAACGATTCTCGCGCCGTACCCTTCGACAGCCTCGACCTTGGCGCGCGGCGCGGACTCGGGCATGACGACCGCGCACGGAACGCCGGCTTTTCGCGCGGCCCACGCGACCGCCTGGGCATGGTTCCCGGCGGAGACGGTGACGAGTCCTCTTCCCTTCTCGGCGGCGGGAAGCGAGAGCACCTTGTTCAAAGCGCCGCGGGGCTTGAAGGAGCCCGTCTTCTGGAGGCTTTCACATTTGAGGAACAGGCTCACGCCCGCCCGCTCTCCGAGAGTCGCGGCAGACAGCAGCGGCGTGCGGTGCAGATGCCCGCGAATGCGCTCGGCCGCGCCCCGGATTTCCGCCAACGCGATCATCCGCGCGCACGATACCTTCGGGAGGCCCAAGTTACAATCGCGGCATGGACCGCGTTTTCGACGTCGTCACGTTCGACTGCTACGGGACTCTGATCGACTGGGAGGAGGGAATCTCATCGGCGATCCTCTCGGCCGCCGAGCGCGACGGACGGGAGCTCGAGCGCGCGGCGGTCCTCCGGGCCTACTCCGAAATCGAGCCCCAGGTCGAAGGCGAGTCGTTTCGGCCATATCGCGAGGTCCTCGCCGAGACAGCTTCGCGGGTCGCCGCGAGATTCGGCTGGGAGCTCCCCGCCGAGAGGGCGTCGTTCCTGGCCGAGAGCCTTCCCCGATGGAAGCCGTTCCCCGACACGAACGCGGCGCTGGCGCGTCTTGCGAGCCAAGGCTACCGGCTGGGGATCCTTTCCAACACGGACGACGACCTCCTGGCCGCGACCCGCGAATCCCTGACGGCGTCCTTCTCTCTGGTTCTCACCGCGCAGCAGATGCGCTCCTACAAGCCCGGGTATCGTCATTTCGAAGCCGCGCGAGCGCAGCTCGGAGAAGCGCGCTGGCTCCACGCGGCGCAGAGTTATTTTCACGACGTCGTTCCCGCGCATTCCCTGTGCATCCCCTCCGCCTGGATCAACCGGAAGGGCGAGGCCCCGTCCGGCACCGCCCGCCCTGATTTCGAGTTCCCGTCCCTCGCGCAGATGGCCGACTTTCTCTGCGGCGCTCAAGAATCCTTCTGAGCGGAATAGGCGAGGAGGATCAGGTCCGCCCGCCGGCGCACTCCGTATTTCGCCAGAACGTTCGCAACGTGGAATTTCGCCGTTCGCTCCGAAATGCGGAGATTCGAGGCGATCTCCTTGTTGGTAGAGTTCCTCAACAGGTTTCTCATCACCTGGCGCTCGCGATCCGTGAGCTCGTCGGATTCGGAGGGGGGCGGCTTCGGGGCGGCCCCCTCCAGCGCGGCTTCGACGAACCCGGTCAGCAACTCCCGCGGCACCCAATAGCCTCCCTGGGAAAGCTCGGCGAGCGCCCAGGGCAGCCGGCCGGGAATCTCCGAATACGACAGGAGGCCCTTGACTCCGATGCGGAGCAAAGGAAACGCGCAGGATTCCGTGAATGCTTCCGCGACCACGAGGATGCGCGTGCTCGTGTTCCGTCGCACGAGCCCTCTCGCCACGGTTTCGGTCACGGACCACGGGAACTGCCCCTCGACGGCGTAAAGTCCCCGTTTCGGATACACGGCGGCGGCGGAATCCGGGGCCGTCCCGGGCCCGATGCGGAAGCCTTCGACCCGGAAGGGCGAGCCCTCCAGGGCGCGATCGAAGTCCGGGAGGAGAGTCGGGCGTACCCACAGGAGGAGCACCACTTCGCGCGAATCCATTCCAATCCCGGTGCTCGCAAGGAACATGCCGAACCCCGCGCCGCGACCTGCTAGAGTCCGCGCGTGCGCGGCCGTCTGCTCCTGCTCTACTCGCTCTGCTGCCTCATCTGGGGCTCGACGTGGCTCGTCATCAAGATCGGCCTTTCCGATTTCCCCCCCTTCGAGTTCGCCGCGCTCCGGATGGGGATTGCCTGCGTGGTCCTGGCGCCGATCGCGTTTCGCCGAGGCCTGCCGCCGCTCCCTCTTCGTGAATGGGGAGCGGTCGCGTTCAGCGGCTTCCTGCAGATCGGGCTTTCGTACGCGTTCGTCTTCGCGGCGGAAGCCAAGATCGACTCCGGGCTGACGGCCATCCTCTTCTCGAGCTTTCCGATCTGGGTGGGCCTGTTCGCCCACGCCATGCTTCCCGGGGAGCCGCTGACGCGAGCGCAGCTCACGGCCGCGCTTTTCGGGTTGCTCGGCGTCGCCGTCCTCGAGCTCCCCGTCTTGACCGGGCTCTTCCGCGGCGGTGGGATCGGGTGGGCCGCGTTCTTCCCCGTCGCCTCGGCCCTCACGTCGGCCCTCTCGAACGTCTGGATCAAGCGCCACCTCGGCCGGGTCTCGCCCGCCGTGAACCTCTGGGGACAGACTCTCGTCGGATCGCTCTTCCTGTTTTCTCTTTCCCTCCTCCTGGAGGGCAACGCCCGCGTTGTCTGGAGCCCGAAGGCGATCGGCGCGCTGCTCTACCTTTCGATCCCGGGAACCGTGATCGCGTTCCTCGCGCTCCTGTGGCTGATTCCCCGCGTTCCGATGGCGACGATCGGCGTCATTCCGCTGATCGACACGCTCATCGCCGTGCTGCTCGGCATTCTCGTTCTGGGCGAGCCTTTCGGATGGCGGATCTTCGCGGGAGGCGCGATGATCCTCGGAGGCGCGGCCCTCGCCCTGCGGTCCCGCGATGCCGCTCCCGTCAGCGTCGAGGTCCTCGGGTGAGCGGTTCTCGATCGGCGATCTGGCTGATGGAGAAGACCGCGAAAAATGCGGTCTCTCCGCGGTGATACGATTCCGGCCTGATGGGACCGGTCTGGAAGCTGATCAAGAACGTCAAGGACGTGTGCTCTCAGTGCGGAGTCGAGATCGTGGATTTCCCCGCCGTCGGGCGCGTCGTCGACTTTCAATTTCTGGTCTCTGAAAAATTCTGCTGGCCCTGTTACCGGTACAACGCGTCGCTCGTGGACGAGATCGACCCGCAGTCGCTCCACCCTTTCCAACCGGTAACCAAACCCACGATCCCGTAGAAAAGAAGGCGCGACCAGCGGGTCTTGTCACGGCCTTCGCCGCGCCGCAGCGGCTTCGGCCGCGCAGGCGGGACTCGCTCGCCGAACTCGCGGTCAGCCCCAGGGCCTGCTCGGCAAAGTCTCCTCGACCCTCGGCCGCAGTTC
>JBOGJO010000016.1:0-22466 GCA_050747885.1 Thermoanaerobaculia bacterium
GCAATGGCTTTCATGGGTTCTCCTTCTTCTGAACTTCCGGCTCCCGATCGTACCCCGGGCATTCGAAGACGGGAAGCACGGGAAAACGCGCGTACGACCGGTCGGAGTCGGAGCGCTCGCAGCGAAAAAACGACGCGCCCCGGTCGGATCGGACCATGCGGGCGAGCCGGCAGGTCCCGCAGAGCCCCGGATCGAGCAGCCGGGCGCCCTCGTCGGGCCCGGTCACTTCGCCGTCTGAAGCAACTCCGCGGACAGCGTCCCGTGGCAGACGCTCGTGACGGGGCCCGTGAGGGTCACCTCGAAATCCGGACTGATCTCCACCGCCACCTCGCCCCCCGGCATCTCCACCTGAAGTTTTGGCCCGCAGAGGCCCAGCTTGTTGACCACCGCGGCCGCAGCTCCGCTGCTGGTCCCCGACGACAGCGTGTACCCCGCTCCGCGCTCCCAGATCTCGATTTGAATGCGGGACGGGTCGACGATGCGGACGAATTGAACGTTGGTCCGGTTCGGAAAGCGCGGATCCGTTTCGAGAACCGGGCCCGCGGAAACGGTCTCCTCCCGCGAGACTTCCGGCGCGACGATCACGCAGTGCGGGTTGCCGAGCGTGACGGCGGAAAAACGATAGCTCTTCCCGGCCGCCTGGATCGGTTCGTCGAGGACTTCCCGGGGGGGACCGGTGACGGGAATGCGCGAGCTGAAGAAGCTCGCCTTGCCGAGCCTCACCGTGACCTGATCGCCCCGGCGGTGGACGGTCGCTCCGACAGCGCCGCCGGGTGTTCCGATCTCGATCTCCTCGTCGTTGATGTAGCCCAGGTCCCAGAGGAAGCGGGAGAAGATCCTCGCGCCGTTTCCGCTCTTCTCGGCTTCCGAGCCGTCCGGGTTGAAGACTCGCAGGGAGTAGGCCCGCGTCTCGGGATGAATCGAGGTCCAGAGGATCCCGTCGGCGCCCACGCCGCACTGTCGGTGGCAGATCCGGCGGATCTGAGCGGGGGTCAGGTCGCGGTCGAAGTCTTCGGAATGAAAGACGAGGTAATCGTTTCCGAGGGCGTGGTATTTCGCGAAGTTCATGGCGGACCTCCGGTCGGACAAATGGATTCTATTCCGGATTCGGTTGGTCTATGATCGCCCGGCCGATGACGCTGAGAATGTTCCGTTCCGGGGAGCTCGCCGAGAGCCTCTACCCACGATTCGTGGAGGAATTGGGGGCCCGTCTGGACGCGCCGGGCGCCGACCTCAACGAGATCGTTCGCGAGACGCTCGCCGAGCTGTTTGCCGGCGCGTCGGGAGGTTCGGCCGCATCGCACTTCGGCGGGTTGGCTTCGAGGGTCGCGGCGGCCTCGCTGGACCCCCGAAATGCGACTCTGGAGGCCGAGTACTACTCGGAAATCGATCCGGAGAAGTGGGCCAAAACCAAGCCGCTCCTCTGGTTCTGGCAAATGTTCGACCATTCTCCGGTGGGCCGCAACGTCCTCCTCGGCACGCAGGTGCGCGCGATGCTCGCGAAACGGGTTTTCCGGCGGTGCGGCGAGAACGTCCGAATCTTCCACGATTGCGAGTTTTCCTTTGGCTACAACCTGAGCGTCGGGGACAACGTGACGATCCACCGGAACGTGCTGATCGACGACCGCGGCGAGGTCGTCATCGGGAACAACGTCTCGATTTCCGATTCCGCGAACATCTACTCGCACTCTCATGCCGTCGAGGACATCAACGACGTGTCGCTCGGGCGGACGGTGATCGGCGACAACACGCGGATCACGTACCATTCGACGGTCTTTTCCGGAGTTCAGGTTGGTCACGACTCGATCCTCGCGTCGCACTCCGTTGCGAACAAGGAAATCGGCGACTTCGACATTTTTGGCGGCGTTCCGGCGAAGAAGGTCGCGCAGAAGAAGGCCCACCCGTAGGAATCGGCTTCGGTGCGATCCGCGGCGTAAGCCCCGGCGGTCCGCTCGCAAATCCTCCTCGACCCTCGGCCGCAATTCGCTTTCCCTCGGGATCTCGGAGGCCAGCTTCGCGGGCCGAAGGCACGGCGCCGCTCTCGCGCCTTCGCAACGGGATAAAATCCCGGCGTGCTCCGCGACCTTTCGATCCGGAATTTCGCGATCGTCGAGAACCTGACCGTCGCCTTTGGCGCGGGCTTTACCGTGATCACCGGGGAGACGGGGGCGGGGAAGTCGATCCTCGTGGACGCGCTGACGCTCCTGTCCGGGGGCCGCGCCTCCGCCGAGATGCTCCGGCACGACTCCGAGAAAATGTCCGTCGCGGCGCGTTTCGACGACGCCGACGAAGTCCGAGCGATCCTCGAGCAGGCGGGTGTCTCCGCTGATGGAGATCTGCTCGTGAGGCGGGAGATGGGATCCGACGGGCGAGGGAGGGTCTTCGTCAACGACGAGCCGGCGACAGCTCGAACGGTGTCCCGAATCGGCGAAGCATTGTTCGCGATCCACGGACAGGGGGGCGAGCGGAGGTTGCTCGACCCGGATACGGCGCTCGACCTGCTGGACGAATCGACGGGGATCACGGCGCTGGCCGGGACGGTCCGGGCGCTCGCCTCCGGCCTGAATGCCGTCGAGACCCGCCTGCGGGAGCTCGAGAGTTCGCGCCGCGAGCGCGACCGCCTCCTCGACCGGCATCAGTACGAAATTCGCGAGATCGATTCCGCCCGAATCGAGGGAGCCGACGAGGCCGCTCTCTCTTCGGAGCGCAACCGTCTTCTCCATGCGGACCGCATCCGCCAGCTCGGCGAGTCGGCCGTCTCGGAGCTTTCCGAGGACGAAGGCGCGGCGGCGGACCGCCTCGGAGCGGCGTACCGGGCCCTCTCGGACCTGGCGCGCATCGATTCCGGGTTTTCGGATGCCGAAAAGGAGTGCGCGGATCTCAAGGTCCGCGTGGCCGATCTCGCGGCCATGGCCCGCGATGCGGCGGTCTCGATCGAGTCCGACCCCGAACGTCTCGCGGAGCTCGAGGACCGCCTGGCGAAGCTTTCGAGATTGAAGCAAAAATACGGCGCGAGCGTCGCCGAGATCCTCGATTACAGGGATCGGGCGCAGGCCGAGGTGGAGACGCTCTCGAATCTCGACGACTCTCTGGATCGCCTCGGAAAGGAGCGCGAGAGGGCTCGCGGGGAATACTTCGCGGCGGCCCTTGACCTTTCGGCAAGGCGGATCGAAGTCTCGAGGCAGATCTCGGCCCTCGTTCGGAGGGAGCTGTCCGAGCTCGCGATGGAAAAGGCGAAATTCCGAATCGAGGTGAGGCCTCAGGCCGATCAAGTCGCCGCCCGCGGCCTCGACCGCGCGGAGATCCTCTTCACGGCGAACCCGGGAGAGCCCGAGCGGCCGCTCTCGAAAGTCGCTTCGGGAGGCGAGCTGTCGAGGGTCCAGCTCGCCATCGAGTCGGCGCGCCTTCGCCCGGGAAAGTCGGGCCGCCGGACGCTGATCTTCGACGAAGTCGATGCGGGGATCGGCGGGCGCGTCGCGGAAGTCGTCGGCCGCAAGCTGAAAGCTCTCGCGGCGAAGGATCAGGTCCTCTGCGTGACGCACGTTCCTCAGATCGCGGCGCTCGCGGATCGTCACCTTCGCGCCGTGAAAGCGGTGGCGCGCGGGCGGACACGGGCTTCGGTCGAGGAGCTCGCCGGGGAAGATCGGAACGAGGAAATCGCGCGGATGCTGGCGGGTGAGACGGTGACCTCGACGGCCCGAGACCACGCCCGGGAGCTCCTGAAATCCGGCGCGCCCGCGGCGGGCGACCGATGAATCCGCCAGTGACTCGGCGCTACTCCCGCACGGAGGCGTTCGGCGGGATCGGACCGGAAGGACAGAAGAGGATCGGGAAATCGCGAGCGGCGTTCGTCGGCGTCGGCGCGGTGGGAAGCGTCGCGGCGGAGATCGCGGTTCGATCCGGATTCGGAAGCGTGTCGCTGATCGATCGGGACGTCGTCGACGAGACGAACCTGCAGCGGCAATTCCTGTTCGACGAAGAGGACGCGCGGTTGGCTTCCCCGAAGGCCCATGCCGCGGCCGAGAAGCTCGCGCGCATGAACTCTGGCGTCGACCTGCGTCCCGTGGTCGAGGACCTGGATTTTCGAAACGCCGCTTCCCTCCTGCTCGGACACGATCTGATCGTGGACGGCAGCGACAATTTCGAGACGCGCCTCCTCGTTTCGGACGCGGGAAAGCGCTTCGGAATTCCGACGATCTACGCCGCGTGTGTCGGCGGGGAAGGCCTCGTCGCGGTTTCGACGCCGGACCCGGAGCGCCCGTGTCTGCGCTGCTACCTCGGGGCCCTTCCGGCGGGAGGAACGAGTCCGACCTGCGAGACCGCCGGGGTCGTTCCCGCCCTCCCCCCTCTGGTGGCCTCTCTTGCGATGGCCGAGGCCCTTCGGATCGCCGTTGGAAAGCCTCCCTCGCGCGGCGTTCTCACGCTCTCGGTGTGGGAGGGGGACATCTCTCCGGTCCGGGCTTTCGCTTCCGCGAAGCCGACGGTGATGTGCGACGTTTGCGGGGGGAGGCGCTATCCGGCCCTGGAGGGCGAGGGCGCCTCCGAGGCCGTCAAGTTGTGCGGCCGAAACAGCGTTCAAGTGGCGGCACCGGGCCGGTCGCGGCCCGACCTGGAGCGGATCGCCCGGGACTGGGCGGCGATCGGATCGGTGCAGCGCTCAGCGCACGTCCTGTCGGTCCCCGTCGAGGACGTCACGCTCACGCTCTTCTCCGACGGGCGGTGCATCGTTCGCGGGACCGACGACCTCGTTCGCGCTCGCGATCTCTACTCGAAATATGTCGCGGGTTGAGCGTCCCTCCGGCACGGGTCGCCGATGACGCGGCGCCTCTCGATGGAAGCGCTCCTCGCATCTCCCGAGGAGGTCCGGACTCTTCGAAGGCTCCTGGAAGCCGGTGGAGTCGCGGCGATCCCCACGGAAACGTTCTATGCGCTCGCGGGGAACCCGAACAGCGAGAAGGCGGTGGCCCGGATATTCGAGATGAAGGGACGAAACTCCGAAAAGGCCCTGCCGGTCCTCTTTTCCGGGCGCGAGCAGCTGGCCACCCTCCGGATCGAGGACTCGGCGGCGTGGGATCGATTCTTTGCTCTCTGGCCGGCCCCGCTCACCGTCATCCTTCCCACCACGGGGCCGGTGGCCTGCGCGGGAAGCGACTCTTCCCTGGCCGTTCGAATTCCCTCCCGGGACGATCTCCGGGAGCTGCTTCAGGAAACGGGGCCGCTGACGGGCACCTCGGCGAATCCTTCGGGCCGGCCGCCCCTCTCGGATCCGAACGAGATCGAAATCGCATTTGGCCGCGGCGATCTGGACCTGCTCGTCGACGGAGGCATCACTCCCGGCGTTCGCCCCTCGACTCTCGTCGATTCCCGGTTCGACCCGCCGCGGGTGCTGCGGCGGGGGGCGTTCCCATGGCCCGAAACGGGTTAAACTGCCGGCATTTCGGAGGCGGAGTCGATCGTGGGAATCGTCAAACCATACGGCGGGAAGACGCCGAAGCTGGGTGAGCGGGTCTACCTCGCGGAAACGGCGGCCGTGATCGGAGACGTGGTCCTCGGGGACGACGTTTCGGTCTGGTACAACTCGGTCGTTCGGGGCGATTGCCATTTCATCCGGATCGGGGATCGCACGAACATTCAGGACAATTGCGCGATTCACGTGACCCAGAGGACGCATCCGACGACGCTCGAGGAAGAGGTCACGCTGGGTCACGGCGCGATCGTGCACGGAGCCACCGTGCGGCGCGGCGCGCTCATCGGAATCCGCGCGACGGTGATGGACGGCGCCGACGTGGGCGAATCCTCCTTCGTCGGCGCGGGAGCTCTCGTCACGCCGCGGACGAAAGTTCCGCCCCGGACGTTCTGGCTCGGCTCTCCCGCGCGCCAGGTCCGGGTTCTCTCGGACGCCGAGGTGGAGGACTTGCGGCACTATCACCTCAACTACCTCGGCTACAAGGCGGAATACTTCAAGATCGATGGAAAGTGGGCGGGATGAAAGTCGGCCGTGTCAAGGGAACGAGGGACCTTCTTCCTCCCGAGACGGAACGTTGGGATCACGTCGAGAAGACGGCGCGGCGCGTGTTCTCGTCTTACGGCTACGGAGAGATCCGAACCCCGATCCTCGAGTCGACGGACCTGTTCGTTCGTTCCGTGGGAGAAGCGACCGACATCGTTCACAAGGAGATGTACACGTTTCAGGATCGGGGAGACCGGTCGATCACCCTCCGTCCGGAAAACACGGCGGGAGTCGTGCGCGCGGTCGTCGAAAACCGGCTCGACCAGGGGCCGATGCCGCTGCGGCTCTTCTACATCGGGCCGCAGTTCCGCTACGAGCGTCCCCAAAAGGGGCGGTATCGCGAGTTTCGCCAGATCGGGGCGGAGCTCTTCGGCGCGTCGGGTCCGGCCGCCGATGCCGAGGTGTTGTTCATGCTGTTCGATTTCCTCGGGGCCCTCGGATTCCGGAGATTGTCGGTCTCTCTCAACGCGGTCCCCGGTCGGGAAGGGAGGGAGAGCTATTCTGCCGCGATCCGCGCCCACGCGGAGAAGCATGCATCCGGCCTCGGAGACGACGACCGCCGCCGCCTCGCGGAAAACCCTCTCCGGCTGTTCGATTCGAAGGACCCGGCGACGGCGAAGATCCTCGAAGATGCTCCCCGGGCCGTCGACTACCTCGACCCGGCGTCGAGACATCACCACGACGAGCTGAAGGCCCTCCTTTCGGCGGGGGGGCTGGCCTTTGCCGAAAATCCCCGGCTCGTGCGGGGCCTCGATTACTACACCAGGACCGTCTTCGAAGTGACGTCATCCGATCTCGGGGCTCAGGACGCGATTCTCGGCGGCGGCCGCTACGACGGTCTCGTCGCCGATCTGGGTGGTCCCGACCTGCCCGGGGTCGGTTTCGCGATCGGCGAGGATCGGCTCGTCGATCTGCTCCCGGCCGGCCCGCCCGGGGAAGCAGAGGCGGTTCGCGTGATCCCAATGAGCGAGGGGGAAGCCGGTTACGCGCTGGACGTCGCCGCGAGACTTCGACGGACCCGGCCGCGCGTGGAGCTCGACCTTTCGGGCCGCGGCCTGAAAAAGGGGCTGGCCGTCGCCTCGGAGAGGGATTTTGCCGAAGCCGCGATCGTCGGGCCCGACGAGGCCCGAGAACGAAGGGTGACCATGAAAAATCTCCGTACCCGCGAGCAACGGACCGTGCCGATCTCGGAGGTCGTTTGAATCCGGAAACGCCCGCCCGAACCCCCGCGGGAGATCTTTCGGCGGCCTCGATCGGACGCCGCGTGTTGCTGCAGGGATGGGTCGCGCATCGCCGCGACTTCGGAGACCTGATCTTCGTCACGCTCCGGGACCGTTCCGGAGTGGCTCAGATCGTTTTCGACGAGCGGGCGGAGGGGGCCCTCGTGGCGGAAGCGAAATCGCTCCGTTCAGAGGACGTCGTCGAAATCGAGGGGACCGTTGCGAGGCGGGCCGAGGGTCAGGAGAACCGGGAAATGCCGACCGGCGAAATCGAGATCATCGCGGGTCGACTGGCTGTGCTCACGCGGAGCGAGGTCACGCCCTTCCCGGTGGAAGACCGCGTGAGCGCTTCGGAAGACCTGCGGTTGAAATACCGCTACCTCGACCTCCGGCGGCCGGTGATGGCCCGAAACTTCCTTCTGCGGGATGAGATCGCCTTCCGGGCTCGGAAGACCCTGCACGAGGCCGGCTTTCTCGAGATCGAGACGCCGATCCTCACGAAATCCACCCCCGAGGGAGCGCGCGATTTTCTCGTCCCCTCGCGCCTGCACCGCGGCGAGTTCTACGCGCTTCCCCAGTCGCCTCAGCTCTTCAAGCAATTGCTGATGGTCGCGGGATTCGAGAAGTACTATCAGATCGCGCGATGCTTTCGCGACGAGGACCTCCGTGCCGACCGGCAGCCCGAGTTCACTCAGATCGACATTGAAATGTCTTTTCCGCGAGAAGAGACGGTCTTTTCCATGGTCGAATCGCTCCTGCCGCCCATGTTCGCCGCGGCCGACATACCGTGCCGGCCGCCGTTCCCGCGGTTGCGGTACGACGAGGCCATCGAGCGGTTCGGGATCGACCGGCCGGACCTTCGGTTCGGTCTGGAGATCGTCGATCTCGCTCCCGCCGTTCAGGAATCGGGATTTGCGGTGTTCGACCGGGCGACCGAAGCGGGGCAATGGGTTCGGGGATTGACGGTCCCGGGGGGAGCGGAAGCAAGCCGGAAATCGCTGGACGCCTGGACGGACCTCGCGAAAACTCACGGGGCCGGGGGTCTCGTCTGGTTCAAGCGGGCGGGCGGCGAGATCAGCGGCCCGGCTAGAAAGTTTCTCTCGGAGGCTTCCCGGGAGAAGCTCACGGCGGCCCTGCTTCCCAACGACGGGGACCTCGGCCTGGTCGTGGCCGACAAAAGGAAAAGCGCGGCGGACGCCCTCGCCGCCGTGCGCGTGGCGGTCGCCCGGGACCGCGGGCTGATCGACGAATCGAAGTACGCCTTCTGCTGGGTTACGGACTTTCCCCTCGTCGAGTGGGACGACCGCGACGAGCGATGGTTTGCGATGCACCATCCTTTCACGTCGCCCCGCGACGAGGACCTGGAATTTCTCGAAAGCGATCCCGGCCGGGTTCGCGCGCGGGCGTATGATGTCGTTCTGAACGGCACGGAGCTGGGCGGAGGGTCGATCCGAATTCACCAGTCGGAAGTCCAGTCGAGGATGTTTCGCCTGCTCGGGATCTCCGACGAGGAGGCGAAATCGAGATTCGGGTTTCTTCTCGACGCGTTCCGCTTTGGCGCTCCTCCGCACGGCGGTATCGCGTTCGGATTGGACCGAATCTGCATGTTCGGCGCGCGGTCCGGCTCGATCCGAGACGTGATTGCCTTCCCCAAGACCGCCTCGGGGATGTGCCTGATGACCGAGTCGCCGTCTCCCGTCGACGAACGTCAGCTCGCGGATCTCGGCATCGCGCTCGCGCCGTGACGTCGATCCGGTTCGGAAGGGGAGAAGTCCGAAATTTCTCCCGGGCGTTCGAGTTTCCACCCGGACGCGGGTTCCTCGTGTCTTCCCGAACCGTCCTCGCGCTCCACGGGAATTCCCTTCTTGAATCGGGTTCGTTTCGCCCTGTCGTCGAGATCGAGATCGACGATCGGGAGGAGGCGAAGAGCCTCGACACGCTCCGCGGCGTCCTCGACTCGGCGCTCGCAGCCGCGGCGCGCCGGGACGATTTTGTCGTGGCATTCGGGGGCGGTGTCGTGACCGACCTCGCCGGGTTCGCGGCCGCAATCCTGCTGCGCGGCATCGAATGGTACGCGATTCCCACGACGCTCCTGGGAATGGCGGACGCCGCCATCGGCGGAAAAACGGCCATCGATCACCCCGCGGGGAAGAACCTGATCGGCAGCTTCCATCCGCCGGCGGGGGTCGTCGTCGACCCCGATTTTCTCGACACGCTCGAGCCCCGCCAGTTCCGAAGCGGGCTGGTGGAAGTCTACAAGGCGGTCCTCGTTGGCGATGCGGAAACCGCACGGAGGATGTCGGGCCGCCTCGAGTCGATCGCCGGCGAGCGGGCGGTCGGGGATTTCCTCGCCGCCGCGGTTCGAGTCAAGCAGGAGATCACGGCCCGGGATCTGCGCGACGCCGGAGATCGGCGGCATCTGAATTTCGGCCACACGCTGGGCCACGCCCTGGAGGCCCAGGGAAGGTTCCGACGACTCACGCACGGCGAGGCCGTCGCGATCGGCATGGCGGCCGCGTTCCTGCTTTCGGCGGGCCTGGCGGGGTTTCCGAGGGCCGAGGCCGAACGGCTCGCCGCCGAGCTCGTGACCTTCGCGGGCGCCGAGGCCGTTTCCGGAATCGATCCGGAGGACCCTGTGCTCTGGGCCGCGTTCTCCCGGGACAAAAAATTCACGTCCCGAGGGCCCCTCGCCGTCCTCCTGGCCCGCGCCGGCGACCCGTGCCTCCGGGAGGTCTCGACCTCCGAATGGAAGGGTGCCCTCCTCCGCGTTTTGGCCTCGCCCGCCTTATAATCCGTTCGTTGAGTCAGGCTCAGTCCCCCCGGATTCGATTGTTCGCGCTCTTCGTGGGCGCGCTGGCGATCGTCTCGCTGACGCCCCTGGTGATTTCGGATTTGATCCTCATCGGGCGAAACCGCGACAGCCTCGAGACCATTGAGAAGAAATACACGGCGCGTTCCGCGGCAGCTCTGGCTCAATCAATTTCCAACTTCTACCGAGCGAGCGAGGAGCAGCTCACCACCCTGGCGGACACCATGAAGTATTCGGAGGCGCTGTCGGGCAAAAACCCGTTTGCCTCCGAGGCGGGGATTCTCCCGGACTTCGTGAAAGGGCGCTCGACCTTCCTCGCGCTTCGGGCGATCGACCGCCAGGGACGCGGGGGAGCGATCGGACCTCGAAACCTTCCCGCTTCGATCGAGGACGAGTTGCGAAAAGGGTACCTGGAAGCGCGCGACGGGCGGCGCTATTCGGGAAAACCGGTCCGGGCGGCCGGATTCACCGCCGCGGTCGTAGTGCTCGCCGAGCCGGTCGTGAGCCAGGAAGACGAAGTCCTCGGCGTGGTCGAGGGGCTGGTGTCGTGGGCTCCGGTCGAGCGGCAGATCGAAGACGAGGCGCGGCAGGAGATCACGGTGACCCTGCTGGATCGGGACGGGAGCATTCTTCTGACGTCCCGCAACCGGCCGCCGGGACGGCCCGCCGGAAGCCTCGTCGCGGACTACCGCCAATCGCCCGCCCGGTTGACGCGCGCGTACGACACGGACGGCCAGTCCCTTCTGGGATCGATCGTTCCGGTCGAAAATCCGGACTGGGCCGTGCTCGTCGAGCGCGACCAGCGATTGGCGTTCGCCTCGGTCGCGGAGATGACGGAACAGACGATTTTGTGGAGTCTCCTCGCGCTTGCCCTTGCGATTGGCGTCGGAGTCTTCATCGCCGTCCGCCTCGCCTCCCCGATTCGCGCCCTCGCCCAGCAGGCCCGTGAGATCGCCGCGGGCCGCTACGGGAACCGCGTCGAGGTCCACGGAGCGGCCGAGATCGCCGACCTTTCATCGTCGTTCAACCGCATGAGTGAGTCGATCGAGACCGCGGTCGACGGCCTCCAGAGGGCCGCGCGCGAAAATCACGAGCTGTTCCTTTCGTCGGTGCGGGCCCTGGCGGCGGCGATCGATGCAAAGGATCCTTACACGCGGGGCCATTCGGAGCGGGTGGCGCGATACGCGGTGTCGATCGCTCGCGCGATGGATTTGCCGCCCGAGGAAGTCCGGCGAGTTCGGCTCTCGGCCCTTCTGCACGACGTCGGAAAGATCGGAATCGACGACCGAATTCTTCGCAAGCCGACGGCGCTCACGGACGAAGAGTTCGAGATCATGAAGCAGCATCCGTCGAAGGGCGCCGCGATCATGTCCGCGATTCCCCAGTTGGCCGACATCATCCCGGGGATGAAGCACCACCACGAGAAATGGGAGGGTGGCGGATACCCCGATGGTTTGAAGGGCGAGGAAATTCCGTTCCAGGCCCGGATCGTCAGCGTCGCCGACACGTTCGACGCGATGACGACGACGCGGCCGTACCAAAAGGCGATGGAAGTCTCTTATGTGATCCAGCGAATCCAGAGTCTTGCCGGCAGCCGGTTCGATTCGCGGGTGACCGACGTTCTGTTGAGGGCTTACGAAAACGGCGACCTGATTCCCCTCGATGCTCATCCCCAGGCGGCGCGGACCGTCGCATGAGGCGGGGACTTGCGCTGGTCGCGGCGTTGCTGTGCACAGCCGCCTGCATGTCGGGCACGAAGAAGATGCCCCCTTCCGAGCTCTACCTGACCGAGAGGATGGCGACGGTTCTCCTTCAGCAGGGCAACGCCGCGGACGCCGAGGCTTCGTTCCGGAAGGTGATTCCCCAGGACCCCGAGAACCCGGAGATGAGGGACGGCCATGGCCTCTCCCTGTTGATGCTCGGCCGCGCCCGGGAAGCGCTCGCGGAGTTCGACAAGGCGCTTCAGATCTCGTCGCGCGGCGCCTATCTGAACAATCGGGGGGCCGCGAAGATGGCCCTGGGGGACATCAACGGCGCAGAGGCGGATTTTCTCAAGGCATACGATTCGTCGCTGACCGCGGACAAGGAGTCCGCTCTCATCAATTTGGGCCGCGCCCGAATGAGGCGCGGGATGTACACCGAGTCTCAAGACGCGCTCACCCGAGCGATCGAGCTCGATCCTGAATCGTTCGATGCGCTGATCGCCCGCGGAGAATGCCGCGAGCTTCTCCACGACGAGAGAGGCGCCGTCGCGGATTATCTCGTCGCCCTCCGACTGAAGAACGACAACCTGGAAGCGATGTTCCGGGTCGGCGTGGCCCTGATCGCGCTCAAGCAGGACGAGCTCGGGAAACGCTATCTTCAACGCATCACCGAGCTCTCCCCTGATGCCCCGGAGGCCGCCCGGGCGCGGGTGCTCCTCGGCCAGGAGAGGAGCCTGGAGATTCCCCACTGAGGCGGCCTTGATTCTCCAGAACATCCTCGACTCGCTGGTTTCTTCGCTCGAAGGCCTCGACGCCGCCGTGTTGCTCGACAATGAGGGCGAGGCGGTCGTCGCGGCGCACCGGAAAGGCGACGACCATACCCACCGGGTCGTCGGCGCCTACCAGGGAATCTACCTTCGGGACCTCGCCCGGGCCTTCACCCGCTGTGGCCTCGGCGAGATCCGGAGCTTCACGATCGAATTTGGCAACTCCTGCGTTTTCACCGAAGCCCTCCAGGACGGCTACTACGTCGTTCTTCTCGCGAACAATGCCGTTACGCAGTCGCTGGCCCGCCGGAGGCTGGACCTCGCCGCCCGCGAGCTTCGCGGCAACCTCTAAGGAGCGTCATGGCCGATCCGGCCCCCGGGTTTCTTTCGAAGATCAAGCGCGGTCTGTTCATGACCCACACCGAGATTCTTCAGAAGATCGAGGGCGCCGTGCGGGAAGGCCTCGGCTACGACTCCCGCGTCCTGGAAACCCTGGAAGAGGCGCTTCTGTCGGCGGACGTGGGAGCTTCCACGGCCGAAGCTCTCGTCGCCGGGGTCGCGAACCGGGCGAAACGCTACCGTCCCGAGGATCTCCCGAAGCTGAAGACCCTTTTGCGCGAGGAGATCGACTCCCTGCTCGCCGCGGCTCCGCGCGAGTCCCCGCCCTCCGGCTCGCCCGAAATCGTCTTCATCGTCGGGGTCAACGGCACGGGCAAAACCACGACGGCCGCCAAGCTCGCGGCCCGGGACGTCGCCGCGGGGCGAACGGTGATTCTCGCCGCCGCCGACACGTTTCGCGCGGCCGCGGTCGAACAGCTGCAAGCCTGGGGCGACCGGATCGGCGTGGGCGTCGTGAAACACCGCGAAGGTTCCGACCCGGCGGCGGTTCTGTTCGATGCGATTGCGGCCGCACGCGCGCGAAAGGTCGACGTCGTCTACGTCGACACGGCGGGCCGTCTGCACACGAAATTCAACTTGATGGAGGAACTGGCGAAAATGCGACGCGTGGCCGCCCGGGAAGTTTCCGGCGCCCCGCACCGTTGTCTTCTCGTCCTCGATGCCACCACGGGCGGCAACGGCCTCGTCCAGGCGAGAAAGTTCGTGGAATCCGCGGGCGTGACGGGCATCGTGCTGACGAAGCTCGATGGCACGGCCAAGGGGGGAATCGTTCTGGCGATCCTGCGCGAGTTGCAGATACCGGTTGTAGCCGTCGGGGTCGGGGAGGGCGCTGAGGATCTCGTACCCTTCGATCCCCGGCAGTTCGCGGCGGCCCTGCTGGATTAAAATGCCAAACGACGAAGAGTTGATGCGCCGGGCGCTCCGGCTCGCCGAGAAGGGCCGTTACTCGGTCTCGCCAAATCCGATCGTGGGGGCGGTTGTGGCGAAGCACGGGAGGATCGTGGCCGAAGGGTTCCACGCGCGGGCCGGCGATCCTCATGCCGAAATCGAGGCGCTTCGGAGGGCGGGGGAGAGGGCGCGGGGCGCAACGCTCGTCGTCACGCTCGAACCGTGCTCTCACCGGGGCCGGACGGGTCCGTGTGCCGCCGCCGTCGCGGAAGCCGGCATCGTCCGGGTCGTGGCCGCGAGGCGAGATCCGAATCCCGCGGTGGCGGGCCGGGGATTCCGGCTTCTCCGGCGGGCCGGCGTGGGGGTCGAGACGGGGCTCCTCCGGGCGGAATCCGCCCTCCAAAATGAACGTTTCGACCACTGGGTGACGTCCGGGCGCCCGTTCGTTCTGGCCAAGGTCGCCTCGACGCTCGACGGCCGGATCGCCGACGCGAACGGGACTTCCCGTTGGGTGTCGGGCGGGGATTCGCGGCAAAGGTCGCTTGAATGGCGGGAAGAGTTCGATGCGATCCTGGTGGGTGCCCGGACGGCGGTGCTCGACCGGTCCCGGCTGACGCGGCGGCTCGGTTGGAACCGGACGACTCGCCAGAGGAGAATCGTGCTCGACGGCGGCTTCTCCGTGCCGGAATCGGCCGAGATTTTCCGAAATCCGGAAGGGGTCGAAGTCTGGGTTTCGAGCTCGAACGCCGCCAAAGAAAGGCGGCTCCGCTCGCGGGGCGTGGAGGTCGTTCGAATCCCCGCCCGCAACGGTGGCGTCGACCTGCGAAAAGCTCTCGCGCGGCTCGGGCGCGAATCGGTCACGGGCCTCATCGTGGAGGGAGGAACGAGAACGTTGACGGGATTTCACGACGCCGGGCTCGTCGATCGATGGGCGATCTTCTACTCGCCCCGTCTCCTCGGAGGGCGTGATTGCTCCCCCATCCTCGCGGGGCGCGACGTTGGTCTTTCTCATGCGCCGTGGCTTCACGGCGTTCGCGTCGAGGAAATCGGCGAAGACATTCTTGTCTCGGGACGAACCTGATGTTTTCCGGAATCATCGAATCCATCGGCCGGGTGTCCGCTCGAACAGAACGGGAGGTCGGGGTCCGCCTGGAGATCCGCGCTCCCGGGCGGTTCGGGAGATTTCGGAAGGGGGAGAGCGTCGCGGTTTCCGGGGTCTGCCTCACGGCAATTTCGGGGGGGCCGGTTTTTCGCGCGGACCTCTCCTCCGAGACGCTTTCCCGGACATCCCTCGGCGCGCTCCGATCGGGAGATCCCGTGAACCTCGAGCGGTCTGTGCGCCTGTCCGACCGTCTCTCGGGTCATCTGGTGGCGGGGCACGTCGACGGCCTCGCGCGCGTGCGGTCGATCCGGGAGGACGGAGGGGGCCGCGTTTTCACGTTTTCGATCCCCGCAAGGCTTTCCCGCTACGTCGTCGAGAAGGGGTCCGTCGCCCTGGACGGGATCTCTCTCACGGCGATCGCGGTCCGGAGGGGAGAATTTTCCGTGGCGGTGATTCCGTTCACCTGGCGTTCCACGACGCTGAGCCGACGCTCGGCGGGCGACGTCCTGAATTTCGAGGCGGACATGATGGCGAAGTTCGCGGAAGCGCTGCTGAAACACCGATGATCGTTTATGCGAACGGTCCTGCCGCCGGGCGGCGCGGTGAGTTCGCCCCGTTGCCGGGTGTTCGCAGCCGCGTCCGCGCGATTCCCTACCCCGGCCTCGAGCTTCCCGGCGCGGACCTCTGGCGGGGCGGGTACCTCAGGGAGAGGAAGGACACCGAGGTTCTGGCTGGCCCCGATTCGGCGGAGGCCTGGAGGGAAGTTTTCGCCGGCGCGCCCCCGGGGTGCGTTCTGATCGGGCCGGTCGCCGACGTCGAGCCGGTGTACGGCGCCGCGCGCGCCGCCCTGGCCGCGGCGAGAGAAGCCGGGAGGGGCGCGGTCATCGTTGACGACCGGTGCGAGCCCGACCGGCTTTGCGACGGTCCGGACGTTGTGCGAATCCTCGTCTGGCGTTCGGAGGAGGGCGCGGGATTTTGGGAGCGCGCGGCGGGAGGCCGCCGGGGCGGCAAATCGGGCGTTGCGCTGCCCTTGATTCCCGGCTGGACCGGCGAGCCGAGCTTTGTTCGCGACTTTCTCGCCCGCGCCCGTTCGGCCGGCCTGGACTTCGTTGCTCCCCTCGAGATCGACCCCGACGGACACTCGCGCGCCGCGATTCACGCGGATTTTACGGAACGCTTTCCAGGAGACGCGGATTCTTTTTTCGATCGCCTTCATCACAGGGATTGGGCGCCGGAGTCAGCGCGGGCCCTCGCCGCTTTCGCGGACGAAGCCCGAGCCGCCGGAGTGCCTCCGCGCGCGCCCCTTCCACGGGGGCGGGGCGACTACGAGGCCAATCTGCTGGCCCGAGAAGCTCTCGAGAGGGAAGCGGACCGGACCGGCGAGCCGGGCGCATCGTCCCTGCGAGGCGCGGCGCGCCGGATCGAGGATCTCGGCCGCGATCTCGAGGAGCTCACGAGACAGGGGAACGGCCGTCTGGTTCTGGCGCCGCGAAGCCGGGAATGGGCGATCGTCGAAGAAGCGATCGGTGCGAAGACCGCCGCGCAGGGCCGATGAAATGAGTCCCGCGGCGACGGCGGATCCCGCCGGCATCTATATTCACTGGCCGTTTTGTTCCCGGCACTGTTCCTATTGCTCCTTCACGATCAGTACCGACGAGTCCGCCCGCGCGGCATATTTTCAAGCTCTCCGCCGTGAGATCGAGGTCGTGGCGCGAGAAGCCGGCGGCGCCGCCGTCGATTCGGTTTTTTTCGGAGGCGGGACGCCGTCCCGGTTGTCCGGGGAAGAGATCGCAATGCTGCTGTCCGACCTCCGATCTCATTTCACTTTTCACGAGGAGACCGAGATCACGCTCGAGGCGAACCCGGAGGACGTTTCGCCGACGTCGCTCAGCCGCTGGAAATCCGCCGGCGTCACGCGGCTCTCGGTGGGCGTGCAGGCCTTTCACGACGGTGCTCTCCGTGAAGTTGGGAGGGTCCATTCCGCAGGCGCTGCCCGACAGGCTCTCGCCGACGCGATTCGATCCGGGATGGACGTGTCCGCCGACCTGATCCTCGGGCTCCCCGGGCACGCCGCGGAGGCGTTTCTCGCCGATGTTCTCGAGGTCGTTTCGTCGCGCGCATGCCATCTTTCCATTTACCTCCTGGAGCTCGACCGGGCGCACCGCCTGTCGGAAGACCGCCAGCGGCGGCCCGAGAGATATCTCACCGACGACGAGCAGGCTGCCGCCTATCTGGAAGCGTCGCAAGAGCTCCTTCGGCGGGGGTTCGAGCACTATGAAGTCTCGAGTTGGGCGCTCCCGGGCCGCCGCGCGCGACACAACTCGAAGTACTGGAGCCGGAGCCCGACTCTCGGACTGGGAGTTTCCGCCCACGAGTTCTGGAACGGCCGCCGGCGCGGCAACACGACTTCGGTTCGCGAGTATCAGGAGAAACTCGCGAAGGGAACGCGGCCCAGCGCTTTTAGCCGCGAAATCGATCGGGATGAGGCTGAGAGGGAGCAGATCTTTCTCGGCGCCCGGACCTCCCGCGGCGTGCCGGAAGCGAAACTGGAATCCTGGCTCGATCGCCGGGCCGACTCGAGGCTTCGGAGCGACTGGGATCAATGGCTGCAAGCAGGAATTGTCGTCCACCGGGAGGGCCATTACGCTCTGTCGGAAAAGGGGTTCTTGATTTCGAACGAGGTCTTATGCCGTTTCGTCTGACGCGACTGGGGAGCGCTTTCGCCGCCGCCGTCCTTGCATTTGCCGGATGCCGTTCTGCCGCGCCGCCCGGCGCGCCCCGGCCGGCGGCCGCCGGCTCGTATCCTTTCGAAAGCGTCACGTTCAGCTCGGTTCTTCGATGGGAATCGGGCGGCCGCTCGATTTCCTCGCGGTACTGGATTTCTCCGCTGGGATTGCTGAAGGAAATGACGGACGGCGGGAAGGTGACGTTTGTTCTCCGGGGCGGCGGCACCGCCTACGAGTGGGTGGCCGGGACTCACGAGGGAAAGAAGGGACCCTTCGCGGGCGGCCCGCGGATCACCGGGGAGCCGGACACTCTGGAGGTCCTGAGAATCCTTCCCGAAGTATTCAAGGACGGGAACAGTCGCTTTTCGGGTTTCGAGAGGATCGACGGCGTTCGGACCGCGAGGTACGAATTTCGATTTCTCGACGGCCGGCTTCGGACCGTCTGGGAGGGGACCGTCTGGCTTCGGGAAGACCGCCCGTTTCCCGTCAAGTACGTGAACCGGGGATTCGGGGGACATTTCGAAATCGTCAACAGCCGGATCGTCTTCGACCCGAAACTTCCCGCGGAGTTCTTCCAGCCCCCTTCGGACGTCCATTTCGTGAGCGCCGACATTCATCGGAAGTAAAAAGGCCCCGCCGCGGGCGGGGCCTTCGATGGGAAGCCGGGGGCTCGCGCCTCAGATGAACAGCGGGGCGAGCACCAGGGTGATGGTTGAAAGCAGTTTGATGAGTACGTGGAGCGAAGGCCCCGCGGTGTCCTTGAACGGATCTCCCACCGTGTCGCCGACGACCGCGGCTTTGTGGGCTTCGGAGCGTTTGCCCCCGTAGGTTCCCATTTCGATGTACTTCTTGGCGTTGTCCCAGGCTCCGCCGGCGTTGTTCAGGAACGTGGCCATGAGGATCCCCGCAATCGTTCCCACCATCAGGAAAGAGGCCACCGTTTCCGCGCCGATGCCGATCATCCGGAACAGGAGACCGACCGCGATCGGCATGCCGACCGCGAGAAATCCCGGCAGGACCATCTGCTTGAGGGCGCCGCGGGTCACGATGTCCACCGTGCGTCCGTAATCGGGCTTGTCGGTTCCGGCGAGGATCCCCGGCTTTTCCTTGAACTGCGCGCGGACGTCGTTGATCACGAAATAGGCGGCTTTGCCGACCGCTCGGATGCAGAGGGCCGAAAAGAGGAAGACGAGCATGGCGCCGAGAAGGGCGCCGATGAAAACCTCCGGCTTGCTCATGTCGACGTGGAGCCGCTGCGCCGGGCCGAGGAGGCCCTTGTGCCGCATGAGCTCCGTGGCGTCGTCGAGGTACGCGGAGAAAAGGAGGAAGGCCGCGAGAGCGGCGGAGCCGATCGCATAGCCTTTCGTGAGAGCCTTCGTGGTGTTGCCGACCGCGTCGAGCCGGTCGGTCTTCTTTCGGATCTCTTCCGGCTGCTGCGACATCTCGACGATCCCCCCGGCGTTGTCGGTGATGGGGCCGAACGTGTCCATCGCGAGGATGTAAGCCGCCGTCGAAAGCATTCCCATCGTGGCAACTGCCGTTCCGAAAAGGCCGGCGTTGGGGATCCCCGAGGCGCGCCCAACGTAATAACTCGCAAGGATCGCGAGGGAGATGACGACGACGGGAAGCGCCGTGCATTCGAATCCCACCGCGATTCCCGTGATGATGTTCGTCGCGGGGCCCGTTTGCGAGGCCTCCGCGATTTCCTTGACGGGCCGATACTTGTACTCCGTGTAGTACTGAGTGATGTACACGAACGCTTGAGAGGTGGCGATTCCGATCACGCCGCAAATGAGGAAATGCCACCAGGCGGCGGGGGATTGGTCGGTGTTGAGCAGCCATCGCGTCGAAAACGCGAAACCCACCATCGCCAGGATCGCCGTGACGTAGTAGCCGCGATTCAGGGCGTCCATCGGGTCGGCGTCCTCTCGCGTGCGAACGAACAGAATCCCGATGATCGAAGCAATGATTCCCAGCGCGCGCGCGACGAGCGGAAAGAGCACGCCACCGAGCCCGAAGTAGGGCCAGAGCGCGACGCCGAGGATCATCGCCCCGATGTTTTCGGCGGCCGTCGATTCGAACAGGTCGGCGCCGCGGCCGGCGCAGTCGCCGACGTTGTCGCCCACGAGGTCGGCGATGACGGCGGGATTCCTCGGATCGTCTTCGGGAATTCCCGCTTCCACCTTTCCGACGAGATCGGCGCCGACGTCGGCCGCCTTCGTGTAGATTCCGCCGCCAACCTGGGCGAAGAGCGCGACGAAGGACGCGCCGAAGCCGTAGCCGACGATCAGGAATGGAATCCTTTTCGGATCTTCGCCCATCGCGCGCAGGACGGTGAACAGGCCTCCGACCCCCAGCAGCGACATCGCGACGACGAACAGGCCGGAGACGGCGCCGCCCCGAAGCGCGATCTGGAGCGCCGCGTTGAGCGAAGTGCGCGCCGCGGACGCGGTCCGGATGTTCGAGCGGATCGAGACCCACATGCCGACGTATCCCGCGATCACGGAGCATGCCGCGCCGAGCACGAACGAGACGGTGGTCGTCGCGGCCAGGTGCAGATCGCCTTTCGCGAAAGCGTAGAGGACGAAAATCACCGCGGCGAGCACGAGCGCGAAGATCGCGATCGTTTTGTTCTGGCGCCGCATGAAGGCCTCGGCTCCTTCCTTGATCGCGTCGGAGATGGCCTTCATCGCGGGCGTGCCCGTGTCTTTCGCGAGCACCCACTGGGCGAGTCCCCACGCGACGACGAGCGCTCCCGCGGAGCAAATGAAGATGATCGGTAATTCCCACGTCATGGTGTTTCCATCCTTCTTAAAATCAAGGCCCGCCGGAGCGGGCCCGTGCATCGCGGGGGTCTGCCGCGGTCTTCAGCGAACGGGCACCGGCTCCAGAACGATTCCGATCTTGACGCCTTCGTTCGCTTCGTCGAGATGCCCGGGCGCATTTCGCACGAGGTCCATCAGGGCGACGGCGTCGCCGTAATTGACCTTGTCGTCGACGGAGAAAAAGACGGTTTTGTCGCGCCGGTTCTTCAGAATTTCGCCGAGCTGCAGCGCGAGGGTGGGCTTGCTCATTTCCTGTTTGTTCAGGTAGATGTGGTTGTCCGAGGTCAGCGAGACGATGATCTGATCCGGGGGAGGAGTGTTCACGGGAGCCGTCGACTTCGGGGGGACCTGAACGTCATAGCCACGCTGGGCGAGGGGCGTCAGAACGATGAAGATGATGAGGAGAACGAGGCAAACGTCGACCAGAGGCGTGACGTTGATCTCGCTTCGAACGTTCCCGACTTTACCCATTTCCATGAACGCGTCTCCTATAATCCGATCCGGGCCTACGAAATGCCCTTGGCCTTCTTGTCCGCGATCAGGCCGACGTTTTCAAAGCCCGAGTCCTTCGTGACCTTCATGACGTCCTTGACCTGTCCCCAGGTGAGGCGCCGGTCCGCCTTGATGACGATTTCCTTGTTCGGAGACCGCTGATAGATCTCGTTGAGCTGCCGCTCGAACTGGTCCTTCGGGAAGGAATTGTGGTCGATCGAGAGCTTGGGCGGGCTCGCGAACTCCACCTCGATCGAGATCTGTTTGCTGCTCTCCGGCTTCTTGGCCGGCTGGTCGGTCTGGGGAAGATCGACTTTGCCGCCGGAAAGCATCGGGGTGACCACCATGAAGATGATCAGCAGCACGAGGCAAACGTCGACGAGCGGCGTGACATTGATGTCGCTGCGAATATTTCCCTTGTCAGCACCCATATCCATGGCGGTTCCTCCCTGAGCTCGACGGACGAGTTACGCGCGAGCCTCGGCTCCGCGGCGCTTCACGAAATAGTCCAGCAGCTCCGAAGCGGAGTTGGACATCTCCACCTGGAAGCGCTCGATCTTGTTCATGAAGAAGTTGAACATCCAGACGGCCGGAATGGCGACGAAGAGGCCGAGAGCCGTCGTCACAAGGGCTTCCGCGATGCCGCCGGAAACCGTCGCGAGACCGCCCGCGCCGGACATCGAGATGCTCGTAAAGGCATTGATGATTCCGATGACCGTGCCGAACAGTCCGATGAACGGCGCGGTCGTCGCGATGGTGGCGAGTCCGCCGATGCCCCGCTTGAAGTCGGCGGTGACCATCAGGGCCTCGCGCTCGATGGCGCGCTTGGCCGCCTCGACCATGTCATGGCCGGGCGCGGTCAAAGCCCCCGACTGAACCTCGTACTGGAATTCGTACAGCCCCGCCGAGACGACCCGAGCGAGGTGGCTCGCCTTGTATTTCTTCGCCTCTGCGATCGCGCCGGCGATATTGTCCTGCTTCAGAAAACCCGTAACCTGGCGGGCGAAGAGGAGCGACTGCTTTTTCGCTTTCGAGAACGTGATCAGCCGTTCGATCATGACCGTGATCGAGTAGATCGAGAGCAGGATCAGGACGATGCAGACGCCCTTCGCAATCAGACTCATCGACTCCCAGAGACCCGAGATCGTCAAATTCATGAAAAACTCCTCCTCATCATCGCTTCGTTATCTGGACTCAGTGCAATTGGAAGTTGACCGTCACGGTGAGATAAACCGAGACGGCCCGGCCGTTCAGGGTTGCGGGTTTGTAAGCCCAGCGGGAAACCGCCCGTTCGGCGGCGGAATCCAGCAGGGGGTTGATCGACTTCAAGACCTTCACGTCTGCGACGTTGCCCTCCGCGGTGATGATGGCCTCGAGAATGACGACGCCCTGCATGCGAGCCTTTCTCGCGGCTTCGGGGTAGACCGGCTCGACGCGCTCTTTCAGGATGGGAGCCTTCACGTCGCCGCCGATTCGCAGCGGCGCCCCGAGGTCGTTGCCGGTTCCTCCCTTGACGCCCCCGAGA
>JBOGJO010000017.1:0-6240 GCA_050747885.1 Thermoanaerobaculia bacterium
TCACCGGCCCGCCCACCCGACGCCGGCCGACGACTCGGTGTGGCAGCAATTTGTCTCGAGTCTCCGTTCGGAGGCGCCGGCCCGCTGAAATCTACCGCCCGCCGCGGTGGATCTTCATGCTCACGAGATCGTCAACGGAGTAGCGCTCCGAACGGCCGGAATTGAATCTCCGAACGTCGTCGGCCGTGACCCCGTGGATCTTCATCGCCACGAGATTCTCGGGCGAAACGTGCGGATACCCGAGTCCCTGCAGTTGCGAGATGAAATCGGCCGAGACCCCGTGGATCCGCATGGCCACGAGGTCTTCCCCGTCGACGTGGTCGTAGCCCAGGCGTTTCAACTCCCCGATGAACTCCGGGGTCGCGCCATGGATTCGCATCGCGACAAGCTCGTCGCCTTCGAACGGGCCGTACCCGGCCTGCCGAATCGAACGGACGAATTCCGGCGAAACCCCGTGAATTCGAAACGCGACCAGATTGTCGGCCGACACGTGGTCGTAGCCTTCCGCCTTCATCGCGGCGATGAATTCCGGTGTCACGCCGTGGATCCGCATCGCGACGAGACTGTCGGCGGACAGATGCCGATAGCCGAGAGATTCGAGCTCGCGAACGACCGCGGGTGAAACCCCGTGAATTCGAAAGGCCACCAGATCGTCCCAGGGCAGCCGAACGTAGCCGAGCTGGGAAAGCTCGCGGATGAACGCCCGGCTCAGATCATGCGCCGCGGCCGCGAAGAAGTCGTCCTCCGACAGCCGATACCCCAACGCCTGCATATCGTTCGCGTAGGCCGGGTCCGGGGAGAAGGAGAAACGCCCCGAACCGACCCCTTCTCGAATCGCTCCCTGGAACGAGAATGTCCCCGCGTCCCGCCGGAGGGTGAAGGGCGCATCGGAGCTGAGCGATTCCCAGGGGACCGCGGGCAGGCCTTCCAGAGAGGTGGGCGAGATCGTGAACGAGGACGTCCAATGCCCGTGGAGGCCCGAACGGCGGCGAAGCTCCAACTCGGCAGTCCCCTCGCGTCCCGACGGCTCGAGCGACCACGTCCCGGAAAGCGCCGCGACCGGACGTGCGCCCCCGAGAGTCGCCAGCAGCAACGCGCCCATCGCCGAGATCCCGAGCCGGCGAGCGAAAGTTTTCATGGCCACTCCCTCCACTCCGGAGACGTCGGCAGTCTCCAAAGGTTTCGGAGCTCCTCGAGGTCGGCCGAGGCCCGAGCGATTTCCCACCCTTCCACGCGCGGGAAGCTCGGGTGAGGGAGTCGCTCAGTCCCGGAGCGGCGCCGTCCCCGGGCTTGTGCCAGACTTGCGCTCGGGAGGTCTTCGATGCTCAGGACCGCGCTCGTCACCGGGGCCAATCGCGGAATCGGGCTCGAGGTTTGCCGGCAGCTGGCTCGGAAGGGGATGCGGGTCCTGCTGACGGCGCGCGACGCTGGGATGGGACGAAGCGAGTCGGAAAAGCTGGCGTCCCGCGGTCTCAACGTCCTCTTCGAGGAGCTCGACGTCTCGAGAGCGGATTCCGTCGAGGAATGCGCGCGAAGGTTGCGGGAGTCCGGCGAGCAGATCGACGTTCTCGTGAACAACGCGGCGATCTATCCGACCGAATCGATTCTCGACCCCGGGGAGCGATCGTTTCGCGACACGATGGAAATCAATTTCTTCGGAGCCCTCCGGACCTGCCGGGCTTTCGTTCCCGGGATGGTGCAACGCGGGTACGGGCGGGTCGTCAACGTGTCCTCCGGGTGCGGATCGTTCGCATCGAGGCTCCGGTGCGATCCCGCGTACAGCATTTCCAAGGCGGCGCTCAACGCGCTCACCGTCAGTCTCGCGGCCGAATTGACGGCAAACGTGAAGGTGAACGCCGCCAACCCGGGACGGGTTCAAACTCGCATGGGCGGGCCGGATGCGACGAGAAGTCTCGAAGAGGGTTCCGACACGATCGTCTGGCTCGCGACGCTTCCCGCGGACGGGCCGACGGGAGGCTTCTTTCTCGACCGGAAGTCGATGCCCTGGTGACTCGATCCGGCGTTCAGCCCCGCTCGGCCGCGGTCCGGCGGCGGCGGATGAGCCAGAGATTCCTCACATAAACCAGGATGCCCCCCGCCTGACCCAGCTCGAAGACGACGTCCCGCCGGTGGATGGCGTAGGCGAGCAGGACGATGGAGCCGCCGATGGAAAGGTGCCAGAAGATGATCGGGATGTAGCTCTCGCCCCGCCGCTCCGAGGCGATCCACTGAACGAGGAACCTGAGCGAGAAGAGAAGTTGCCCGCCGAGACCGATCGCCAGCCAGACCTTCACTTTTCCTCCACGATGTAGTCGAAGCGCCGCCTCCGCATCCATGCCACCGCGAGGAGATCCAGCAACGACGCGACCATTCGGTTTCGAATTCCGTATTTCGAGCGGCCGAACCGGCGGGGCCGGTGCCGCACATCGACTTCCACGACCCTCGCCCCATCCATCCTCAAGAGGGTCGGAAGAAAACGGTGGAAGCCGTCGAACGTGCGCAATTGAATCAGGACGTCTTTGCGAATCGCCTTCAGCGGGCCGCCGCTGTCGGCAATCTTCTCGCGCAGGACGAGGTTTCGCACACGATTGCCGATTCGCGAGCTCACGCGCTTGAATGGCCCGTCCTTTCGCCTCGCCCGGACGCCCGTGGCCGCCTCGCATCCCTCGAGCGCCCTCAGGAGGGCCGGAATGTCCGCGGGGTCGTCCTGGAGATCCGCGTCCATGGTCACGATGACCGGTTCCCTCGCCGCGCGAATTCCGGCGTCGAGAGCGGCGCTCTTGCCGTGGTTTCTCTCGAGAGCGAGCACCCGGAGGTTCAGCCGGGGATACCGCGGCCGAAGATTCAGCAAGATCGCCCGGCTGCCGTCCGTGCTGCCGTCGTCAACGGCCAGGACTTCCCCGAGGAGGTCGAAATCCCGGAAGACACGGTCGATCTCCTCCAGAAGAGCGGGCAGGCTCTCGGCTTCGTCGAGGATCGTCAGGACCAGGGAGATCCTCTCCGACGGAGAGCTCAAGGGCGATTCTCCCGCGCGAGGATGACGTAGTCCCTGCCGCCGAGCTCTCCGATCGCGAGCCGCCGCGCGCCCCCCCCACTCTCGACCGGGAGAGACTCCTCGGCCGGGAGGACCCACGCCCCCGCCGGCCCGACCTTGCGAGCGCGCTCGAGCTCGGAGCGATTCTTGACCTCCGTGATCGGCCCGTTCCAGTACTTCGCGAGGCACCAATCCAGGTCGTGGTCCAGAAGAAAGGTCGCGGGAGGGGGCCGCCACAAAACGAGACG
Source organism: Thermoanaerobaculia bacterium (assembly GCA_050747885.1). Taxonomy (GTDB): domain Bacteria; phylum Acidobacteriota; class Thermoanaerobaculia; order UBA5066; family DATFVB01; genus CAWEYG01. Next base: position 3,283 of record JBOGJO010000017.1, read on the forward strand.
CGCCCCGGGGGAACGGTCCGCCGCTCGAAGCGAACGAAGGAAATCGTCGAACGGCCAGCGAAATCCCGCCGTCCGCAGTGGCGCGGCGGCAAACACCGCGGCGGCGAGCAGCACGGCTCCCCTGGCGGCCCGCAAGAGCGGGCGCGGCCAGCGGGGGAAGAGGACCGCGATGGCTGCAACGGCGGCGATCGCAGCCGCAAAGCTCATTCCGAGCCTTGGCGAGACGAAGACCGTCGCAACCGTCGACTGCATCGAGTCCCTCTCGACGGGACTGTATCGGAGATTCGGAACGAAAAATAGAAACCCGACGACCACGCTCGACAAGGCGGCTCCCGGAAGGACCGGCAAAACGCCCTCCGCAAACGAGACGGCCAGCACTCGGCCGAGCAGGAGCGCGAGAGGAACATCGACGAGAAACGCATACCAGGGAAATCGCGATTGGACGGTCAGGACCGCGAGACCCATGACGGCGAGCCATAGCGTGGGAAGCTCGTCGGCGAGCCGCTCCTCGCGGTTTCTCCGAAAGGCCTGCCAGCACGCGAGCGGAACGAGAAAGCACCACGGCACAAAACCCCGAAAAGAGCTTTCCGCGAACGCGACCGAGCGGCGGAAGAATCCGCCTCCGTGTCGTCCGCGCGAGAATTTTGCGGGCTCGAGGGCGCGCTCGAGCATCTCCTTGCGAAAGAAGACGACTTCGAAGTCGTGAGGATGGGCAATCGCCATCCCCGCGATCCAGCCGAACGAGAGTGCCAACAGAAGGATGACCGCCGCCGCAATCTGCGCGGGTGTGTACTTCCTCCATCGGCCCTTGCGGACCAGAAAGACCGCGGCGGCTGCCGCCGCCGCCATCCCCATGAGGTTTTTCGTGAGCGAGGCCAGTCCCATGGCCAGCGCGGCCGCGAGGAGCCACCATCCCGATTTTTCGCCGCTTTTCAGCACGAAAAGAAACGACGCGCACAGCAGGGCGAGCAGCAACGAGTCCATCACGCCCGTGCGGGCTCCGTGTTCGTACAGAAAAGGAATCGTCGTCGCGAGGATGAAACCGGCTCCCAGTCCCGCAGCCTCGCCGTAGAGCCGGGCCCCGAGAGCGGCGAGGAGGAAGACGCAAGCGATCCCCGCAAACGCGGGCAGCACGCGGATGGTCCATTCGGACGGCCCGAAGATCTTCAGCGCGGCTCCCGTGAGCCAGAAGAACAACGGCGGCTTCGAGAAGATCGGCGCTCCGTCGAAATGGGGCGTCCACCAATTGCCGGTGACCGCCATCGCGCGGGACGTCAGAGCGTACCGGACCTCGTCCGCATCCGTGATGCTGCGAGAGCCGAGACGGAAGAAAAGGACGGCAACGCTGTACGCGAAGAGCGCGACGCGTCCCCTGAACAAGGCGGCCCTTTCCATCGCCGTCCGACGGGCTAGCGAACGCTTCGGAGCTTCCACCGCCGGAGGGTGGACTCCCGGATTTCGACGGTCCGGCGCTGTCCCGCGGGAATGTCGACGTCCACCGGGACCTGCTGCCCCCGGGGATCGCACTGAAAGACGAGCCGGTGCCTGCCGGCGGGAACCGCGAGATCGGCGGTCTCTTTGCCGATCTTGTTGCGCGGGACGGCCTGACCGAATTCCCCCTCGGCGGGTTTGGTCAGGGTCGCCAGCGGAGCTCCGTCAAGGAGGCAGGAGCAGGTGAGCTCATCCGACTCTCCAATGAACTCCGCCCTCAGCCGGAGGGTTCCGGAAGATGCCGCCGGCGAAGGCCCCGCCTCGGCCGCACGGGGCGCGGACAGCGGCGCGGCAGACGCGGCGGCGCCCGCCGGGGCGAGGGCGTCAGTCCCCGATTTCGGGGCGCGAAAAGCGGCTCGCCGACACGAAATCGCGGCCTCGAGAACGGGAGCCGGGACGGCGCGCGAGAGCGCCCCCGCATTACCCGCATCGACGTCGAAGTCGACACAATCGCGCTCAACGATCGCGAGGATCACTTTCGGATCGACGCCTTCCTTCGCCATCGACATCAATTGCGCCTTCGTCACGGGCGACGCGCCCGCTGCCCGGAGACCGAGAAGAAGAAGAGTCCCCGCCATCCCGATCGACGTTGCCCGCATATTCGCTCCTTCGAGAGGGCTCGGATCGTACCATCCGGCGGCGGAACTCGCGTTAAGATCGGCCGCGCAGGAGGATCACTCCATGAATTTGCTCGGCGTCGGGGACAAGGCTCCCGAATTCGCGACACAGGACCAGGACGGCGAGGCCGTCTCCCTGAAAGACTTCCGCGGGAAGAAAGTCGTCCTGTATTTCTACCCGAAAGACGACACCCCCGGCTGCACGAAAGAAGCGTGCTCCTTCCGCGACGGGTTCGGAGCGTTCCGCCGGCGCAAGATCGAGGTGCTCGGCGTCTCAGTCGACGACGAGAAATCCCACAAGAAGTTCGCCGAAAAGTATTCGCTCCCGTTCCGCCTTCTCGCGGACCCCGAAAAGAAGATCGTGAAGGCCTACAAGGTCTGGGGCGAAAAGAGCATGTACGGACGCAAATACATGGGAACGCTGCGCGTCACCTACGTCATCGACGAAAAAGGGAAAATCGCCGCCGTCTGGCCGAAGGTCAAGCCGGAGGGGCACGCGGACGAGATCCTGGCAGCGATCGGAAAGGCTTAGCGCCGACCGGCTCCGGCGGTAGAATTCTCCCAGGCTTTCAGGCAAGAACATACGGAGGTTCGCGATGACGGTTCGTCTCCGGTCGGTCGCGCTTCTGGGCCTTCTCCTGCTCGCGGGGTCACGCATCCCGGCCGGCGCGAATCTCCTTTCGGACATTCAGCAGGTTCAGGGAGCGGCTGAGGCTGTCAAAGCCCAAGCCGATGCCTGCGCCCGCATGAAGTGCCCCGTCGCCGATTGCGCGGCTCTTGCGAAGATGATGCAGGCGCTCGTCGATGCCGAGACCATCATGGACGCGCTCCACAACGCCCTGATCGACGC
>JBOGJO010000018.1:0-10625 GCA_050747885.1 Thermoanaerobaculia bacterium
TCGGACACGCGATCTACTCGACCGTCGGGTGGATCGGCGACGTCCGGATCTCTCCCGACGGCAATCACGTCGCTTTCGCGGAGCATCGGCTCCGCGGCGACAGCGCGGGCGACCTCGTCGTAACGGATCGATCCGGAAGGGCGAAAGTGCTCGTTCGCGGGCTCACACTTCTGGACGGCGTGGCATGGGAGGCGAACGGGCGCGAGCTCCTCTGGAGCGGGGTTTCCTCGGGGAACAACGCGGTTGTCTCCGGCGTCGACCTGTCGGGGCGGGAGCGGTTGGTTCACCGCAGCGGGATCGCGGAGGACCTGTATGACGTCGCGGCGGGCGGGTCGGCCCTCGTGGTCCAGACGAGCAGCCGGCGGGAAGCGTACCTTGCGGATCGGAAGGGCGGCCGTGACCGCGACCTGTCCTGGCTCGATTGGACATTTCCGGATGACATCTCGCCGGACGGCAACTGGCTTCTCTCGACCGAGCAGGGCCAGGCGACGCGATCAGATTATCTCGCGTACCTGCGCAAGACCGATGGCTCGCCGGCCGTTCAGCTCGGGATGGGGAACGCGACCACAATCTCGCCCGACGGACGTCTCGTCGCGGCGTTGCGCGCTCCGGCCCCCGGCGGGACGGGCAGCAAGGTCGTACTCTATCCGACCGGGGCGGGACAATCGCGCGGGGTCGACCTTCCGAACCTCGATCCGATCTGGGTTTCCTGGTTTCCGGATGGCAAGAGGCTTCTCGTCAGCGCAGACGCGCCGGGTCATCCGGCGGGGCTCTACGAGGTCCCGCTCGAAGGCGGCGCGTCCCGCCCGATCTCCGCCCCTCCGATGAACCCCTTCTTCGTTTCGGTCTCGCCGGATGGAAGCTCCATCGCCGGAATTTCGAGCGAGAAGCGGATCGTCATTATTCCCGTTCGGGGCGGAGCGCCGCGGGTCTTCCCGGCCGACCTGAATGCCGCCAACTTCACCCGCTGGAGCGGCGACAGCCGTTCCGTTTATTACGTGGACCGCACGCCGTTTCCGGCTCGAATTCACCGTCTCGATCTCGCGACCGGCAGGGAGGAGCTCGTCCGCGAAGTCGCGCCCCTGGACCCCGCGGGAGTCCAGGGGGTCGGGCCCGTCTGGATCACGCCCGACGGCCAGACCGTCGTGTACTCCTTCCGCCGGATCCTCACTGACCTGCTGCTCGCCGATGGACTGAAATGATCCGCCTGAGCGCTTCGCGCTTCGACGCGATGGAGATGTAATGCCTCTCGGGATCGGTACCCGCCTCGGTCCCTACGAGATTCTCTCGGCGCTTGGCGCCGGGGGGATGGGGGAGGTGTATCGCGCCCGGGACTCGCGGCTGGGCCGGGAAGTTGCGGTCAAGGTGCTTCCCGCCGGGTTCGCGAAAGACGAAGATCGCCTGGCCCGCTTCGAGCGTGAAGCTCGGGCGGCCTCGGCCCTCTCGGACCCGCATATCGTCACGGTGTTCGACGTGGGGCGGGAGGGAGATACCCACTACTTCGTGAGCGAGCTCGTCGAGGGCTCGGACCTTCGTCACTGGATCGAGAGAGGGCCGGTACCCGTGAAGAAGGCGCTGGAGATTGCGGAGCAGATCGCCTCCGGGCTCGCGGCGGCGCACGAGAAAGGAATCGTCCATCGCGACCTGAAGCCCGAAAACGTGCTGATCACAAAAGCCGGCTCGGCCAAGATCTCCGACTTCGGGCTCGCGAAGCTGTCCGAGTCGTCGGAGGCGAACGTTTCCAACCTGCCGACCTCGGACGGACGGCAGACCACGGCCGGCGTGGTGATGGGGACCGTCACGTACATGTCGCCGGAGCAGGCTCGGGGCTCCGTCGTGGATTTTCGGTCGGATCAATTCTCGTTCGGATCGATGTTCTACGAGATGCTTTCGGGTCGGCCGGCCTTCAAACGCGCGAGCACTCCCGAGACCCTGTCGGCGATCATTCGCGACGAGCCGGAGCCGCTCGAGCGCATCGCCCCGGGCGTTGCGCTTCCGATTCCCTGGCTCGTCGAGCGTTGCCTGGCCAAGGAGCCGCAGGAACGGTTCGTCTCGACGCGCGATCTCGCGCGCGACCTCGGGAGCATCCGCCAGCATCTTTCTTCCTCGTCGGCGTCGGGGTCGGTGTCACCCGTCGCGACGCCGGCCCGCCGGCGCCTTCCGATCGCTCTTGCGGGGCCCGCGGTTCTCGCGGCCGCGATTCTTGGCGTTCTGCTTTGGAGGCGCCCGGCGTCGCCGGGCCCGCCGACGTTTCAGCAGATCACGTTCCGCCGCGGCGCCGTCACCGGCGCCCGGTTCACTCCCGACGGGCAGAGCATCGTTTACTCGGCGCGCTGGGGCGGCAAGAGAGATGAAATCTATTCCGTTCGGCCCGCCAGCCCGGAATCGAGGCCGCTCGAAATTTCCGATGCCACGCTGCTTGCGGTCTCATCGGGCGAAGAGCTCGCCGTGCGGCTTCGACCGAAGCTCTGGTCGAACTTCGTGCACGGCACGCTCGGGCGCGTCCCGTTCGGAGGGGGCGTCCCTCGCGAAATCATCGAGAACGTTCAGGATGCCGACTGGACGCCCGACGGCGGCGATCTGGCCGTGCTCCGCTTCGAAAACGCGGTGCGATGGGCCATCGAGCTCCCTCCGGGAAAGGCGCTGTTCGAAGATCCCGTTCCGATTGCCGGCATCCGTCTTTCGCCCGACGCCCGCTCGATCGCCGTTGCGGAAGGCGGCTTCCTCGGGCTCCCGACGTCGCTCCGTCTTCTGGACCGGCAGGGCAAGAGCCGTGTCCTCGCGGCTGTCCCGGTGACGGGAGTCGCCTGGACACCCGGCGGCAAGGAAATCTGGTTCTCCCAGGACGACGGCAGCGGCTCGAGCAGCCTCTGGGCGATCGATCTCGCCGGAAAGAAGCGGCTGCTCCTTCGCCATGCCGGTTCGATGGTCCTGCGCGACATCAACCGCGACGGGGCCCTTCTGGTCAGCGTCGGGCACCCGCAGATGAGCGTCATGTTCAAAGCGGCGAATCTCGACGCCGAACAGGACCTGGCGTGGCTGGACGGTTCGCAGGCCGAGGCGATCTCGGAGGACGGGAAGACGATCCTTCTGAACGAGACGGGAGTCGGCGCGGGCATCGGAGGGGCGTTCTATCTGAGGCGCGCGGACGGTTCGCCGGCCGTTCGCCTGGCAGACGGCCTCGCCAACGCCCTTTCCTCGGACGGCAAGTGGGTCGCCGGGCGGCCCCGGGAATCGCGGGAACGGGCGATCATCGTTCCGACGGGAGCGGGCGCGACGCGCACGGTGCCGCTGCCTTTTCCGGCCGATCAGTGGTGGTTTTTTCCCGACGGCAGACGGATTCTCATCGACGGGGTTCTTCCGGACGGCAAGTCCGCGATCGTCGCGATCGATTTCGACGGGCGAAACGTTCGGAAGATGTGCCCCGACGGATGGGACACGTTCTTCGGCGAGGTGCCGATCTCGCCGGACGGGAAATGGATCGCCGCTCAGAGCGCCGAAATGGAGAATGTCGCGTTGCGTCTCTTTCCCACCGACGGCAGCCTTGCGGGAAAGGCCGTCCCCGGCTTCGAGCCCGATGACGTCGTGACGCGCTGGACGGCGGACGGCCGTTCTCTCTACGTCTTCAAGCGAAACGAGCTCCCGGCGCGCGTGTTTCGCCTCGACGTCGAGACGGGGAAACGAACGCCTCTGTTCTCCCTCCTGCCGGCAGATTCGGCGGGCGTGTCGCGGATTCCGATTCTCGTCATGACCGCCGATGCCCGAACGTATGCCTACAACATCACGCGCGAGCTTTCGGATCTGTATTTGATTCGGGGATTGAAGTGAGACCGATGCTCGTGTCATCGCGAGGCCGTGAAACGGCCGCGGCGATCTGCCCCGCGGACAGATTGCTTCGTCGCTTCGCTTCTCGCAATGACGCCAGGGGGCGCTCCCGGTGAGCCTCGCTTCCGGAACCCGGCTCGGGACGTACGAGATTCTCTCGCCCCTCGGGGCCGGAGGGATGGGCGAGGTGTACCGCGCGCGCGACTCGAAGCTCGACCGCGACGTCGCGATCAAGATCCTTCCGGAACGGCTTGCCAACGACGCGGATTCCCTGACCCGGTTCGAACGGGAGGCCAAGGCGGTCGCGGCGTTGTCGCACCCGAATATCCTCGGCATCTTCGATTTCGGAAAGCACGACGGCGTCGTGTACGCGGTCATGGAGCTCCTCGATGGGGAGACGCTGCGCGACAAGCTTTCCGCGCCCATTCCGCTGCGGAAGGCGATCGAATATTCCGTTCAGATCGCTCAGGGCCTTGCGGCCGCGCACGAAAAGGGGATCGTCCATCGGGACCTGAAGCCCGAGAACCTGTTCGTCACCGCCGACGGCCGCGTGAAGATCCTCGACTTCGGCCTCGCGAGGGTCCTTCCCGCCGAGGCCGCGGCGACGAACGCGCCGACCGCCGCGCTCGGAACCGAGCCGGGCGTCGTCATGGGGACCGTCGGCTACATGTCGCCCGAGCAGGTCCGGGCGCGGCCGGCGGACCATCGGTCGGACATCTTTTCCTTCGGCGCGATTCTGTACGAAATGCTCTCAGGGAAGCGGGCCTTCCGGGGCGACTCGGCAGCGGAGACGATGGCGGCGATCGCGAACACCGACCCTCCGGAGCTCTCGGCATCCAGCCCGAACATTTCCTCGGCTCTGGACGGCATCGTGCGGCATTGTCTGGAGAAAAGCCCGTCCGAGCGATTCCAGTCGGCGAGGGACCTGGCGTTCGACCTTCAAGCGGTTTCGGCTTCTTCCTCGATGCGAAGCGGGGGAGCGGCGGCGGCGCGCGGAGGAAAAAGCTTCCGGGTCCCGGCTCTGGGAGCGGCCGGCGTTCTGCTCGCCGGCGCGGCTGCGCTGGCGCTCTCCTACCGGCTGGGGTTGACCGCCGGCGGCCGCCATGCGCGTGAGCATCCGCCGAAATTTCAGCGGCTGACATTTCGGCGCGGCAATATTCTGGAGGGAAGGTTTTCGAGCGACGGAAAGACCATCATCTACTCTGCGGCATGGCAGGGGGAACCTCCGTCCCTCTATTCGGTTCGAGCGACGGCGCCGCAGTCTCAGAAGCTGGATCTCCCTCCGGCCATGTTGTACTCGGTTTCACGTTCCGACGAGCTTCTGATCGGCCTCGGCTGGCACTACCTGATCGGATTCACTTCGGAAGCCACGCTCGCGCGAACGACGATTTCCGGGGGGGCGCCGCGGCCGGTCCTCGAGCGCGTCGTCTCCGCCGATTGGGGTCCGGACGGCCAGACGATGGCGGTGTCGCGATTCGTCGGAGAGAGCGACGTGCTCGAATACCCGATCGGACACGTGCTCTATTCGACGGTGAGCTGGCTCGACAGCGTTCACGTTTCGCCCGACGGATCCCGGGTGGCGTTCGCGGACCACGGTATTCGGGGCGACAGCGCCGGCGATCTCGTGGTCGTCGATCGGCAGGGGAAGGCGAAGCGGCTCGTTCGTGGAGCGAAAAACGTCGGCGGCCTCGTCTGGTCGCCGGATGGGCGGGAGATCCGTTGGAGCGGCAACCGCACCGGGAACAAGTCCGATCTCTACGCGACGGATCTCTCGGGCAGGGAGCGCCCCATTTTCGCGAGCGGATCCAGCGCCCAGTTCCTCGATTCCTCCCCATCCGGAGAGGACCTGATGGTCCAGACCTCCCCTCGGAGGGAGGTGCATGTCGTCACCCGGGATTCTCTCGCGGAACGGGATCTCTCCTGGCTCGACTGGTCGTTTCCGACCGACCTTTCCGCCGATGGAAAGCGCATTTTGATCTCGGAACAGGGCGACGCGACAAAAGAAGACTACCTTCTCTATCTGCGGCCCACGGACGGGTCGCCGGGCATCGAAGTGGGACTCGGGCTCGGATCGACGATTTCCCCGGATGGGCGCTTCGTGGCGTCGGTTCGGCGCAACGGTGACGAGAAGTTGATGTTCTACCCGACGGGCATCGGCCAGCCGCGGGAGATCGCATTTCCCGGGCTCAAGCCGATCTGGGCGTGCTGGTATCCGGACGGGCGCCGAATCCTCGTGAGCGCGGACGCTCCCGGGCACCCGGCCGGACTGTACGAAAAAAACATCGAAAGCGGCGCCTTGCGCGCGATTTCGTCGCCCCCCATGAACCCTTTTCATTTTCGTGTATCTCCCGACGGAGAAACGGTCGCGGGGACTTCGCCCGATTTGAGGATCACTCTCGTCTCGCTTCGCACCGGCGTGTCGCGCGCGCTCCCCGAGGAACTCGAAGCCGGCGACATGCTGGCGTGGAGCTCGGACGGCCGCTCGCTCTACTACCAGGATCGAACGCCGATGCCCGCAAAGATTTATCGGGTCGAGATCGCCACGGGACGACGCGAGCTCGTCCGGGAGCTCCGGCCGCAGGACCCGGCGGGGGTTCTGGGCATCGGCCCTGTGTTCACGACGCCCGACGGAGCGACGGTGGCCTTCTCGTTCCGGAGGATTCTCGACGAGCTGTTTCTGGTCGACGGATTGCGTTAAGTCGCCCCCTCACCCGGCCGCCTGAAGGCGGCCACCCTCTCCCGCCGGGAGAGGGACATTTGTGGGCTTGAGCCCTCTCTAGACTCTCACGAGCCCCGCGCCCCAGTGCAGCCCGGCTCCGAGCGCCGTGAAACACACGAGGTCGCCCGGGTTGACCTTGCCGGCCGCTTTCGCCTCATGGAACACGAGCGGCAACGTCGCGGCGGTCGTGTTTCCGTATTTCTGGATGTTGTTGAAGACCTTTTCGTCGGGAAGCCCGAGCGCCTTCTGGACCGCCTCGTTGATCCTCAGGTTCGCCTGATGCATCAGAAGCAGGGAGAGGTCGTCGATCGAAAAGCCCTGCTTCGCGACGACCTCGCGAACGATCGCGGGCATCGCCGTCGTCGCGAGCTTGAAGACCTGCCGCCCTTCGACGATCGGGATCTCGCGGTGGGCCTCCAGCATTTCTTTGGTCACGTACGGGAACGACGCCGAGCCGACCGCCGGCACGTAGAGCTTGTCCCAGTGATTGCCGTCGGTCCGCATCTCGAAGCCGAGAAACCCGCGGCCGTCGCCGGAATCGTTCGCTTCGAGGACGAAGGCTCCTCCGGCGTCGCCGAAGATCACGGCGCGGTCGCGAATCGAGGTGCCGAACGCGTGGCTCTCGGGTGAAGGGGGCTCGTCGGATTCGCCGAACATGATCCTCCATTCCGCTTCGGTCCAGGGGTAGAACGACGCGTGGCATTCGGCGCCGATCAGGAGAACTCGTCGATAAACGCCGGAACGGATGAACGCGTCGCAGACTTGAAGTCCCGAGAGGAATCCGGCGCATTGCATGCGGATGTCGAGCGCGGGCGTCCCGGAGAGGCCGAGCTTCGCCGCGGCGATCCCGCCGTTGCCGGGGAAATAGTGCGCCGGCGTCATCGTGGCAAAGACGATCAGGTCGATCTCCGCGGCGGCGACTCCCGCTTCGTCGAGGGCGCGTTTTGCAGCTTCGAATCCGAGGTCGGCGGAGGATGTGCCTTTTCGGGCATAGCGGCGCTCACGGATGCCCGTTCGCTGCTGAATCCATTCGTCGGTGGTGTCCATCAGGAGGGACAGGCGCTCGTTCGTGACGACCCCGTCCGGCACGAACACGCCGGAACCGCGGATTGCCGTCGTGATCTGAGGCATTTGCGAAATTATAAAGCGTCCTTGACACCTCCGTGCGGCGAGGCTACAGTCCTCTCCGTGACGAAATCCGCGAAGATCTCCCGCCGCAAAGGCGCGGCAACGAAGTCGTACTGGTACTGGAGCACCTCCCGGTAGGGCGAAGCTTGCCCTGCCGGAGAAATCCGGGCGGGGCGATCGACAGAGCGGATCGAATCGAGACCCCCGGCCGAACCGGGGGTTTTGAATTTTGGAAAGAACACTTCCGAATCCGGCTTTCATCGCGTCTCTCGCGCCGATAAATTTCGACGACGCGAAGCGCCTCGTCTCGCGCGTACCCGGCAACGCCAACGTCCTCGAGTACCGCCTGGACCTTGCCGCCGGCAGAATCTCCTCGCGAGCGCTCCTCGAGCTCGACCCTCGATGCACGGTCGTGACGTATCGGACGACGCGGGAAGGCGGAAAGTTCGACGGGAGCGTCGAGGAGTACCGGAGATCCGTGCAATCGGCCTACGACGCGGGGGCCGCCGTCGACGTCGAGCTCGACAGCGGGCTCCTCGAGGACTCCGCCTTCCTGCCCGACCGGTCGAGGGTCATCGGGTCGCGTCACGCCGACGAGTGGCCGAAGCAGGGGCTCTCGCGGGACCTGGCCGCGGACGTCGCCGCGATCAAGCTCGTGCGAACGAATGTCGCATCGGTCCCCGCGGCGGCGGCCTGCGTGGCGGCCCTGAGGGAGCTCTCCGGCTCGCGGCCGATCGGCTGTTTTGCGACGGGGAGGAGAGGATCTTTCACGCGGATCGTCGGGCCGCAATTCGGCGCCGGTCTCACGTACGGAAGCGTGGAAACTCCCACCGCCGACGGCCAGATTCCGCTGTCGGACCTTCTGGACGTCTATCGGATCGGCCGGACCTCTCGGGAGGGAAAGATCTTCGCCGTTTATGGCGGAGACGTTTCCTCATCGCTGTCGCCGCGGATCCACAACACGCTCTTTGCCCGGCGGGGACTGCCGCACCTGTACCTCCCGATCTCGTCGTCCGAAGGGCCGGCAAACGGCCGGACCCTTCTCGGAGATCTCGCCGCTCTCGAAGGTCTCGGGCTCCTTCCCGACGGGCTCTCCGTTACGAACCCTTTTAAATCCGCCTTCGAATCGATCGTCGAGGCGATTGACGAGGACGACGCGGTCGCCCGCACGGGAGCCGCGAACACGCTCGTTCGCCTCGAGGAGCCGGGAGGAGAGCCGCGGTTCCTGGCCAGAAACACCGATTCCGACGCCGTCCTCGAAATTCTTTCCGGCCGAGGCCTGGCGGGGCGGCGCACCCTCATCCTCGGAAACGGCGGAGCGGCGCGGGCGGCCGCCCACGCGGCGGGGCTCGCGGGCTGCGAAGTGTTTCTGACCGGGCGTGACGCCCGCAAGGTCAAACCGGTCGCCGACCGATTCGGAGCGGCGGCCGTGCCGCGGGAAGACGTTTCCCGCCTCGACGCGGAGTTGCTCGTCAACGCGACCCCCCTCGGCGCCCGGGACGACGATCCGAATCCGTTTTCCGGCGAGCTGTTTCGCCGCCGGCCCGCGGTGATCGACTTCGCCTACCGCGGTTCGGGGGAAACGCCGCTCATTCGCGAATCCCGCGAGCGCGGCTGCGACGCCGCGGACGGTCTCGAGATCCTCGCGAGGCAGGCGGTGGGGCAGGCGAAGCTCTTCGGGGTCGGCGATGTGACGTTGGAGGAGATCGATTCGATTCTCCGGGTCGCCCGGTGAGAGGCGCTCGATGACGCGGCTCATGACTCGAACCCTGCTGGCCGACACGACGACGCCCGTCGCCGTGATGCGCAAGCTCCTTGCCGGGGGTTCGGAATCGTTTCTCCTGGAGAGCGTGGAGGGGGGGCGCAACGTCGCGCGCTATTCGTTTCTCGGCACGTCTCCGAAGGCCCGCATCGAGTTCCGGGACGGCGGGGTCTCGGTGGAAGGAGGAGGATCGCAACGGGCGGCGGGCGCCGGCGAGCACCCGCTGGAGATCGTGAATCGTCTCACGGTTCGCCCGGGTTTTCAGCGGGAAGAGGGACAGCCGCCATTTTCGGCGGGGGCGGTCGGTTACCTGACCTACGACGCGGTCCGCCTCTTCGAACGCGTTCCCGCCCGCCACCCGCGGACATCGGCCATGCCGGACGCCCTCTTCCTCCTGTTCGAGTCGACCATCGCGTTCGACCACGCGAAGGGCGTCATGCTCCTTCAGACCCTTCACGAGGAATCGGAGGCCGGCGGGGCCGCGAGCTCGCGGCTCGATACTCTCCAGAGCCTCGTCGAGGGGCCGGTTCCCGCGGAAGAGCGGCCGGCGCTCGCGCCGCCCGAATTCTCGGAGCAGACCTCGCGAGAAAGCTTCCTGCGCTCCGTCGATTCCGCGAAACGGCGGATCGCGGAGGGCGACATCTACCAGATTCAGATTTCGCGCCGTTGGGCCGGCCGGTTGGAGACCGATCCCTTCGAGGTCTATCGGGCGCTCCGGCGGGTGAACCCTTCGCCGTACCAGTTCTTCCTTCGGACGCGGCAGGCGGACATTCTCGGCGCCTCGCCGGAGATGCTGGTCCGCACCCGAGGCCGGAGGATCGAGACCCGGCCGATCGCCGGGACGTATCCCCGCGGGGAAACCCCCGCGGAGGACCGCGACCTCGAGGAGCGGTTTCTTTCCGATCCCAAAGAGAGGGCGGAGCACGTCATGCTCGTCGACCTCGCCCGGAACGACCTCGGCCGCGTGTGCGAGACCGGAAGCGTGCGGGTTCCGGAGTTCTTCCGGGTGGAGAAGTATTCCCACGTGCAGCACCTCGTTTCGTCGGTCGAGGGCCTGCTTCGGCCGGAGGTGACCTCGCTCGAGGCCCTCGCCGCCTCGTTCCCGGCCGGCACCCTCACGGGCGCCCCGAAAATCCGGGCGATGGAGATCATCGACGAGCTTGAAACGGCCCGGCGCGGGATCTACGGCGG
>JBOGJO010000019.1:0-1592 GCA_050747885.1 Thermoanaerobaculia bacterium
TTCTGGCTTCGACGTCGGAGCGCTACATCTCGACGGACCTGTTCAAGGAGGAAAACGACGCGATGAGCGTCTGAAGTCGACACGGTACCGGTCCGGGTCCTGTCATGGGACTCGAACTGCTTTTCCGCTCGCTGCCGCTTGAGAACTTTGCGACGACTCCGCGCCACGAGCGGAAAACGGAGTCTCGCCCCGTGCCACCCGCTCTCGGGGCCTCGGTTCCGCTAGATCCGGCAGGTCGCGAGGCCGCGCTTTTCGAGGTACTGCTGATGGTAGTCCTCCGCGCGGTAGAACTCCGAGGCGGGAGTGATCTCGGTGACGATCGGCCGGGGAAATTTGCCGCTCGCCCGAAGCTTTTCCTTCGAGGCCGTCGCCGCGGCCTGCTGCTCGGGCGTGTGGAAGAAGATCGCCGAACGATACTGCTCACCGACGTCCGGTCCCTGCCGGTTCAGGGTCGTGGGGTCGTGGTTCTCCCAGAAGACGTTCAGCAGGTCGTCGTAAGACACTTTCGACGGATCGAATTCGACCTCGACGACTTCCGCGTGGCCGGTCGTTCCGGAGCAGACGTCCTTGTATGTGGCGTTCGGAAGGCGCCCCCCCGAATACCCGACGGTCGTGGCCGTGACTCCCTCGACCTGACGGAAAGCCGCCTCGACTCCCCAGAAGCAGCCAGCGGCGAAAGTTGCTCGTTCCATGTTTGCCTCCTCCTCGATTCTCCCACATGGGGAGCGGCGTTTTCGATGCCGCTCCGCTCAGGAAGGTTTCGACGGGGAGATCTCGAGCAGCCGCAGGGCGAACTTCGGCCCGAGACCCTCGTCTTCGTGCTTGAAGAAGATCCACGCCTGTTCCCAGTTCTGGCGGTCGATCCTTGCCCGCCACTTCCCCAGGGAGTCGTCGTCGTAATCGGTCCGGCGAAGCCGCAGGTAACCAAACGGCGCCGTGGAGACGATTTCGTCCAACGGGTTCTCGTCCGTATCCGAAACGACGAGCGCGCAGCCCCGGGCGCGAAGCTCCGTGAAAACCTCATCGTCGAGCCAGGACGGCTCCCGGAACTCCAGGGCGTAGCGGCCCGAGCCCGGGAGCAGATCGAGGAACGTCCGAAGACGGTCCAAGTCCTTCTTCAAGTTCGGAGGGAGCTGGAACAGGACGACCCCGAGCCGGTCTCCGAGAGCGGACGCCGCGCGCAGAAAAAATGCGGTCTCCTCCTCGACGTTCTTGAGGCGCTTGATGTGCGTGATCCGCCGCGTGGCCTTCAGGCCGAAGCGGAATTCTGCCGGAACCTGTTTCGCCCAGCCCTCCAGGATCTCCGGTTTTGGAACGCGGTAAAAGGTGTTGTTGATCTCGACGGTCGGGAAGCGCGCGGCGTAGTAGGCGAGCCATTCGCTCGCGGGGAGATCTTCGGGGTAGAACTTTCCCTTCCAGGGCTTGTAGGAAAAACCGCTCGTTCCGACGAAGAGGCGCATTCGGGAATCATACGACTCGCTCGGCCCGGGGAGCCGGCCGGCCGCTTGGGCGCTGGGCAGCAGCTCGCTCGCTCTGGAATCGCAACTCGCGTCATCGCTTTGCCCCTCACGTCCGTCTTTCCGGAGTCCTGC
>JBOGJO010000020.1:0-3774 GCA_050747885.1 Thermoanaerobaculia bacterium
GCCGCGAGCGGCAAAAGGGAGTCTCGCCCCGCGCCACCCGCCCGGTCCTGCAGCCCGTCCTCGGCCGCCGCGTTGACCTCACCTTCGCGGGCTTTCACTCATGAGATCGGCGCCACCCCACGAACGAGGCCCGTGAGCGGCGCGGCCTTCCGGGCGCGACGGCGGCTGTCGCGAGGAGGGAATCGGCCCTTGTCTGAGCTGGAGTTCTTCGACTCGACCGGAAAGAGCGAAATCCGGGAATCCGGGCGAGAGGGGCAAAGCGATTTCGCGAGTTGCGATTCCCGAGCGAGCGATTTGCCGCTGGAGCGCCTGGGCTTCGCCTCTCTCCGGGCCGAGCGAGCCCCGCTTTGGTTGACTCGCGCCCGAGCCCCCGATACACTCCGTCGGTTTCGCGGTATTTGTCGGGAGGTTTGGAATCGTGGCTCAAAAAGTCTGGGGTCGTGTGGCTCTCATTCTCGCGGTTCTCGTCGCTTCGGTCGGCGCCTACGTCGCGAGCGGGATGTCGCGGGTCAAAAACGACGTCACGGGCGAGACAACGCCGGGGCTGAAGGATTACCTGCGGAATGGAATCAAGCTCGGCCTCGATCTCCGGGGCGGCATTCACCTGGTCCTTCAGGTGCAGACGGCCGACGCTCTGAAGATCGAGACGGATGAGGCGGTTGCCCGCCTCTCCGAGCAGAACTCCGGCCAGCAGTTGAAGCTCGGCGCGATCACTGCGACGGGCCCGGCTTCGTTCGACGTCACGGTCGCGGCCGACAGCGATCTCGACAAGCTCCAGGACGTGGCGAAGCGCTACCTCCCGACGTGGGAGTACCGTCGTCTCGGAACGACCTGGACGTTTTCCCTGGGCGCGCCCGCGAAAAAGACGCTTTCCGACGAGGCCGTTCAGCAGGCGGTGGAGACGATTCGAAACCGCATCGACCAGTTCGGGGTCTCCGAGCCGGTGATCGCCCGCGAGGGAAACGACCGGATCGTCGTTCAGTTGCCGGGTGTGGACGACCCGAAGCGGGTCAAGGACATCATCAAGTCGACGGCGTTTCTCGAGCTGAAGCTCGTCCTGGCCGGTCCCAACAGCGACCGGGCGGCGCTGCTGGCCGCCAGCGGTGGCCAGGTGCCGCCGGACCAGGAAGTCGTGGAAGGCAACGCGACCGACCAGGATCCCACCTCTTCCAAGGTCTATTACCTCCTTCAGAAAGCGGCCGCCGTCACGGGCCGCGACATCAAGAACGCTCGTCCCTCGCAGGACGAGCAGAACCGGCCCGCGGTTTCTTTCACTCTCAAGGCGGACAGCGCGGATAAGTTCGGAAAATTCACGGGCTCGAACATCGGCAAGGGGCTCGCGATCGTGCTCGACAACCGCGTCCAATCGGCGCCGAACATCCACGGGCGGATCAGCGACTCCGGCATCATCACCGGAAACTTCACCCCGGAGCGCGCCAACGACCTCGCGTTGATCCTGCGTTCCGGCGCGCTTCCGGCCGGTCTCGTCTATCTCGAGGAAAGGACCGTGGGCCCGTCGCTCGGCCTCGATTCGATCCGGAAGGGAATCACGGCCGCGGTTCTCGGAGCCCTTCTCGTATTTTTCGCCATGGTCGTGTACTACCGCCGTTCGGGCTTCAACGCGGTTCTCGCCCTCATCCTGAACGCGATCATCCTGCTCGGCGTCCTGGCGCAGTTCGGCGCCACGCTGACCCTGCCCGGAATCGCCGGCTTCATTCTGACGATCGGCATGGCCGTCGATTCCAACGTACTGATCTTCGAGCGGATCCGTGAGGAGCTTCGCGAGGGCAAGACCCCGAAGACGGCGATCGAGAACGGATTTTCAAAGGCGTTCCTCACGATCGTGGACACGCACGTGACGACCGTCGTGTCCGCCCTCTTCCTCTTCCAGTTCGGAACCGGCCCGGTGAAGGGCTTCGCGGTCACCCTCATCGTCGGTCTTGCGGCTTCCATGTTCACGGCCGTTTACGTCTCGAAGACGATCTTCATGCTGGAATATGGCTCTCGGCAGCGCGTCGAGAGCGTTTCGATTTAGGACGGGCGATGGAACTTTTCAGAGACACAAAGATCGATTTTCTCCGCGTCAAATGGATCTGCATCGGGATTTCCTGGGCGCTGATCGTGCTGGGGTTCATCTCGATCGTGGTCCACGGCGGCCTTCGGTTCGGTATCGACTTCTCGGGCGGGACGCAGATCGTGCTCAAGTTCGCGACGAGGCCCGATCCCGCGAAGATCGAATCGATCCTGAAACCCCTCAACCTCGGGCTGGAAGGCGTGCAGAGGTACGACGATCCCGCCAAGGGCGAAGTCCTGATCAAGGTCAAGCAACAGGCCCGCGAGGGCCGGGACGTCACCCAGGAGGTCTTTACCGCTCTCGCGGGCGCGCTGGGGGCGCCGCCGGCCGCGAGCAAAATCGACGTCAACGTCAAGGGGCATGACACGCTGGCGACGTCCATCGCGCCGACCGACCCGGACAACGTCGCAGGCAAGCTCGGAAACGCAGCCGCCCAGCATTACGCTGCGGTAGGGGACGCCATCGTCGCGTATCGCTCGCAGATCGGCCTCTTCAAATCTGCCGCGGATTTCGACTCGATCCCGAACGTTTCGCCGGCGGTGAAGGCATGGCTCAAGCAGAACACCGTGATCGGGCCGTTCACCGTCCTCTCGGCGGACAACGTCGGGCCGCAGGTCGGGCGGGATCTCCGCACGAAAGCTCTCTGGGCCGTTCTGCTGTCGACGATCGCGATGCTCCTCTACATCTGGTTCCGGTTCGACGTGAAATTCGGAGTCGGAGCGATCGTGGCGATCATTCACGACACGCTCATCACGATCGGCCTGCTCTCGATCTTCAACCGGGAGATCACGCTCGTCGTCGTGGCGGCGCTGCTGACCCTCGTCGGCTATTCGATGAACGACACGGTCGTCGTGTACGACCGCATCCGTGAAAACTTGAAGACGAACCGGCGCGATCCCCTTCCCAAGGTGATCAACGATTCGATCAACCAGACGCTGTCGAGAACGGTGATGAGCTCGGGCCTGACGTTCCTCGTCGTCGTGGCTCTGTTTTTCCTCGGCGGCGAGGTGCTCAACACGTTTGCGCTGACGCTCGTCATCGGGATCATCGTCGGCACGTATTCGTCGATCTACGTCGCGGCTCCGATCGTCGTGATCTGGAACGACGTTCAGAACAAGCGCCGCCCGGCGCCCGCGGCCGCAAAGTCCTCGAAGGCCGGGAAGTCCGGGAAGAGATAGGAAATCCTCACCCCCTTCCCCTCTCCACAATTTGTGGAGAGGGGAAGGGGGTGAGGACGGGAACACCCCTATAATCCTTGGATGATCCGGTTCGAGGAAATCCTCGAGAAGGCGCAGTCCTACAACCCCGGCAGCGACGAGACGCTCCTCCGCAAGGCCTACGTCTTCTCCGCCAAGGAACACCACGGACAGACGCGGCGATCCGGGGAGCCGTACCTCATCCACCCGCTCAACGTCGCCGGCATCCTCGCGGACATGCGCGCTGACGACGTCTCGATCGTCGTGGGTCTCCTCCACGACATCCTCGAGGACACCGGGGTGACGAAGGAGGACCTCTCGCGTCATTTCGGGGCCGAGGTTGCGGAGCTCGTCGACGGCGTCACGAAAATCGGCAAGTTCACGTTCCATTCGCGCGAGCAGGAGCAGGCCGAGACTTTTCTCAAGATGATCCTCGGAATGGCCTCGGACCTCCGCGTGATCCTCGTGAAGCTGGCCGACCGGCTCCACAACATGCGCACCCTC
>JBOGJO010000021.1:0-5768 GCA_050747885.1 Thermoanaerobaculia bacterium
CCCTCGACGCGGACGCGGAGGATCTTCGAACCCGCGTGCAGGCCGAGGCCGCCCCGGCGTTTGATCCAGTACATCGCCTGCCGGAGCATCGACTTCTTCGCCTCGCCCGGGTAGTCGCTGCCGAGTATGTAGGTGTAGCCGCGCTCGACGTCGCAGAAGATGAGCCGTTCCGGCCAGTCGGGCACGTAGACCGAAACGAAATCCGGCTCCTGTGCCGAGTCCGACGGAAACAGCATGTTGTGCCACATGTAGGCGATGCGGGCGAATTCCTCCGGAACGAAAAGGCGGCAGTGGAGCGTCGCCTGCGGGGCCATCCCCATCCGGCGGTCGACCTGGATCATCACACGCGATGCCACCGATTCCTGCAGCTTGCGGACGAGCTCCGCGGCCTTCTCCGGCGCGATTCCTTTTTGATGGAGGCCCAGAGCGACGCCGTTTTCCACGACGAAGGTGTTCTTGGCGGAGCGGTTTTTGACCGTCGTGAAGTAGATCGGCGAGCCGTACGACGACGTCGTTTCCTGCTTTCTCGCGAGATCCCGCAACTCGGCCGCCGGAAGGTCCTTGAGGATTTTTCTGGCGGTCAACTTCTTTGGATTCACCATTTCCACTGTGCTCATGCTTCTCCTGCCCTCCGAAACGCGTGGTCCGAAACCCCCGATTTCTATCAACGATATGGGGCGAAGTCAAAGAACCCCGGGGGGACGTCCGGCCCGTCAGCGGTGAGGCGGATCCGAGAAGAAGTGGGAAAGGATCTCGTCCGGGCGGCAAATCTTCGTTTCGCCGAATTCCGAGGCGCGCATGCCCTCGATCAAGTGAAGGGACCGCTGCGTGATGTAGGCGAAGTTTTCCTTGACGCCGGCTTCCCGCTGATCGGCGTACATGGCGCGAAGCGAATCGAGCTGGTCGACGACGGCCCGCCGGGGATCGGCCGGCACGAGAGGGGAGGGCCGGTTCGCGCGGGAAGGCTTGTCGATTTTCAGATGAAGGAACCTCTTCTCGAGCTCACTGACTTCCCGATCGACGGCCGACCCGCGCTCCTCGGATGCAACCGCGTCCGGGGCGAGCAGAATGGGCTTCCGGCGGCAGTTTGAGTCATGGACCCTCTCGCTTTTCAAGACCCAGCCGAGATTGGTGACGTTCAGCCGCGCCGAGACGTTGTCGACCAGGTTCTCCACGAACGGCGCGACCGCCGTCTCGTAGGATTCACGCACGCCGTTGAACATGTTCAAGACGTAGTACACGCGGAAATACTCGACGGTGTCCCTCAGCAAATCGAGGATCGGATTGTCGCCGAGGCTCTGTGCGAGGTCGAGAAGAAAAGCGTCGATGTTCGGAATGGATTCGTCGTACACGTCCTCGACGGAGTCGAGAAGGTCCGCCACCATTTCCGGGTACCGGGGCCCGAGGTCGCGATACACGGGGGAGCCGGCGGAGAAGAGAATCCGGAGCTTGCGAAACAGGATGGCCTTGACGACGTCGGATGCCGCGAGGGTGGCGGCCGGAAGCTGGGGCGTAAAGACGAGAATCCCGGAATTCGAGTACGGGAGAAAATCGATCACGTTGGGGTCCAGTCCCGCCTTCATGTCGAGAACCACGTACTTTGCGGGCAGCCGGTTGATCGCCGAAATGAGCCGAGCCTTGGCGCTTTCGCCGAAGTTGGAAACGTCGTCGATCAGGTGCTTCGGCCCCGCGATGAAGCCGAAATCTCGAAAATGACCCTCCGGGTCGAGCTCCGGCGTGAGCTGGGTAATGCAATCGAGCAGGGGAACGCCCCTCTTGAGAAAGTGGTACAGGTCGCGGGGCACGGGCGCATCGATCGAATTTCGGACGGAGGAAGTCCCCGTGTCGAGGTCGACGAGCACCGTCGGACCGAACCTCGACAGGGCGAGCGCGAAATTGATCGCGAACGTCGTCTTGCCGACTCCTCCCTTTCCCGACGAGACGGTCAGAATCCTTTTCATCGATTCGGTTTCGGGATGCTAGCACAGCGGGTTCGCTCGATTTCGGAAGGCGGGGTTTCGGACAGGGGAGATCAGCGCTTCTCGGCGTCGTGGAGGAGCCAGAGGCTCGAGTAAGCGCGCAGGAGTCGGAATCGCGAGCGGACCAGAGAGCCCATCTCCTCGGGCATGGATCCATCCCCGGCGTCCCGAATGAGGTCCGCGAACTTGTGATCGGTGGCTCCCGCCAGCGAAAGCGTCTCCTCGGCGTCCTGGCGCAGCGCCCCGAGCGGATTGCCCATGCGCTTGGTCTGGATCCAGCGCGAGGCTTCTTCCTCGGCTTTGCCGCGGAGGGCGGCTCCTTCCAGGAGCAGCGCGTCCCGTTCGGAGGCCGGATGCCCTCCACGGGCGATCGCCGCCTTCGCCGAACGGATCTCCCAGGGCTCGAGGCCGAGGTTCGAAATCTCCTTGAATCCTCCGTCGCTCATTTCGACCGCCGCCAGGATCTTCTGGAGGGCATGCTTGAGGCCGTCGGGCGGCTCGGAGGCTTCGTCGGGGCCGGCCTCGGCGATCTCGAGAGCGTCGTCGATCTCTTCGAGGTCGATTTCCCCGAGGTCGAATTTCCCCAGGACCTCGGAAATGGAGTGCATCACCGCGAGAACGTGGCCGCTTCGAAGATTCGATTCTTCGCTGAGCCGCTGAAATTCGTCGTGGTTGTCGCGAAATCGGCGAAATTCGTCGGGGACGTCCTTTCGCCCGGTTCGCGCGAATTCCTGCTCGAGGCTTGCGATCCGCTCGCCGGCTTCCTGGATCCGCCCCTTCTCCTCGTCCAGGCGCCGACGAAAAATGGCTTTCGTCCGGACGTTGCAAATCGCCACCGAGGCCAGCACTTCGGGATTGGCAAGCGCGTGGCCGAGGCGACGCTTGATCGTTCGTGCGTTTTCCATGAGCTTGTTCGTGGTCAACTCCTCGAAACTGCGCGCGCGCGACACGTCCTCGGCCAGTTTGTCCATCGCGGCAACGAGCGCGTTGGCTTCGTCGTTGCCGGTCGAGGGCCACGAGCAGCTCGAGACGACCGCCTCGAAGATCCGGACGACATCGGCGCGCGGGCGTGCGACGACGGCCTCCCTGCCCGGGTGCATCGCGGCGACGGTGGCGAGGAAATCAATCTTGTCTCCAAGGTCTTCGTCGAGCTCGGGCTGCGAGAAATAGAATCGAAGCAGGTTGTAGACGATCTTCTCGTCCTCGGTGCGGATCTTCTGGAAAAACCTCCGGACCAGCGAAGGAGGAACGGCCCGGTCGCCGAGACGCAGCTTCCGAGAGACGAGGGCAAGGTCCGTCTCGATGCGGTCGATGTCGTCTCGGACGTACGCCGCTCCCGCGGAAATCTGAGTGGAAACTTTCTTCAGTTGCTCGTAGAGGGTGTTGAAATCAATTTCATAGGTCGGGGCATCGCCGAGGAAATTCTGATGAACGCCCTTCAGGAATTGATGAAAGGTCCAGAGCGCCTTGAATCTCTCCGTCAGGCGGATATACGCTCCGTGGAGCGTCTGAAGCTCTGAGACCAGCATGGATTCGCATTCATTTTAGAACAAGGACGGGCTTTGGGATATCGGATATCTGAGGTCGTCCTCGACGAAAAAGCCGTCCGCGACGGCGTTTCCCGCCTCGCAAGGGCGATCGACCGGGACCTCGGGGGAAAGCCTGTTCTACTCGTGGGGGTCCTCAAGGGCTCGGTGTTCTTCCTTTGCGACCTGGCGAGACAGATTCACTCTCCGGTTTCGCTCGATTTCCTCCGGGCGTCTTCGTACGGAGCGAGAACGCGGTCATCCGGGAGGGTTCGGGTTGCGGACCGGGGAAGCGTCGATCCTGAAGGACGGGACGTGATTCTGGTCGAGGACATCGTGGACACCGGAAGGACCGTGGAGAAGACGCTCGAACTGCTTCGTGCGCGCAAGCCGAGATCGCTCAAGGTCTGCGCGCTCCTGCGAAAGAGGAAGCGGGCGGCGATGGCGGTTTCGATCGACTATCTGGGTTTCGACATCGACGACCGGTTCGTCGTCGGATACGGGCTGGACCTCGCCGAGGCCCACCGCAACCTTCCCTATGTCGCGGCAATCGAAGAAACGAAAGGAGATTCATGAAACCGATCTCAACCGACGGAGCTCCCCGGGCAATCGGCCCGTATTCGCAGGCCATTCACTCCGGAGGGTTCCTGTTCACCGCAGGCCAGATTCCCCTCGACCCCGCCACGATGAAGCTCGTCGAGGGGGACATCGACGTTCAGGCCGAGCGCGTCTTCGACAACCTCCAGGCCGTGCTGGCGGAGGCGGGCCTGACTTTCTCCGACGTCGTGAAGGCAACGGTGTTTCTCCTCAGGATGTCGGATTTCGCGAAGATGAACGAGGTTTACGGCCGCCGTTTCGGGAGCCACCGGCCAGCGCGGTCGACCGTCGCCGTGTCGGAGCTGCCCGCGGGCGCCCGCCTCGAGATCGATCTGGTGGCGAAGGCGAAAGACGGCGCTTGAACCTAGGAACACTCATCCCCGGAGTTCTGGCAAGCCGTTTGCCGTAGTTACGAAGCCTCGGCTTGGTCGAATGCGGTTCTCGACGCAACCTATTTCCTTCGCGACCCGATTCGGGCTAGAACTGGCCTCCAAAGCGACGGGGTAGCTCTCGCTGGGCAAGCGCTTGGCGGCAAGAACCCAAAGCTGAGGCTCAACCCCCATCAACCGGAATCCGAAAAGAGCTACTCGTCTTTCCTTCCGACGTCATCGTCGAACGCGCGGTCGATGAGTGACGTCACTCGCCCTGTCCTGTCGCGCACGAATTCGATGACGCTCGGAGAGCTTCGAATGAAGAAGAGCCTGTTGTCTTCGGTGAAGACTTCCTCGTCTCGTTTGTCGACCCGGACGTAGAGCTTGGATCCCTTCCGCACGAGCACGATCGGCGGCGCGTCCCCGAAAGAATATCTCCCGTCGGATCCTTCGATCGCCTTCGGGTCGATGGAAACGGCGCGGCTCTCTTTCGGCCTGTTGATTCGGCCTCCTCCATGCCTTTGGCCGCATGCAGGACACACCGCGGCCGGCTCGTTTTCGTCGACGAGGTGACGAACGGGCAGAAGACCGTTCAAGTAGGCGCGAACCGCCTTCAGGTCCTCGTCGCTCATGTTCCGGAAGACGGCCCAGGGCATGATGGCTGAGAGCTCGCGCGCTCGGACTCGCCCGGTTCGGATCGTTTCGACGAAGAGCGTGTCGTCGTAGTACGGAATCCCGGTCGGGTCGGAGGTGAGATTGCGGCTGAATTTCGAGAGCGGCGTCCCGCCGACGGTCCACTCGATGAGGTTTCCTCCGCCGAAGCGGCCGGGGTTGGATGGGGCTTCCCACGCGGTATGGCATCCCTGGCAGTTTGCAATCTGCGTGAGATAACGTCCGCGGGCCGCCGGGGTGGAGAGATCGGGCGCGGGAACGGGGCCGGAAAGGGGTCGGAGGCCGCGTTCAATGTCGGCCGCGCGACCGTCCTTCAGACGGGTCTTCGGAAGCGGGTTTCGAACGGGAGGGAGCGATCGGAGATAGACGACGATTGAAGCGACGTCCTCGTCGGAGATCGAGACGAAGGCGTCGTACCACATCTGTGGATGAAGTGGACGACCGTCGTGGCCCACTCCTTCGCGGATCGCTCGAGTGAACATGTCGTCGGTCCACGAGCCCGCCCCGGTTTCGACGTCTGGGGTTAGATTCGGCGCCACGAGGCGGGCGGCGGGCTCGTCGTACCAGACGTGACCGGCCCCCTTTTTCCCCTCGAGCGGAGGGGCTCCGGGCCGCGAGGGATC
>JBOGJO010000022.1:0-6984 GCA_050747885.1 Thermoanaerobaculia bacterium
CGGGGTTCGAGTCAACTCCTTTTGCGAGCGGGAATCCTTCTGGTATCTTAGGGGTTTACATCGGAGCGGAATGTTCAACGTCGAGAAGATCTTCACGAAACTCACCGGGACCCAGGGGGAGCGAGACATCAAGCGTCTTCGCCCCCGGATCGAGCGAATCAACGCTCTCGAGCCGGCGATCGCCGCCATGTCGGACGACCAGATGCGCGCCCGAATCGCGCAGTTTCGAGCCGAGATTCTGGAAAAGCTCGCGGACCTGCCCGACGGCATCGAAAGAGAAATCCGCGTTCAGCGCCGCGCGCGGGTCGATGAAGTCCTCGACCCGTTCGCCGAAGAAACCTTCGCGCTCGTCCGCGAGGCGGCCCGGCGCTCCCTCGGCCAGCGGCACTACGACGTTCAGCTGATCGGCGGCTTCGTTCTCCACGAAGGAAAGATCGCCGAGATGCGGACCGGCGAGGGAAAGACGCTCGTCGCGACGCTGCCGTCCGCTCTCAACGCGCTCACCGGCCGCGGTGTCCACGTGGTGACCGTCAACGACTATCTGGCCCGGCGGGACGCGGACTGGATGGGAAGGGTCCACCGGTTCCTCGGCCTCACGGTGGGTTGCATCCAGAACTCCCTGTCGGACGCCGAGCGGCAGGTCGCCTATGGCTGCGACATCACGTACGGCACGAACAACGAATTCGGATTCGATTACCTGCGCGACAACATGAAATTCGATCTCGAGGCGATGGTGCAGCCCGGCTACAACTTTGCGATCGTCGACGAGGTCGACTCGATCCTGATCGACGAGGCCCGCACGCCGCTCATCATCTCCGGTCCGTCCGAAGAGTCTCCCGATCTCTACTACCGGGCCAACCGCGTCATTCCTCGGCTCGCGAAGGGAACGGAGGAAAAGGACAAGGACGGGCACAAGTACACCACCGGGGACTACATCGTCGACGAGAAGAGCCACACGGCGGTTCTCACGGAAGAGGGCATCGCGAAGGCAGAGTCCATCGTGGGCGTCGAGAACCTCTATGACATGCGAAACGTCGAGATGCTCCATGCGCTCGAGCAGGCTCTCAAGGCCCACACCCTTTACCGGAAAGACGTGGAGTACGTCGTCAAGGACGGTCAGGTCCTGATCGTCGACGAATTCACGGGCCGCATTCTTCCGGGGCGCCGCTGGTCCGACGGGCTTCACCAGGCCGTCGAAGCCAGGGAGGGTGTCCAGATCGAAAAGGAAAACCAGACGCTCGCGACGATCACGCTGCAGAACTATTTCCGGATGTACGACAAACTCTCCGGCATGACCGGAACGGCCGATACCGAGGCCGACGAGTTCCATGAAATTTACGGCCTCGCGGTCTCGGTGATCCCGACGCACCGACCCATGGTACGGATCGACAACCAGGACACGATCTACCGGACCGAGATCGAGAAGTTCGATGCGATCGCCGACGGCGTCCGCGACCTCCACCAGAAGGGCCAGCCCGTTCTGGTCGGAACGGTCTCGATCGAAAAATCGGAGCGGCTCTCGCAGCTGCTCAAGCGACGCGGCGTGCCGCACGTGGTCCTGAACGCGAAATTCCACGAGCGCGAGGCGGACATCGTCGCGCAGGCGGGCCGGCAGGGATCGGTCACGATCGCCACGAACATGGCCGGGCGCGGCACCGACATCATCCTCGGCGGCAACGCCGAGGCGATGGCGCAGCATCGGGCCAAGGAAGCCGAAAACCCCGAGGCCTTCGAAAAGCTGAAAACAGATCTGGCGTCCAAGGCCGCCGAGGAGCAGAAAGAAGTCCTCGGGAAAGGCGGCCTGTTCATCGTCGGAACCGAGCGGCACGAATCGCGCCGGATCGACAACCAGCTCCGCGGCCGGTCCGGGCGTCAGGGCGACCCCGGAGAATCGCGTTTCTATCTCTCGCTCGAGGACGACTTGATGCGGATCTTCGCGTCGGACCGCCTTTCCAGCATCATGAAGCGCCTGGGGATGGAAGAAGGCGTGCCCCTGGAGCACCGGATGGTGTCCAGGGCGATCGAGCGGGCGCAGAAGCAGGTCGAAGGGCGAAATTTCGAGAGCCGCAAACACCTGCTTGAATACGACGATGTGATGAACAAGCAGCGCGAGGCCATCTACAAGCTTCGCCGCGACATCCTCGAGGGAAAAGAGGGCAAGGACTACGTCCTGGGACTGCGGGACACGGTGCTCGATTATCTGCTCGATCGGTGCTGCCCCGAAGCCAAGGACCCCCGCGACTGGGACCTCGACTCCCTCAAAGGGGAGCTGCATGAATACTTCGGTCTCGACCTCGAAAAAACCGGTATCGACCTCGGGGCGGTCTCGGGCCGCGAGCTCCTGATCGCGCTGCAGGAGAAAACCGGCGAGATCTACGAGTCGAAAGAGCGGCTGCTCGGCCCCGAGGCCATGCGCAGCCACGAGCGCTACGTCATGATGCAGGTCGTCGATCAGCTCTGGAAGGACCACCTTCTCGCGATCGATCACCTCAAAGAGGGCATCGGCCTTCGGGGCTACGGCCAGAAGGACCCGCTCGTCGAATACAAGAAGGAATCTTTCGAGCTGTTCACGGTTCTCAAGGAGCGCATCGAAGATCAGATCGTCAAGTACCTCTTCCGTCTTCAGCCCGTCATGGCCGAGGACGAGCAGGAAGCCGACGCGCCCCCCGACGCGCCCCTCCCGCGCCGGGCCGCGCCCCGCAACGTCACGTACTCGCACGGGGAGGAGCCCGTCGAAACCGTCCACCGCACCGAACCCAAGGTCGGCCGGAACGATCCGTGCCCCTGCGGTTCGGGAAAGAAGTACAAGAAGTGTCACGGCGCGCCGGTGGGAGCATCCGCTTGAGCGAAAGCTCCGCCGAAAACCGGAGCCGGACCGCCGGCCGGAACCGGGACGAGGCCCCCCTGGCGCTGACCTTCGACGACGTCCTCCTGCTGCCGGCGCGCTCGTCGATCCACCCTCGCGAAGCGGATTTGAAAACCAGCCTCACGGCCAAGATCGGGCTGAACATTCCGATCATCTCGGCGGCGATGGACACCGTCACGGAGTCCCGGCTTGCGATCGCGATGGCGCAGCAGGGCGGCCTCGGCGTGATCCACAAGAACCTCTCCGCGGAAGCCCAGGCGGCCGAAGTCGACAAGGTCAAGCGTTCGGAATCGGGGATGATCGTCGACCCGGTGACCTGCTACCCGGAGCAGCCGATTCACGAAGCCCTCGCCCTCATGAACCGGTACAAGATCTCCGGAGTCCCGATCGTGGACCATGCCGGCAAGCTCGTCGGCATCCTCACGAATCGGGATCTCCGTTTCGAAACCATGCTCGACCGTCCCATCTCGACGCGGATGACCCGCGAGAACCTCGTCACGACGCCCGTCGGCACCTCCCTGGTGCAGGCCAAGGAGCTTCTCCACCGCCACAGGATCGAAAAGTTGCTCGTGGTCGACAAGGAGGGCAATCTCAAAGGCCTGATCACGGTCAAAGACATCCAGAAGCAGATCAAGTACCCGAGCGCCTGCAAGGACCGCCTCGGCCGGCTCCGCGTCGCCGCGGCCGTCGGCGTGGCGGGAGACATGCTCGAGCGAGCGGCGGAGCTCGTCCGCGCCCAGGCCGATCTCCTGGTTCTCGATTCCTCCCACGGCCACAGCGACGGCGTTCTCGACGCGCTGACCCGGCTCAAGAAAAGGTTTCCGGCGGTCCCGGTAATCGCGGGCAACGTCGCGACATTCGAAGGAGCTCGGGACCTCGTGAAGAGGGGCGCCGATGCGGTCAAAGTCGGCATCGGCCCCGGCTCGATTTGCACCACTCGCGTCGTGACGGGGGCCGGCGTCCCGCAAATTCACGCGATTCGGGAATGCGCGAGAGCCGTCAAGGGCACGAAGATTCCCGTGGTCGCCGACGGGGGCATCAAGTACTCGGGAGACATCACGAAAGCGATCGCCGCGGGGGCCCACGTCGTGATGATCGGTTCGCTGTTTGCGGGCACGGAAGAGTCCCCCGGGGAAACGATCCTGTACCAGGGTCGCACGTTCAAGGCCTATCGCGGGATGGGGTCCCTGGCCGCGATGAAAGCCGGCTCCTCCGACCGTTACTTCCAGGATGAGATGGACTCGGAGCCTCCCGCTTACTCTCTGACAGGCGACAACGGCGGAGTCCTCTCCAAGCTCGTTCCGGAGGGAATCGAAGGCATGGTCGCGTTCAAAGGGGCCCTTTCCGGGCTCGTCCATCAGCTGACCGGCGGCCTCCGCAGCGGAATGGGGCTGACCGGCTCGAAGGACATCGAAGCGCTCCGCACGAAGGCGAAGTTCGTCCGCATTTCGGCCGCCGGCCTGAAGGAATCGCACGCCCACGACGTCGTCGTGACGAAAGAAGCCCCGAACTACCGGGTCGACTAAAGCTACATTTTCTGGAGAGGGTTCCGGACCTCCAGGAAGTCGAATCTCCGAAAGTCTGTGTCGCTCGAATACAGGACCCGCACGCCGTGCTGAAACAGGATCGCGGCGATTTGGGCGTCCGCGACGAGATTCCCGCGAACCGACATCCCGCCTGTTGCACGTCGATAGGCCTCCCAGAATCCCTCTCGCTCAGAAAGAACCCGGACGTGGGGAACTTCGAGCAGCGACTCGACGTTCGACCGGGCGATTTCGGGCGAGAGCGGCTCCGTGAAGATCGCCGTATGGGTGCTGATTCGGAGATACGCCATGACGACGCTCCACGTCAGACACACGATCTCCGGGCCCTTCGCGCAGCGTTCCAGAAACTCCGTCGCGCGTTCGTGATGAGGGCTTGCCGAGTCCGAGGCGTAGAGAAGAACGTTGGCGTCGAGAGCGAAGCTCAAAGCGCAAACTCAGTCGCCATCGAGGATGGCGTTGATGGCGTCTTTATCTTCGAGATCGACGCGCGCTTTCATCGACCGAGATTTCCATCGAAACTCATGGCCGCGCGTGCGTTTGCCTTCCCTCCGCGCAGCGAGCCCTTCCGCGAGCACCTCCGAGGCGAGCTCGCCCAGAGACTTCCCTTCCTTCTTCTGGAGTCGCTTCAGATCATCGAGGATGGGGTCATCGAGATTGAGTGTTGTACGCGCCATGATGCGTGATGTTATCCTTCCAAACATCTGACGTCAACAACGGGAATTCCCTGCTGGCCCCGGCTCAGGAGCCTTTCTTTCGCTGACGGAGCGCGCGAAGCTCGTTGACCCGAGCCCGGAGCTCCTTTTCTTCCCCCGCGCCCCCGGGCTCGTAGTAACGCCGCCCGCGGAGCGATTCGGGAAGGCAGTCGATCCCTCCCACGCCTTCCGGCTCGTCATGCGCGTACCGGTAGCCCTTGCCATAGCCGACCTTCTTCATCAGTTTCGTGACGGCGTTGCGGATCACGGGAGGAACGGGCTCGGCAGGCATCTCCTCGATGTCGGCTCGGATCTTCCCCTCGGCGACATAGAGAGCGTTCGATTTCGGGGCGAGCGCGCAGTACGCAACCGCCTCGACGATCGCCAGGATTCCTTCCGGCTTTCCGAGAAAATCGAACGCCTCCTTCGCGTCCAGCGCGACGCGCAGCGCCCGCGGGTCGGCCAGGCCGATGTCTTCGGACGCGAACCGCACGATGCGCCGCGCGAGATAGAGAGGCTCCTCTCCCGCGTCGAGCATGCGAAGGGTCCAGTAGATCGAGGCATCCACGTCGGAGTCCCTCATCGACTTGTGCAGCGCCGAAATCAGATTGAAATGTTCCTCGCCCGATTTGTCGTAGAGCAGGATCTTCTTTCGCGAAATCTCGCGAAGCCGGTCGACACCGACCTCGCTCGTTCCTGGGGAGGTCCTCGCGTCGGAGGCCGCCGCCTCGACGAGATTCAGAGCCCGCCGCGCATCGCCGCCGGCGAACTGGCTCGCAAAGGAAATCGCGTCGTCGGAAAACGACACGCCGGTCGAACCGAGGCCGCGCTCCCGGTCGGAAAGCGCGCGCCGGAGAATGCGAGCCAGGGCGTCCGGCGAAAGCGGATCGAACACGATCGTCTCGCAGCGCGAGAGCAGAGCGCCGTTGAGCTCGAAAGACGGGTTTTCCGTCGTCGCCCCGATGAGCACGATGTCTCCCGCCTCGATGTACGGGAGAAAAACGTCCTGCTGAGCGCGGTTGAATCGGTGGATCTCGTCCAGGAAAAGAATCGTTCGCTGCCCCGTCTTGCGAAGCAGCGTGCGCGAACCGTCCAGGATCTCGCGCATTTCCTTCACCCCGCTCGCCACGGCGGACGCCGAGAGGAACCTCGCTTTCGTTCGGGAAGCAATCAGGCGAGCGACCGTCGTCTTCCCGACCCCCGGAGGGCCCCAGAAGATCATCGACGGTGCGCGGTCCTCTTCGATGGCGCGGCGCAGAAAGCTGTCTTTTCCGAGCAGCGCCGGCGCGCCCTCCACCTCGTCGAGCGAAGCGGGTCGCATGCGATCGGCCAGCGGTGCCGCGGACGGTCTTTCGGGTCTCGGGTCGGGCTCGAAATCGTCGCCGAAAAGGGTTTCGTTCACCGGAAAACGATAGCACTTCGCTCGCCGGAGGGTGATGGGAGCCCGTCGAGCGAGCCTACGACCTCGCGGCGCGCAGCTGCGAAATCTGGATCTGCAGATCGGAGAGGCGCGGCAGCTCGGGATGCTCCTTCTTGAGCCGGTCGAACGCCGCCTGCGCCTTTTCCGGATCTTTCAGGTCGAACGTGTAGATCAGGGTCGTGTTGAGGAGCGATTGCGCGTGGGTGGGGGCGATCTTGAGCGCCCGCCCGTAAAGGTCCAGCGCCTTCTGGAACTCCCCGAGGTTCCGGTAGCTCGATCCGAGATCGGTCAGCACGTTCGGGTCGTTTCCATGGGAGGACAGGGCCTTCTCGTAGGCCTGAGACGCCGAGCTCCAGTCCGCCATGTCGTAATACGTGTTTGCCAGCTGCAGCTCCAGGTCCGCGTTCTGGGGGTCGCGGGACAGCGCCGCCTGAAGATCCCGGACGCGGGACAGCATCTCGG
>JBOGJO010000023.1:0-30568 GCA_050747885.1 Thermoanaerobaculia bacterium
GGATTGACGGGCGCCGTGACGCTGTCCGCGGGCTCGAACGTGACCTTCAGCGGGTCGGGCAATACCCTCGTCATCAATGCCTCGGGCGGCAGCGGGGGGAGCTTGACAGCGCCGCTGACGCTCACCAACGGGGGAATGAGCGCGACTCTCGCCGCACCCAGCTTTGCCGTCCGCGGGGCGGCGACTCTTGGCAGTCAGCCGTTCGTGGCCGGCGAGCTCGCAAGTCTGGACACCGAGTTCGATTTCGGCGTTCTCGGCGTGACGGTGAGCGTCGACCAGGGCACGTCCGGCGTGCACGGGAGCGAGGGCGGCGGATCCGCTACCGAGCCCGTCTTCCCGTCGGGCGTCTGGGGGGACAGCGCGAACGGCGTCGGCGTGTACGGAAGCTCGTCGCACGCGAGCGATTCGGGAAACATCTCCAACTCCGGCGTGTACGGCACCGGCGCGATCGGAGTCGCCGGCAACAGTGTGCTCGCGGCGGGCAGCCCGACGACATTTTCGATCGGCGTCGAGGGGCTGGCGACCACCGCGGGAGACGAGAGGATCGGCGTTTACGGATCGGCTTTGGGCTCGGCTGCCAGCGCCGCCGCCCGCTTCGACGGGAACATCGAGATCAACGGGACCGTGCACACTTCTGCCGCCGTCGTCCGGTTCGACGATCCGCTCGATCCCGAAAACAAATACATCTCCCACTCCGTCGTCGAGTCGCCGGACCGGATGAACATCTACAACGGAATGGTGCGGCTCGACTCGAAAGGAGAGGCGACCGTCGCGATGCCGGAATGGTTCGAGGCCGTAAACGAGGAATTCCGCTATCAGCTCACGGCCGTCGGAGGCCCGGGCCGCGATCTCTACGTCGCGGACGAGGTTCAGAACAATCAGTTCAGGATCGCCGGCGGCACTCCGGGCCTCAAGGTCTCGTGGCAGGTCACCGGAATCCGGCACGACGCGTACGCGGCGCGCAACCCCGTTTCCGTGGAAGCCGAGAAGCCGGAGAGCGAGCGAGGCCTCTACTTGAGTCCCGAGGCATTCGGTCAGCCCATCGAGAAGGGACTGATGTTCAAGACGCTGTCCGCGATTCTTCCCGAGCGGGAGCTCAAGAAGATCCGCGAACAGAGCGAGAAAGCCGCGGAAAAGTAGGAACTCGGTTCGGCCGCCGGGCGAGTCCCGTTCGCCCGTCGGCCTCGCCTGCGGTCTAATTTTGCAGCTGGAAGCTCTTCTCGTCGACGTCGACGTTCTGTTTCATTTCCGTCGCCGTGATCGTGTCGGTTCGGTCCGGCGCCTCGTGCCGGATCACGAACGGCACGCGAACGGCGCCGACCTCGCGGTAGTCGGAATAGTCAGCCTGCTCCGGAATGTCCCCGAGAGCCGTGTGCTCGCGTTCGAGAGTCCGCAGAAGAAGGCCGCTTTCCGCATCGAACCAGAACGTTGCCCGCTCGCCCTCGGCGTTCCGGCCGACCACCCTCCAGGCTTCCCGGCCCCCGACGCTCTCGCGGCCGAGGACCGCCAGCGCCGGAAATCTCGCTTTCAGGCCGAATGCCGGGAAGAGCCGCGCGCGGGATCGGATTCGCGCGATTTCGTCCGGCATCATCGGGTTCTTCCAGGACGGTCCGGCGCTGGTACCGGACTTTCCATCGAAGACGAGCGTGAACGACCCGTCCTTGACGGTCACCGAACTCCTGTATTTGCCCGCCTCAGTCTGGACCACCTCGATCGGGTGAGGCTCGCCGTCGGCCGCTGTGAAAGTTCCCTGCAGCCGCCGGCTGTGGACCGCTTCGATCGCGGTCTTTCCGCCGACCGCGGCGACGGATTTCTCGAGGAGAGAATCGACCGACGGCGCGTCGGGAGGAACGGAGCCGCGCCCGTGCGACGCCAAGGATTCCGAAACGAGAGGCGGCATCGACGCCGGGTCGTTCGAGCCATGGTGGCAGGTCGCGCACGTCACCTCGAGGCGTCCCTTGAAATTCGCCCGGTCGATCTCGCGCATCATCCGGATCATCTCGCGCGCCTTTCCTTTCGCGGGCTTGTCGTCGCTTTCCATGGGCCAGTGCCCCTTGTCGTTCGTGACGTGGCAGAAGGAACACTTCACTCCCAGCGAATCCGCCATGAACTTCATCGCCGGCACCAGATCCGTCGAAGGCAGGCCCTGAAAGACCTGGATGTTCTTGTAGAACTTCTCGGCCGGAACCTCCGGGGAAGGCTCCTTGGGGGGGCTCGTCGATTCCGCGGCCCATGCCGAGGAAGCGGCGAAAAGAAGGGACGCGGTGAGAGTTGCCGTCGAGATTCGGATCACGATTCCTCCTGTGGCGGAACGGTCGGGCAAAACCAGCCTCCCCTCCGCGCCGAGAATCGTAACCCAAACGAGGCGATGTTAGATTTCAGACACGGATGAACGAGCCCGAAGAAAGCCGCCTGCCTCCCCACCAGGTCCTGACGGAGAAATGGCCCGTTCTCACTTACGGCGCGGTGCCGCGGGGCGACCTCGCGACATGGACGCTGCGAATCTTCGGGCTCGTGGAACACGAGACGGCCTGGACGTGGCCGGAATTCCTCGCGCTGCCGCGCGTCGAGATCACCTCGGACATCCATTGCGTGACGCACTGGAGCCGCTTCGACAACCGATGGGAGGGCGTCGCGATCCGAGAGGTCCTCAATCGCTGCCGTCCAAAGGCGGAGGCAATCGCCGCGACGATCCATTCAGAGGGCGGCTACACTACCAACCTTCTCCTGAGCGAGCTCGACGACAACGACGTGCTCCTCGCGACGAAGCACGACGGCCGCGACCTCGCGCCCGAGCACGGCGGACCGTGCCGGCTCGTCGTCCCGAAGCTCTACTTCTGGAAGAGCGCGAAATGGATCCGCGCGATCGAGCTCCTCGACATCAATGCCCCGGGCTTCTGGGAAGAAAACGGATACCACATGCACGCCGATCCCTGGAAGGAGGAGCGATACTCCGACCAGGAGACCGACGCCATGCAGCGGATGCGATCGGAAGCCGCGCGCAAGCTCCGCGGCCGCTGATCGCTACTTCTTCTCGAGTCCCTGGCTCTGCTCGCGAATCCTCTGCAAGTCTTTCTCCGAGACCGTCGCGGACAGCTTTCGGTAGTCGACGCCCTTTTCGATCGGCTGCCCGAACGCCTCGGGATGCAGGTAGAGCCCCTGCTCGCCGGCGGGCTTCTCCACTTCGACCGTGATCGGGTTCTTCACCGAATACGCGTCGTGCCGAATTCCCGTGACCTGCCATGACACCTTCAGTCCCGGCGTGCCGCCTCCGATCCTGAACTGGTTGTTTTGAACTTCCTGGGAGATATAGATGTCGCGGCCGGGAGCGCCCACCGCCGTCAATTGATACCGAAATTCTCGGTTCAGGGATTCGAACCACGCCGGAAGATTGACGAGCGCCTCGCCCCGCGGGTCCAGAACGGCCATTCCGTTGTAGATGTTCATCATGTCGGGAGATTCGACGACCGCGTGGTAAAGGTATTTCGTCTCGGGCGCGAGGGGATCGTCGAGCTTGACCACGGTGCTCGAAGTGTGGACGGTGCCGTTGATGCTGACATCGCCGGCGAAGAGACCCGCGTAGTTCGTCGTCCCCCCCGAGGCAAACCCGAAAACCCCGGCCCGGGTCTGGCCCGCGGTGAGCGCGACGCCCTGAAGCCCGTAAGAAACCGTCGGAGAGCCGGTCGTGGCGAGCGTCCCGTTGCCCGTCACACCCACGACCCCCGTTCCATAGACGCCATAAATCGCGCCGGACCCGCTCGTGGTAAACGACGAGCTTCCGTACACTCCGACGCCGTCCCGGCTGTCGCCCCAAACGCCGGACGCGAAGGAGGGGACCACCCCCGACCCGAGATTCTGGTCGCCGTAAATCGCCGCCCCCCCGGCGGCGCTGTCGAACGTGAAGCCGAGGACGCCGAAGTAGTGGGAATTGAAAAACCTTCCGAGCTCTCCCCAACCTTGCGCCCCGCTTCCGTTCGTGGCCTCGCCATAGACGCCGGTCACCTTTGCCGTGCCGAAGATCGCCGGGGAAAACGGGCTGACGACGGAATCCGTCGTTGAAGCAAAGACCCCGATCTGCGAGCCCGCAAGAGATGCCGTCGTCTCGCCGTTGGCGAGAGTGAGCGGCGCCGCGACGCCGAGGGAAGAGCCTCCCGTCCCGTTCCCGATCATGGTTCCGTCGTGCGTGACGGAAGCGAGCCCGCCTCCTCCTCCGCCGGCCGCGTTGATGATGATGTTGTTTCCGGAGCCGCCGAACGTCACGTTCGTTCCCGGGGAAAGCGTCACGGCTCCCACGAGGCCGTTCAAGCTCGTCACGCCCGCGCTTCCCAAAAGCGCGCCGCGGAAGCTCATCTCGAAGCCCGACTGGTCCTGCGGCCCTCCGTTGCCCACTTGCGAGCCTGCAAACAGCACCGTGCCCGACCCGGCGGTGACCGTCGCCTCGAGGCGCGCGTTGCCGGTGGAAGCCGCGGGGGCGAGGACCGAAGCCGGAAGGAGCAGGTGCTCGAAGGCGAGCAGGGGAATGTCGGTGGCCCCGAGCTGAATCCCCTGGTCGTCGAGCGCTTGAACGTGCACCGTGCACGCGCTGCCCGAGGTTTCGACGAGAACGTAGTTGTAGCGAAAGTCCAGCCCGGCGCCCAGGTAGACGCCCTGAAGAGTCGCCGATTGTCCGAGAGCAATCGAGAAACCCTTCGGGACGCCCGAGAAGAACTGCCCGGCCGTCTGGGAAAGGGGCACCGCCGCGGGCTGGTTGTAGATGCGCTCCGCGACGAACAGCTCGCCGGTCGAAAGGATGCGCGCCGCGCCGTTGACGTTCGTCAGGTGAAGCTGCGTCCCCACGACGTCGGTGTACTTCTTGGTCTGGCCCGGCGAAAGGGTGTCCTGGAAGAACGCGGGAGTGGGGTTCGCCTGGCCGGACTGAAGGAATTGAAACGTGAACGTCACGGGACCGGAATCCACGTCTGTGATCCAGACGTCCGAGTAGAACTGGGCCCCGCCGGCGCCCTGGGGATTGCCGACGGCGGCGAGGTAAGTTTCAGTTCCGGCGAAGCCTCCGAACGCCAGCGGAGCTGAGAGAAGACACGCGACAACGACCGTTAAGACGCGGAAGGGAACCGAGTTTTTCATACGACCTCCTCATTGCGGAAGCAATTTGAACGATCGTACTCCTCGGGAAGCCTAAAGGTTCCATGAAAGCCGCCTTTTTTCGTTTTCGGAGGGCCCACACTCGCCCCGGATACGAAACTTGGAGGAATCAATGAGAAATCCACTCCGGATGAGAAATCCGCTCCCGATGCTGTCGGCGCTCGTGTGCGGGGCCCTGTTCGTCGCGGCCGGCCGGGTCTCGGCTGCCGACGCGACGGTCAACATCAGCGATTACATGTTCACCGACACGGCGAGTGGAAACAGCACCTCCACGATCAGCGTCGGCGACAGCGTGACCTGGAACTGGCCGGCAGACTCGCACTCGACAACCTCGGGGGTCTGCACGGGAGGCGGCGGATACTACGGCGATTCGACCTGCACGCCGGACGGCAACTGGGATTCCGCCGTCAATTCATCGCCCCATGCCTTCACCCATCAATTCACCGCCGCGGGAACGTACCACTACTTCTGCCAGGTTCACCTCTCGATGATGACGGGGGTCGTCGTCGTCAAAGCGGTCGAGCAGACCGTCTGTACGCCGAGCTCGACGGTCCTCTGCATCGACGACCAGGCCGGCGACAAGAGATTCGAGGTCGAGGCGACGTTCCAGACGTCCCAGGGCGGGGGATCCTCGGGCAGCGGGCAGGCGATACCCCTGACGAGCCTGGGAGTGACCCACGGCGGCCTTTTCTGGTTTTTTTCGGCGGACAACCCGGAGCTCCTCGTCAAGGTGCTCAACACATGCTCATTCAGCAATCACATCTGGGTTTTCGCGTCCGCGGGAACCAACGTCGGCGTGACACTCACCGTCACCGACACCAGGACGGGGGACCAAAGGGTCTACACGAACGCCGATCTTCACATCATGGACCCGATTCAGGATACTTCCGCGCTTTCGAGCTGCCCCTAGGGCCGGGGACCTCTGCCGGGACGCAGGGAAACGACCGGTGGCGCAAGCGCGGGCGAGCCGGTCAGCGCGTGGCTGCGGGCGCGATTTCGTAAACCGCCCGCACCTGCGCCGAGACCGTCAGGTCGCCGGATTCAATCGGGGGACCGGCCGACATCGCCATCGCGCGAATCGCCACGGGCCGGGGCGAAGACGATCCTTCTTCCGAAAGTGAGAGCAACGGGCCGAGCCCGACCCCACCCGCGCGGGCCAACCCTTCCGCCCGCGAGCGGGCGTCCGCAACGGCGGCCTCGCGGGCTTTTTCGCGAAGCGGGCTCGGATCTTCGATCGAGAAGGAAATTCCGAAAACATCGTTGGCCCCGGAGGAAAGCGCGGCGTCGAGAACCACTCCCGCACGGTCCCGATCGCGGATCGTGACTTCAACGACGTTGCGAACGCGGTATTGACCGGCCTCGGGCGACGGCTCCGGCGGACGCTCGAAGTCGACGGAGAAATCGGTCGTGCGAATGTCCTTCGCCGCGACGCCCGCCTTCTTCAAAGCGGAAACGACCGCCGTCATGTGCGTGTTGGCCTCGGCCACCGCGACGCCCGCGCGCGACGAACGGACTTCGACGCCGAGACCCGCCCGGGCGACGTCGGGGGTCCCGGTCGCATCCCCTTCTCCGATGACCGAGATCGTTCGAACGCGGGAAGAATCATGACGCGGCGCCGCCGGATCGGCAGCCCGTGACGATCCGCCCGCGAGAACGAACGCGACGACCGCGAGCCCGAACGTGGCGCGTGATTGGCCTCTCATCATGCCCTCCGTCGATCGCAGAGTACCGCAAACGGAAAGGTTCAGTCGGTCGTTTCCACTTCGTAAACGTCGATTCCGGTGCCGGCTCTCGCGAAAAAATCGATCGGGCTTCGGGCAAAGATCCTCTTCCACCGCCGGCGCCGGCTCTTTCCGAACATGGCGACGGTCACGTTGTTTCGGCTCGCGAATCGGAGGAGCTCGTCCGCGATGCTCCGGGCCGAGAGCCACACGACCTTGGCCCCGAGCTCCATCGCCAGCGTGACGTTCTCCGACAGGAGCCGGTGATCCCGGGCGGAGAGACGCTGGGGCCGTTCCTTCGGGGTGCGCACGTAGACCGCGAACCAGTTCGTGTTCATCCGTCCGGCGAGGGCCGATGCTTTTCGAAGGAGAAGCCGCGTCGTCTCCGCGTTGGAAGACATCGCCACCAGAACCTTCGTGCCGACCGGCTCCGCTTCCCCGCCGACGTCGCGCGTGCGGCGTCCGGCCTCGAGCCGGTCGGCGATCGACCTCATCGCGAGCTCCCGCAGAGACGCCAGGTTTTCCTCCCGAAAGAAATTCTCGAGCGCGGGAGTGACCCGTTCCGCGGGGTAGATCTTTCCTTCCTTCAACCGCTGAATGAGATCTTCGGACGGAAGGTCCACGTTCACGATCGCGTCCGCCTGACGGAGCAGCCGGTCGGGCACACGCTCGCGGACCTCGACGCCCGTAGCCCGCGCGACGACGCCAACGAGCGACTCGACGTGCTGGATGTTGACGGTCGTCAGCACCGAGATCCCCGCGGAGAGCAGCTCCTCGACGTCCTGAAAACGCTTCTCGTGCTCGACACCCGGAGCGTTGCTGTGCGCAAGCTCGTCCACCAGCACGATTTCCGGCTTCCGTTCGAGGACGCCCGGCAGGTCCATCTCTTCGAGATCCTTTCCCTTATAGAGAATCCGGCGGGGCGGCACCACCTCCAGCCCCTCGAGCTTCTCTGCCGTCTCCACCCGCCCGTGCGTCTCGACGATCCCCACGACGACGTCGACCCCGCGCTTCCTCAGGAGCTGAGCGTCCTCGAGCATCTGGTAGGTCTTTCCGACGCCGGCCGCGTGGCCGATGTAGATTTTCAGCCGGCCCCGACGCGACTTTTCGATCAGCCGGAGGAAGTCTTCAGGCGAGGTTCGACGGTCGGGAGCCATCGTTGGACGCTACCTCAGGCGAAATTCGCGATCGAGGTCCAGATTGGTCAGGAGCACGTTGACCCTCGGTTCCCCGAACAGCAGCAGCGTCCGTGGCTCGATGTGACGATCAATCAGCCGGATGACCGCGCTTTCCGGCACATTCCTCGCCCCGGCGATTCGCAGCGCCTGCCATCGGGCAGCGTCGGGCGAGAGATGAGGATCGACTCCCGAGGCCGAGGAAGTCACCAGATCGGCCGGGATGGACCGCGGATCGCCCGGGCGGTCCTTCCGGGCGGCGTCGACCGCGGCGGTGATCGCTTTCGCCAGATCCGCGCTCGTCGGGCCCAGGTTCGTTCCGCCCGAGGCCGTCGCGTCGTATCCGTTCTTGCCCGCCGCCGAGGGGCGCGAATGAAGGTACTGAGGCGCGGAAAAACTCTGGCCGATCAACTCCGAGCCGACGACCCGGCCGTTGACCTTCACGAACGAACCGTTCGCCCTGTCCGGCCAGAAGAGACGACCGAGCGCCAGGACGGCCGCCGGATAGACCCCACCGAGGAGGACCGTCAGAACGACGACGTAAAGAGTGGAGCGCAGGAGAAGCTTCATGGCATTTGACCTCGAAATCTCACGCGAGCCGAAGGGCCAGCACGACCCAGTCGATCA
The DNA here is from genome assembly GCA_050747885.1 of Thermoanaerobaculia bacterium. GTDB lineage: Bacteria > Acidobacteriota > Thermoanaerobaculia > UBA5066 > DATFVB01 > CAWEYG01. Next base: position 8,666 of record JBOGJO010000023.1, read on the forward strand.
ATTTGATTCCGACAAACGGAACGAGGATGCCCCCGACGCCGTAGATCCAGAGATTCCTCGCCAGGATCCGCGACGCGCCGAGAGGGCGGTATTTCACGCCCCTGAGGGCCAGCGGAATGAGTGCGACGATGATCAGCGCGTTGAAGATGATCGCGGAAAGAATCGCGGACCGGGGATTTCCGAGATGCATGACGTTCAGCGCATTCAGGACCGGGTACGTCGCCGCGAACATCGCGGGAAGGATCGCGAAATATTTCGCCACGTCGTTCGCGATCGAAAAGGTCGTGAGCGCGCCGCGCGTCATCAAAAGCTGTTTTCCGATCTCGACGACCTCGATCAGCTTCGTGGGGTTCGAGTCGAGATCGACCATGTTGCCCGCCTCGCGGGCCGCCTGCGTACCCGTGTTCATCGCGAGGCCCACGTCCGCCTGGGCAAGGGCCGGGGCATCGTTGGTGCCGTCTCCCGTCATCGCAACGAGGTTTCCCCCCTGCTGCTCTTTCCGGATCAGGGCAAGCTTGTCCTCGGGTTTCGCCTGCGCGAGAAAGTCGTCGACGCCGGCCTCCTGGGCAATCGCGGCGGCCGTGAGGGGGTTGTCGCCGGTAATCATGATCGTGCGGATTCCCATCGCCCGGAGCCGGTCGAACCGGTCACGCATTCCCGGCTTCACAATGTCCCGGAGCGCGACGACGCCAAGCACGCGGTTGCCATCCGCCACGAGCAGCGGGGTCGCTCCCTGGCCCGCGATCCGGTTGACCTCGTCGTTGACCGCAGACGACGTTTCACCCCCTTCACCGCGAACCCACTCCATCACCGAGTCGCCGGCGCCTTTCCGGATCTTCCGGCCGTTGTAGTCGACGCCCGACATCCAGGTCGCGGCCGTGAAGGGAACAAAATGCATTCCCTCCACGCGGCGGCCGCGAAGCCCGTATTTTTCCTTCGCGAGAACGACGATCGAGCGCCCCTCCGGGGTCTCGTCGGCGAGTGAGGAGAGCTGTGCCGCCGCCGCGAGCTCTTCCGGGCGAATTTCCGGCGCCGGGTGAAATTCCGTCGCCTGCCGGTTGCCGAGCGTGATCGTGCCGGTCTTGTCGAGGAGCAGGACGTTGACATCGCCCGCAGCCTCGACGGCGCGGCCCGACATCGCGAGCACGTTGTGCTGCAGCACCCGGTCCATCCCGGCAATTCCGATCGCCGAGAGGAGCCCCCCGATCGTCGTCGGGATGAGGCACACCAGCAGCGCAATCAGCACCGGCGTCGTCGTCCGGCCGCCGGCGTAGAGGGCGAAAGGACGCAGTGTTACAGTCGCGATGAGGAACACGATCGTCAGCCCGGAGAGCAGGATCGATAGCGCGATCTCGTTGGGCGTCTTCTGGCGCTGGGCCCCCTCGACGAGAGCGATCATCCGGTCGATGAACGTCTCGCCGGGGTTCGACGTGATCTCGACGACGATCCGGTCCGAAAGCACGCGCGTTCCTCCCGTCACGGCGGACCGGTCGCCCCCCGACTCGCGGATGACAGGCGCCGACTCTCCCGTGATCGCGGACTCGTCCACAGACGCGATGCCCTCGACGACGGTCCCGTCTCCCGGAATCAACTGGTTCACTTCGACGACGACGCGGTCCCCTTTTCGGAGCGCCGTCGCGGGCACCGTCTCCTCGCCTTTCTTCGTCAACCGGCGCGCGGTCATCTCGGTCTTCCCCTTCCGGAGCGCTTCGGCCTGTGCTTTGCCGCGGCTTTCAGCCATGGCTTCGGCAAAATTCGCGAAAAGAAGCGTGAACCAGAGCCACAGCGCGATCTGAAGATTGAACCCGACGTCGATGCCGCGGGCGGCATCGCGGACCAGCAGCCCCGTGACGAGGACCGAACCCACGAGAACCACGAACATCACGGGGTTTTTCGCCTGCAGGCGTGGATCGAGCTTGCGGAACGAGTCGCCGACGGCGGGGCGAACGATCGCCCGATCCCAGAGACCTCGACGCACAGTAGTGGCCATATTCAGCTGCGCTCCTTCAGAAGAGAGTTCCGGCCTTCATCAACAGCTGCTCGACGAGCGGTCCGAGCGAGAACGCGGGGAAGAATGTGAGCGCGCCGACGATCACGACGACGCCGACGAGCAGAACCGTGAAAAGCGGACCGGTCACTGGGAAGGTCCCGGCCGACTCGGGAATCTTCTTCTTTCCGGCGAGCGAGCCGGCGATTCCGAGGATCGGGATGATCATCCAGAATCTTCCGAAGAACATGTCGAAGCCGAGTGTCGTGTTGTACCAGAGCGTGTTCGCGTTCAGTCCGGCGAAGGCCGAACCGTTGTTCCCGGCGCCGGATTCGAACGCGTAAAGGATCTCAGAAAAGCCGTGCGGACCCTTGTTGTTCAGGGAGGAGAGACCCGCCGGGACCCGGGCCGACGCCGCCGAAAAGCCGAGGATGAGAAGCGTGAGGATCAGGATTGACAGCATCGCGAGCTTGACCTCGCGCGCCTCGATCTTCTTGCCGAGATATTCCGGAGTGCGGCCGACCATCAATCCCGCGATGAAGACCGTCAGCACGATGAACACGAACATGCCATACAGCCCGGCGCCGACGCCACCGAAGATCACCTCGCCCGTCGCGATGTTCGCGAGCGGAACGAGGCCGCCGATCGGGGTGAACGAGTCGTGCCAGCCGTTGATCGCGCCGCAGGAGGCGTCCGTCGTGATCGTCGCAAACAGCGCGGTGTCCGCCGTGCCGAAACGGACTTCCTTGCCCTCCATGTTGCCGCCGGTTCCCCCCGCCGTCGGCCCCGCCTGCACGCCCGCCTTCTGGTGGATCGGGTTGCCTCTCTGCTCGGCGACCTCGGCGACGACGGCCCCGGCGACGAACATGAGCGCCATCGCGGAGAAAACCGCCCAACCGTGCCGCGGCGAGCCGGTCATCCGGCCGAGTGTGTTCGTCAGGCCCGCGCCGATCGAGAAGATCAGCACGATCTCGAGCAGGTTGGTCCCCGGCGTCGGGTTCTCGTAAGGAAAAGAGGAGTTCGCGTTGAAGAAGCCGCCGCCGTTCGTGCCGAGCTCCTTGATCGACTCCTGGGAGGCGACGGGGCCCTGCGGAATCTTCTGAACGGATCCTTCCAGGGTCCTGACCGCGACGTCCGCGTGGAAGTTCTGGACGACGCCGCGCGAAACCAGGAACAGGGCACCGACAAAAGACACCGGCAAAAGGACCCAGAGGATCGCGCGCGTGCAGTCGAACCAGAAGTTTCCGATTCCCTTCGCCTTCTCGCGCGCGACGCCGCGGATCACCGCGATGGCGATCGCGATCCCCGTCGCGGCGGAAAGGAAGTTGTGGAACGCGAGTCCCGCCATCTGCGTGAAGTGGGACATCGTGCTCTCGCCCGAATACCCCTGCCAGTTCGTGTTCGTCGTGAACGACACGGCGGTGTTCCAGGAAGAATCGGGCGACACGGCGCCGAAGTGGTTCGGGTTCAGCGGCAGGAACTGCTGCAGCCGCTGGAACGCGTAGAGGACGAAAAGGGATACGGCGTTGACGAAGAGCATCGCAATCGTCCACTGGACCCAGGTCTGGTCCGTTTCGGCGTCGACGCCGCAGAGGCGGTAGATCGCGCGCTCGATCGGCCGAAAGATCCGGTCGAGAAACGTCTTCTCGCCCGAGAAGACTTTCTTCATGTACCCGCCGACGAGCGGCGTGATCGCGACGATCACCGCGAGATAGACGAGGAGCTCCCAGAATTTAATCGCTGTCATACTTCCTCAGCCCTCAGCATGGCCCAGAGCAGGTAGACGAGGAGCCCCACGGTGACGAGCAAACCGATAATGTCTTCCCAGCCCATGTTCTCCCCCTCAGATCCTGTCGCAGCGCCGCGTGTACCAGATCGAAACCCAGAAGAGCACGACGGTCAGCGCGAGAAAAATCAGGTCCAACATCGGATTCCTCCTTGCGCGGTCAATGCGTGAAACCGATTTCGAGCAGGATCGCGTTGCCTTTCGAGTTGCCGTTCTTGACGGAATACCCGGCGTAGATCGCCCACGCGCCGAAAGTTGGTTCGATCCCGTAGGTCACGTAGCCGAGGGAGCTCTTGCCCGTATACATGTCCGCGATGAGCGAAAAGCTCGCTCCAAGAGGCTGCTCGAGCCCGAACAGCGCGCCATGGGCGGGGGCCGTGGCGGCATAGCCCGAGGACGCGAACCATCCGCCGGCGGTCAGGCGCGTCTGGGTGGGGAGCCTATACGACGCGTGGGCGTAACCCTGGAGCCCGGGAGTCCCGTCCTCCGATCCCCGGAGAAAGAAGAGCCCGAACGCGCCGGTGGTCACCGCGACCGGGCCGCTCTGGTAGGGCTGCCATTTCACGGCGAGCGTGGCCGCCGGCACGGAGCGGCCCGGCGTCGTGAATCCGCCGATATTCACTCCGGCTTCGACATGGGAACCGAGGCCATAGACCCCTCGGCCCGTGAAAACCCCGAAGTTCGGATCCCTCGGTCGCCAGAGGTTGTCTTCTTCGAGGTAGAGTTTCCCGCTGTCGAGAACGTCCGCGGAAGAGACATTAAAGATCGTCTGCTGCGCGGGCGCCGTCGATACAACAGCAAGCGCCACGCAAGCGATGAGGAGATGCTTTCGATTCATGAGCGTCTCAACCACGACAATGAAACCCCTTTCCGCTCCCGGACCGCAGGTTCGAATGAATCCGTGCTGCCCAAGGAGACGAACGGAGAGCCCTTGCTCCCGACCCGCCACCGCCGGTCGAGCCCGGGAAACCACGTCGACAGGGTCTTCGACCCAAAAAACAGATACGCCCCGAAGCAGGCCGCCACAAGAGTCCCGCGCAGGGCTCCCGACAGCGACAAGAAGCCGTCGATCGCGATTCCCGCGGGAATGACCGCCAACACCGCCGCACAGTAAAGAGCGCCTTTCAGCCGACGGCTGCGGCGCGATGGTCCCGGCGCGACTGTCAGGGCCCGATGCTGGAGTGACTGCGCATTCTTGCCTTGCATGCCTCGAATTTTCCTTCCGGAGCCCGAAAGGAGTCCGGAAGGAGTCCGAAAGGATTTCGAAAAGCTCGGGTCGGAGGTGTCGTAAGCTACGCCCCGATGCATCTGTGGCAGGCGATCCTTCTCGGGGCGATTCAGGGGTTGACCGAATTCATCCCCGTATCGTCCACGGCCCACTTGTTCCTCGCCCAGAAGTGGCTCGGCCTGGGGAACGAGAGCGCGAGCCTGTCCTTCGACATCGTGCTCCACCTCGGCACCGCGCTCGCCCTGATCGTCGTGTACGCGCGCGAGCTCCTGGGAATGCTGGAGGAAGCGATTCGCTGGGCGGCGCGGCGGCCGCCGCGGAAGGCGCAGGACCGGGCGCTGATTCTCCCTCTCATCGTCGGAACGATTCCCGGGGTTTTCGCCGGGCTGTTTCTGTTGAAGCGGTTCGAGGCGCACCGGACTCTCGCGGTCATCGGCGGCTCCATGCTCGTCGCTTGCGTGTATTTCTTTTTCTCGGAATGGGTGGGAGACCGCCGCGAGGGGCGAGGCGCCGGACGCGAAACCGTGACCGCAGCCGATTCCCTCTGGATCGGCCTCGCGCAGGGCGCCGCCGGCCTGATGGCGGGATTTTCGCGCTCGGGTTTCACGATCGCGACGGGCCGCACCGCCGGCCTCACCCGGGAGCGTTCGGCGCGTTTCTCGTTCCTGCTCGCGCTGCCGATTATTCTGGGCGCGGGCGCGAAGACGATCCTGGACCTCCACCGCCATCCGGAGCCGCGCCTCCCGCTCCCGCTGCTCGCGGCGGGCTTCGCGTCGGCGGCCGTCTTCGGCTTCCTGTCGGTCAGGTTTCTGCTCGCGTTCCTGAAGACCCACAGCCTGAGGCCCTTCGGCGTCTACCTCGGCGTGCTCGGGGCCGTCCTGCTCGCGTCCGCGATGCTCTAACCGGCACCGGGATCCGCCACGAAACGGTAGCCGACCCATGGCTCGGTGATCAGGTGCTTCGGGCGATTTGCGTCCTGCTCGATTTTGCGGCGGAGGTTGCCCACCTGGACGCGCACCGTGTCGTTCGTGACGCCGGCGCCCCCGCCCCAGACGGCGGCGATCAGCTGCGAGTGTGTCCAGACACGCCCCGGTTTCGAGAGGAACGTCCGAAGGAGCTCGAACTCGATCGGCGTGAGATGGATCTCCGATTTCCCCCTCCGGATCCTCCGCTCCTCGAGATCCACCTCGAGATTTCCGATCTTTCGAATCCCCCCCGGCGTCTCGGCTCCCCCGCGTCGAACGAGCGCGCGAACCCGCGCGAGGAGCTCCGAGACGCCGAACGGCTTCACGACGTAGTCGTCCGCGCCCGCGTCGAGGAGGCGCACCTTTTCACGTTCTTCGCTCTTGACCGTCAGCACGAGGACCGGAACGTTCGAGTCGGCCCGAAGGCGGCGAACGAGCGCCAGGCCGTCCATTCCCGGCATGGCGAAGTCCGTGATGACGAGATCGAAGGGTCGGCCCGCGAAGAGCGACAGCGCCTCCTCGCCGTCAGCGGCGGCCGCAACTTCGTGTCCGTCCCGCCGAAGGGAATCGGAAACCACGCTGCGCAGATTCTCGTCGTCATCGACGAGGAGAAGCCGGCTCATTCGCCAACCCCCGGAAGGCGGATCTCGAAGCGGGTCCCTCCCCCGGCGGCAACGGAGAGGGCGAGCGTTCCCCCGTTCAGCTCGACGAGGTTTCGCGCGAGGTAAAGCCCGAGTCCCATGCCCGGGGTCCCCTCGGAACCCGAGAGTCTCACGAATTTCGACAGCGCCCGTTCCCGTTCCGCCGGCGCAATTCCCGGCCCTTCGTCTTCGACGGAAAGGATCGCCTCGCTTTCACGTTCGGCGCCCGCAAGGCGGATTCCGGACCCGCCCGGCGAGTATCGCGAGGCGTTCTCGAGTCCGAGGCCGAGCGCCTCCGTGATCTGGGCCGGGTCGACGCGCACGCGACAAGCGGGGGAAGAGATGTCGACGTACAGGTTGTGCCCCCCCAGCGAGCTTCCGAAGCGCGCCAGCGCGGCTTCGGCGATCTCTTCGACGGAGACGATCTCGCGGTTGGGGGCCATGGCGCCGGACTCCAGGCGGACGACGGCGATCAAATCGTCCACGAGCCGCGACAGCCGCTCGAGGCTTTCGCGTGCGACCTCGGCCTTCCGGCTCGGCCCGGCTTCGGAAATCCAGTTTTCCACCGAGCCTCGCGCGGCGGCGAGCGGCGTCTTGATGTCGTGGGCGAGCGTGGCGAGAACGGTGGATTTCATCTCGTCTCGCGCCCGGGTTCCTTCCGCCTCCCTCGCCAGCTTCAGAAACCTCTCCCTTTCGAGCGCGAGACCCAACAGCGTCGCGCAGATCTCGGCCATTCGCTCGCTCCGCTGGGCGCCCTGCGCAACCAGAACGCCCACCCGGTGCACGCCGATCGACACCGGGAGATAGAGGTCCGATCCCGATGGGGCCGACGGGAAGGACGCGGAATTCCCCTGGTGAAAGGCGAGGTCGGCAAGCTCCCGACGCACCTCCTCGCCGCCCGTCCGAGCGCCGATCGAGAGCTGGCCCCGCTCGTCGCCAAGGAGCACGGTCACCTGCCGGCATTCGAGAGCGCGCCGGAGCCTCTCCGCCGCCATTCCGGGCAGAGATTCCCGGTTCGTGTCGGCGAGAAACGCCTGCGACAGTTCGGTGACGGCGGCAAGCTCCCGCCTCTCGGCTTCCACCTGGCGAAGCCGAAGCCTCGCGAGAGCCGACAGCCGGCCGATGACGAGGGCCGCCAGCAGGAAAACGGCGAGCGCGACGACGTTTCGAGGATCCTGAATGGTGAAGGTGTACAGCGGAGGCAGAAAGAAAAAATTGAAGGCCAGTGTCGAAAGCAGGGCGGCGAGAACGCCGGGACCGCTTTCCCAGATCCAGGCGACGAAAAAGACCACGACGAGCAGAAGAAGCGCCTGGGCGGCGTCTGTCAGGCCCGGTATCAGCCTCAACAGGAAAACCGCCGAGACGACGAGAACGGCGGCGGCAAGGAAACCCACCGAGCGTCCGAGACGACTCTCGTTCACGGGGGGAGTCTACCTCCCGACGGCCGCGACGACGCCCTTCGACGCAGGGCCTCCCGCGACACGGCGCTCGCGAGGCGCGCGGCCGCCGGGCGGCAATGAACGAAAAAGAGAGTCGGCTCGATCATCTCGAGCTCGAGAACGCGGGACCGGCCCTCGCCGTCCCGGACCAGATCGACCCGGGCGTACAGAGCGTCCCTGCCCGACGCGGCGATCGCTCTCGTCGCGAGAGTCGATTCTTCCGGGTCGAGCTGCGCCGAATCCGCCTCCACCCAATCGTCCCCGGAGCGCCGCAGGATCGGGCGCTTTCGAACGGAATGGGTGATCTGCCCGTCGATCCAGACGACGCAGCGCTCGCCGTAACCCTCGACCGAGTCGAGGTAGGGCTGCACCATCGCCTCCCCTCTGCGGAGCAGGGCGGCGAGGTGTCGCCGGCCTTCTTCGAGATCGTCACGACGCACATGGAGAGTGTCGCGCGCGCCGGCGGAAACCACCGGTTTGACGACTATCTCGCTCCAGCCCCGGTCTCCGGCGATTCTCGAGAGGTCATCGGCATCCCCCGGGGCGAGCCAGACGGTTTCGACGACGGGAATCCCGGCCGAGGCCAGCTCTCGAAGGTAGGTCTTTCGGCCGTTCCAACGGACGGTCGCGGGCGGATTCCAGAGTCGGGTCAAAGAGTCGGCCCGCTCCACCCACGCCAGAAACTCCGGAAGCCGAAGATGGTAGTCCCAGGTCGAGCGAATCAGGCAGATTCCCGCGCTCGACCAGTCGAAATGCGGATCGTCCCAGGCGACCGGCGCGATCGAAAGGCCCTCCCGCGAAAGAGCCTCCACCAGCGGGGCATCGTCCGGATCGAGGCCGATCAGGTCCGAAGAGGTGGCAAGGGCGACGTCCAACCGCGCGAGTATAGCCGCGGATCGGAGGCCTCCCGCGGGAGTGGCGGCGCTAGGCTTCGGAGCCCGGATCCCGCGCCTGGGGACTGCCGGACCCCGGGAGCTCCGAATCGTGGCGGTAGTTGCGAACGACGGGTGCGAGCGCGGCGACGATTCCGACGCCGAGCAGCGTCAGGACACCGCCTCCCGCGATCGAAATCATCGCTCCCACGGAGGTCGGCCGGAACAGCGAGGCCACGAATCCTGCCTCCATCTCTCCCAGCTGAGGGCCTCCCATGAAGAAGATCATGTTGACCGACGTCATTCTTCCACGGAGCTCGTCGGGAGTGAGGATCTGCCGGAGGGTCTGACGGATCACCGTCGAGACCAGATCCGCGAGCCCGGTCGCCGCGAGGGCGAGAAACGTGAGCACCGCATTGCGCGAAAGCCCGTAGACGATCGTCGCAACCGCGTACGCCGCGACCGCCCACAGGAGCAACGGACCCTGCTTTTTCGGAAGGGGACGCACCGAAGCGACGACGGACGCCGCGAGCGCGCCGATTCCGGGCGCCGCGCGGAGCCAGCCGTATCCCGCCGGCCCCACATGGAGAACCTGGTCGGCGAGAATCGGCAAGAGGGACATCGCGCCGGAGAAAAACGTCGCGAAGAAGTCCAGCGCCATCGTCGAGACCATGATGGGCGTCCGAAACACGAAGTGCAGCCCGGCGCGCAAATCGTGAATGGCGCGCTGGCGCGACGGGGAGACCAGGACGGGCTTGCCGGAAGTTTTCATCACGACGATGGCCGCCAGCACCGCCACGAAAGACACGGCGTTGGCCAGATAGATCACGGAAAGACCCTTCGTCGCGCTGCCAAACGAGCGGCCCGTGGCCGCGATCACGAGCCCGGAAACCGCCGGGCCCCCGATCATCGCAACATGAAAGAAGGTCAGGTTGAGGGAAAGCGCCCCCTGCAAATCCTTCGGGGGCACGAGCCGTGGAATCAGAGCCTGCCGTGCGGGATTGTCGAACGCGGTGGCGGCCGAGGTCACGGCCGTCAACGCGTAGATCGCCCAGAGGGTCTCGCGCCCGAAAAACGTGAGGGCCGCGAGCGCCAGGGCCGCAACGGCCATGACCGATTGCGCCAGGAACATCACGAGGCGCCGGTCGTGCCGGTCGGCGACGACTCCTCCCAAAAGCGAAAACGCGATGATCGGAATCACACGGACGAGTCCCACGACGCCCAGGGCAAGCGGAGATTTCGTGAGGACGTAAATGTGCCAGTCGATTCCGACCGTCTGCATCTGCGTGCCGATGACCGAAACGACCGTCGCTCCCGAAAGGAGACGAAAGTCTCGGTGGCGCAGGGCGAGGTAGGGGCGTTGGGAGTCCGTCATTGGGGTGGCGCTCGCCGATCAGGGGCGCGGCAGGCTCTCGCGCAGGGAACGGATCTCTTCCCGCGTCGCCCTTCGCCAGCGCTCGCGGTGCAGCCGGCGGTCGAGGGCTTCGCGATCGAGCGTCAGGCTCGTGACGAGACGTCCTGCGGGGGTGAAGGCGTGCGCCCGCCCGTTGGGCCCGAGCACGATCAGCGTTCCCCGCGACTCGTCGGCGAGAAGGGATTCGTCGGGCGCTCGCAAGGCGTCCCGAACGGCAGCATGGGTGGGACGGTTGTCACGGCGGCGGTCGGCGGCATGCCGGGTGCGCCTTTCGCTCTGGCGACCCGCTCGCTCGACGGCGCGGCGAAGGTCATGGAGGATTCCGGGGATCCGGCGCATCCGGTCGGAACGCAACTCCCCGCTGTCCGGCGAGGCGAGACGGTCTTCGATTCGGGAGAGGCGTGTCCGCGCCTCGGAAAACGCCGCCAGAAACCAGTGGCCGGGCTGCTCGTCGAAATATCGGGCCGCCGCCGGCCCGATGCGATTCAGATGCAGCCGCGTCGAGCCGTCGGGCCCGCGCGTTTCGACCGCCTGAACGGTCACGGCGAACAGCGGATCGTTGCCGCCGCCGAAATATCCGGCGACGAGTTGCCCCAGAAGGTCGTACCGCTTCGAAGCCTTTCCGAAGGGGCGCAGGAGGCGGCCCTTGAGACCGTGCCCCATCTGGACCAGGGCGAGGGGCCGGGACGCCCGCTCGAAGAGCTCGCCGACTCGCTCATGGCGAGCCTCCAGCAGCGCCTGGGACAGGTCGCTCCACTGCGGCTGGCCGGTCGGCCCGTATCCCGCGCACACCGATTGCGGGCGCAGCGGCGACGAGTGCTCGCAGTCGGGACTTTCGCACCGATAACAAAAGACGTGACCGGGACGGAAGGGCTCCGCGAGCGATCCCGCTTCCCGAACGTCGCGCGACAACTGTTCGGTGAGAGTGGGCGCTTCTTTGTTCGCTTCACGGGAAACCGGAAGCCGGAGCTCGAGTCGAACAGGAAAGAGCCCGGGCGCCGGGCGTCCGGCGCCGAACAGGTCCTCGTGAATCCGGCGCGCCAGCTCGGCGAGGTCGGATTCGATCCGAAGGGCGAGCTCCGCGATCGACGGGCGGTCGTTCACGGCCTCATTCTAATTCCCCGGAAGGGTTAAGATTCGCGAGGTGCGACTCCGGCGACTTCCCTGCCTCCTTTTCGCGGTCTCCGTCGCCGCGCGCGCCGCCGCGGCCTCCGACCGGCCTCTCAAGAGCCTGGGCGGAACCCTCGGACCGACCGCGGAAAATTCCGGGCTGCTCTTCGTCGTCGGCGGAGACAATCGCCCGACCGGAAAAGGAGCTCCGATTCCACGACTCACACGGACGATTTTCCAGGAGATCGGGTGGATTCGCCCCGACTTCGTTCTCTGGACGGGAGACATTCTCTACGGATACGGAGACTCTCCGCCCGAGCTCGACAGGGAGTACCGAAAATTTCAGGCGCTCGCGGCTCAGGCAGGGGTTCCGCTGTTCAACGCGCCGGGGAATCACGAGATCCACCGGACCGACGACACGCCGTGCTCCTCGCCGCGGACCTCCGGTTTCGAGCTCGATGCGCAGTTCCTGCGTCACTTCGGAAATCTCTACGGGTCCTTCGACGCCGGAGGAGCTCACTTCATCGCCCTGGATACCGAGACGTACTGTCAGGAAGACTCGATCGAAGGCCCCCAGCTCGAATGGCTGCAACGCGACCTCGAGGAACACCGCAACGCTGCCGCCATCTTCGTGTTCTCCCACACGGAATTCTTCTCTTCGCCGCAAATCGACCCTCCCGCTTTGCGAGGGCATGAAGCTCTCCGGAACCGCGACGAGCTGCATGCCCTCTTCCGGAAGTACCCCGTACGCGCCGTCTTTTCGGGGCACGAGCACCTCTACTGGCACGAGGCCCACGACGGCATCGACTACTTCGTGGCGGGAGGCGGCGGAGCCCCCCTCTACGCTCCGCCGGATCGGGGCGGATTCGGCCACTACATCGTCGTGTCAATGTCGAGCTCGGGAATCCGCTATGACGTCGTCGAGCCCGGACGCCTGGGGGTGGAAAGCGCGGGGTCCGCCCGCAACGGAAAGAAATTCTGGGTCGTCAACTCGAACGACGCCGACATTCCTCTCCGGGGAGTGTCGGTCGATCTTCCCCGACTCGGGCCCTGTTCGGGAGTGACGGCGCAGTCCGAGCTTCGCGACAGAAACGGAGCGCTCGCACCGATCCCCCTCTCACGGCTGTCGTGCTCGAGCGCGAAAGGACGGCTTCGGGTCACCCTCGGGCTGAAGGCGCCGAGGGGGACCTCCGTCCCGATCACCGTCCGCGCGAAGTGACACCCGGGCCGGCAAGGCTCGTCCGGAAGCTCGCTTCGTCCTTGCGAAAACCGGCCGCCGGTGCGACCATGCTCGAAAGCAATGACCGACGCCGTGGACTACACGTCGCTCGATTTCGGACAAACGGTCCCCGACCGAAGCGGGGTTATCGCGATCTGTCCCAGGTGCGGCCGAAACGGACTCAAGCAGGTTCACGGCTCAAAGGAATCGGTTCGCTACCTGCACAGCACGTCGCGCCCCACGGCCGGTTCGGAAGCCACGCTTCAGGCCGATTTCTGTTTCGTGCCCGTCAACCATCCCTAGGGCCCCGTCCCGCATACGATCGACGACGCCAAAGCGCCCCGTCGCGGCGGCGAAACACTACTGAGGGTAGAGCTCCTTGTACGACTCGGAATAGAGCATCACGTGGCGGACGTAGTCCCGCGTCTCCGCGGCCGGAAACGACTCGAGCCTTTCGTCGGGGGGGCTTCCGGGATTCGCGCGAACGATCCCTCCGATCCTGCCCGGCCCGGCGTTGTACGCCGCCACCGCGAGGAGCACGTTGCCGTGAAAAAGGTCCACGAGGGAGCGAAGGTAGGACGCGCCCAGGCGCACGTTGACGGCGGGATCGTAGAGAAACGCGCTCCGGAATCGCCGTTTCAGCACTTTTCGGGAGAGGCGCCGAGCCGTGCTGGGCATCAGCTGCGCAAGACCCGCCGCGCCGGCCCTCGACCGGGCTTTCGGATTGAACGCGCTTTCCTGACGAACGACGGCCAGCAACAGGTTGCGGTCGACGCCGAATTCGCGCGCCGCGGAATCGATCAGACCGCCGCGGTCGATCGGATAGTACAGGCGCCGCCACTGCTCCGGAACGTCTCCCTCGCGCGCCGTTCCCATCTCGGGAAAAGCGGATTTCACCTGGGCGGTCGCCGTCGCAAAGTCTCCCAGCGCAAACGACGCGACCGCGCGCCGCAGGGTCGCTCCCCGCGAGCCCTCGAGATGATCGACCTCCCACAGAGCGTCCGAAAAGAGCCGCTGGCGGAGAAGCTCATCGACCCGAACGAAGAGGGCGGACCTCTCGGGCTCGTCCACGGGCGCGCGGTTCGCGCAGGGAGATTTCCACTCGCTCGCAAACTGCGCGTACAGGTCGGGAGGGTCAGCGCAAGGGAGGTAGCGCCCGGAGGCCCGGGCCTCCGGAGCCCTGCCGAGGCGCTGGAAACACCGGGCTTTCCAATACTGGAGCCGGCGGGAAACGGAGATCTCCCGATAGATCGAAGCCAGCCGCTCGATCTCCAGGAGGGCGCCGCCCCAGTCGCCCGCTTCGACTTTTTCCCAGGTGGGCGCCCACAGCGCGTCAAATCCCCAGGTCGCCGCCGGATTCGACGCCGTCAGACGCGCCGCGCTCTCCATTGCCGCATCGCGATCCCCCGCGGCAACCCAGAGCGCGATTTCAGAACGAAGAGCCCGCTCGCGGACGTCTTCGGGAGATTCCCCGCCCGAGGCGGCGTGGAACTCCAGCGCGAGGCGGCGCGCTTCCGCCGGAGCGAGATCGCGGACGGCGCGGTTCCGGCGGCGCCCGCGGCCGGCGAGAGTCCGGCGAAGAGAGTTCTGGGCCAGCACGAGCGCGGCGCCCTTCTCTTCGGCGGGGGGGCCCGGCGCGACGCGGCCCGCCTCGCGATCGGAGGAATCCAGCTTTCCGAGGCGGGACATCACGCGCGCGCGAAGGAGGTGGAACCGCCGTTGTTCGACGGGCGAGAGACCCCCGATCGCCACGCCCTCGGAGAGCGCGAGCGCCCCGCTGGATTCTCCCGCCTCCGCAACCTTCTGCGCGATCTCGAGGCGGCGGGAGTCCGGCAAGCGCGCCAGCTCGCGGCGGGCTTCGCGCTGAAGGAGCCTCGGAGAGTTGCGGTCGAAAAGGGCCGAAGGACGAAGTCGCAGGAGGTCCGATGCCGTCCGGGCCAGCGCACCGTCGTCCCCGAGCTCTCGGGCCAGACGGGCGCGGGCCGCCAGGAGCTCGTCGATTCGACCCGGTTCCCGCGCCGCCGACGCCCTTCCGAGCAGGTCCAGGGCCTCGAGCTTTCCGGCGCGGGATCGGGAAGACGCGGCGACCGCCAGCGCGGCGTCGGCCTGACGCGCCGAAATTCCGCGGGCGCAGCGAACGAACGCCGCGCGCGCCTCGGCCGCCATTCCTGCCCGCAAATCCGCGCTTCCGAGGAAATAGTCCCGATACTCCTCGAGGCCGATCGCCCGGACGTCGAGACGGGTCAGCAGATCGACGGCGCGTTTCGGCATCCCGGAATCGAGCGGCTTCCGAGCCAGGAGAAAATCGATCCGCTCGTCCCACGCCGGAAGGGGGTATTTCGAGCGAATCTCGGCAAAGGCCGATGCGGCCGCCTCTCCATCGCCCCGGTCGAGGGCTTCGGCGCCCCGGGCGAAAAGGTCTTCCGCATCCGGCGAAGGCGGCGAAGAGAAGTCGCCCGCCGCCGTCCGCGCAACGAAAAGAAGCGCGAGCGCCAGGCTTCTTCGAATCAAAAAATCAGGAGCCGAACGCCTGGGGGCTGCCGTCGGCCAGCGAGCGGATCAACTCGTCGAAGAAATAGTTCGTCGATCGCCTCACCGCCTCGGGGACTCGTTCCTCGTAGGCCTGGCGGGCCCGGTCGATGTCATCCTTGAGCCGCGAATAGATGTCGTTGTGCTTCTTGCCCTCTTCGATCGCGGCTTCGTTGTAGAGGCGGATGTCCGAAACGAGGAGCCTCGCGATCTTCTTCGCGCTTTCGTGCGGGTCTTCTTCGTCCGGCAGCCCCCGGAGAATTCCCGCGCCGCCGGGAGCGATTCCCGAAGGGGGCCTGTAGGCCCGGCCGGTGCTCTCAAGGTCCATGGCCCGGGGAGCCCCCCTGGGGGCAGCCGCGGGACCCGTCGCAGGAGGCGGCGGCACGGCGGCCGGAGGTTCCGCCGGGAGCTCGAGCTCCCGCGCCGGCGTTTCCCCCTGCCATCGGCGAATCGGCAACAGCGAAGGCGCGGGCTGCACTTTTCGGCTTCCGAGGCGATCCACCGCGATCCCGATCAGGTAGGAGAAAAGCGCCAGCGCATCCGGATCGAAGGAGAATTCGTTTCCCAGCCGATCGGCGTACAGAAGAGCCGAAATTTTTTCGCGGACCACGATCGGGACCAGGAGCGATTCGAGCGGCTCACCGACCGAGAGCAGGGCCGCCACGGGCGAGCCCGACGAAAGGGCGACGGGCTCTCCTGCCATCGCCGCTTCGAGCGCGGGATGAGCGGAGGGCGAAACCGAGATCGTGCGAAGGGAGGCCTCATCGGCGGCGGTAAACCCCTCCGATTTCCAGACCGCCAGGGCCTCTCCCCGGGCCACCAGAAGCACGGCCCGCTGCGAACGGCGCGTGCACGCGCCCAGGAATGCTTTCAGCGCGTCGACCTGGGTCGTTGCGGCGTCGATCGATCGGGCGAACTCACGCAAATCCGAAAGGTCCCCGGCCTCCGAAACCGACGGGCCGGGAGCGGGAATGAGCTCGGCGGGGACCAGCTCGGGCAGGGGAAAATCTAGGCGCATCAGGAATTCTTCCCATTTGCGGTGGCTTTCGATCCTCATCCGCTCGAATTCCTCGCGAAGCTGATCGAAGTGCTCTTCCAGCCGGCGCTTGACTTCCTTCTCGATCTGCGTTCGGGCGTCTTGGGCGGACATGCCGAGATTATCCGGGTCCGTTTCTTCTTTGTCAAGAAACATAATGACGACAATAACTTACATTAATGAATTTGACGGAGCCGAAGACGTGCCTTATCATTGAGGGTCCCTCGTGGCGGGGGAATCTGAGACGAAGGGGGTGATCCGCATGCCTGTAATCCACATCAAGGAAGACGAGTCTTTCGAGAACGCCCTGCGCCGCTTCAAACGCAAGTGTGAGAAATCGGGCATCCTCTCCGAGCTCAAGAAACGTCAACACTACGAGAAGCCTTCCGCGAAACGGAAGCGCAAGGCCATCGCCGCCCGCAAGAAGATGCTCCGAAAGCTCTCGGAGGAACGCCGCGCCGGCGTCTGATCCCCTCGATTTTTCGGCCGTCGTGAATCTGGCCGCGTCCTTCGCTCAAACCCCGACGGGTGGTGAGAAGGTACGCGGCCTTTTTCCTTTCACCGAACCCGAGTCCGTCGACCTCGCGCTCGGGGAAACGGCAGAGGCCGCGGTTCTGCTCGCCCGATCCGGCCGGCTGCCCCTGCGCGGCGTCGAGGATCCGGGGCCGCCGCTCGAGAGGCTCGCTTCGGCGGGAGGCCTGGGATTCCACGAGGAGCTTCGGCCTCTCATCGCGATCGCCCGCGCCGCCGAAAAGTGCCTCGGGCTTCTCCCCGGCGCTCAGGACCTCCCGCTTCTCCGGCGCCACCTCGCTTCCATTCCCGATCTCGCCGCGATCTCGCGCCGGGCCGCCCGCCTCTTCGAGGCCGACGGCTCGCTTTCCGACGGCGCTTCGCCCAGGCTCGGAGAGCTCCGCCGCCGACTTCAGCGGCAGCGACAGAAGCTCTATGACGTCGCCCGAAGCTGGCTCGAAAGGAACGGATCGGCGGGAGACACGGTTGTTCTGCGCGACGGCCGCTACTGCGTTCCCGTCGCGGCGGGTTCCGCGCCGAGGGTCGAGGGAATTGTCCACGACCGCTCGGGCTCCGGACAAACGATCTTCCTCGAGCCTTCCGAGATGACGGGAGAAAACAACGAGCTCTCGCTGCTGGCTTCCGACCTGCGCCGGGAGGAGGAGAAAATCCGGCGCGATTTCGGCAACGAGGTCCTCGCCCGGCGAGCCGACCTCGAAGACGCCGCGGAAATCCTCGCGCACCTCGACTCCGTCGAGGCGAAGGCGGTCTTCGGGAGAGAAACCGATGCAATCCGCCCCGAGTTCTCCACCGACGGGCGCTGGAAGCTCTCGGGCGCCCGCCATCCCCTTCTCGACGCGCGGCTCGCGGCGGCGAGGGAATCGGTCCTGGGCGAAACGCGCCGAGATCGCGACGTCGTCGCCCTCGACGTCGACCTGGCGGGCGACCAGCGATGGCTTCTGCTCTCCGGGCCCAACGCCGGGGGCAAGACGGTCGTCCTGAAGACACTCGGTCTTTTCTCCATGATGGCGCAGTCGGGGCTTCCGGTGCCCGCGCGGGGCGCCGTGCTCCCCCTGTTCCAGGCCTTCTCCTGTCTCGTCGGAGACGAGCAGGCGATTCTTTCCGACCTTTCGACGTTTTCCTCCGCGATGCGCCGCCTGGCGGAAATCGTGCGCTCCGCGGGGCCCGGAACGCTCGCTCTTCTCGACGAGCTCGGGGGCGGAACGGATCCGGAGGAAGGGGCGGCGATCGCCATCGCCGCCCTGGAAACCCTCCTCGGCCGCGGAGCCCGCGCCGTCGCGACCACCCACCTCGCGGCCGTGAAGGAATTCGCCGCATCGCGGGGAGACGCCCAGGTTTCGGCCCTCGAGTTCGACGAAGAAACCGGCCGCTCGACCTTTCGGCTTCGTCCGGGGTTCCTCGGGCGAAGTCGGGCGCTCGCGACCGCCCGGGAGCAGGGGCTTCCCGAAGAGACGATCGAACGGGCCACTCAAATTCTCGGCGCGGCCTGGATTCGGAGGGAAAGGCTGGAGACGGAAGCGGAGGAGGCGCTGGCCCGCGTGCGGGAGCGCGAGCTCGATCTTTCGAAGACCCTCGAAGAGAACCGTTCCCTGGCGCGGCGGCTCGCGGAGCAGTCCGCCGAGCTCGCCACGAAGAGAAAAGAGATCCTCTCCAAGGGAAAGGACGTTCTTGATCAGGCCCGGCGCGAGTTCCGAAGCGCGGCCGCCGACGCGCTGGCGAAGATTCAGCAGGAGAAGATGACGGCCGCAACCGCCGCGGCCGTTCTCGCCGAGGTCGAAGAACGGCGCCGGCGGGAGCCCCTCCTTCGGGAAGCGGAGCGCGAGGCCGAAGAAGAGGCGCGAACGCTTGCGGCCGGAGACGCGGTGCGGCTGCGCGGCGGAAGCGCCCCCGCCGAAATCGAGGAGATCGACCGAGGGCGCGCGAGGATTCTCGCCCGGGGGAAGAGACTCTGGGTTCCTCTCTCCGACCTCGTCGCCGCCGGGAACGTGTCCGGAGACCGGAGCGGCCGGGGCGCCCGGAGCGACTCCTCGCGCACGGACTCTCCGGCGGCCGAGCCGCCGCCGAGTGAAATTCTCGTGATCGGCAAGACGGTCGAAGAGGCGATCGAGGAAGTCGATCGCGCCATCGATCGGGGCCTCTCCGCGGGCGCCGACTCC
Source organism: Thermoanaerobaculia bacterium (assembly GCA_050747885.1). Classification (GTDB taxonomy): domain Bacteria; phylum Acidobacteriota; class Thermoanaerobaculia; order UBA5066; family DATFVB01; genus CAWEYG01. The sequence goes on from JBOGJO010000023.1 coordinate 27,579, forward strand.
CTTCGAATCGTTCACGGCCACGGAACGGGGCGGCTGAGAAACGGCCTGCGCGCGTATTTCCGCGCCCATGCCGCGATCTCCTCGTTTCGAAAGGCGGAGCCGGCGCAGGGCGGCGACGGCGCCACCGTGATCGTTCTGAAATGAGAAAGATTCCCTCCCGATGACCGACTTTCTCGACTTCAACGACCGGGTCCTTTCCGACATCCGCTCCGCCGCGGACATCGTCGAAGTCATCGGAGAGCACACGACGTTGAAGAAAGCCGGGAATTCCTGGAAGGGCCTTTGCCCTTTCCACCGCGAAAAGACTCCGTCGTTCACGGTCAACCGCGACCGGGGGCTCTTCTACTGCTTCGGCTGCGGGGCTGGCGGGGATCTGTTCGGCTTCGTTCGTCAGATGGAACGCGCCACGTTCCGGGAAGCGGCGGAGATCCTGGCGCGGCGCTACGGCGTCGAAGTTCCCCGGAGGGTCCGGGGCGAAGGGGAAGACCGGCGGGAGAGACTCCTTTCGGCCGTCGCGTCGGCGCACCGGCTCTACCGCGAAAACCTCGGGCCCGGCCCGAACCGCGCGACCGAATACCTCCGGGAGCGAGGCGTTCCGGAAGAAACCGCCCGCGAGCTCGAGCTCGGCTTCGCGCCTGATTCGTGGGATTTCCTCTCCCGGCTCACCGAGCCCCCCGAAATCCTGATCGAGGCCGGAATTCTTCAGCCCGGCGCGCCGGGAAAGCGGCCGTACGACCGCTTTCGCAACCGGCTTCTCTTCCCCATTCGCGACGAACGCGGCCGGGTCGTCGGCTTTGGAGGCCGCTCCCTTTCGGGCGAGGAGCCGAAGTACCTGAATTCCCCCGACAGCCCGGTCTTCTCGAAAAATCGCCTCCTGTATGGAATTCCCGCGGCCCGCGACGGAATGCGGCGGGCGGATCGGGCGGTGCTGGTGGAAGGGTATTTCGATCATCTGGGGCTTCTCCTCTCCGGAGTTCCCGAGACAGTCGCGAGCATGGGGACCTCGCTCGGCCGCCCCCAGGCGGAGAAGCTTCGAAAATGGGTCTCCCGGGCCGTTCTCTGCTATGACGGCGATTCCGCCGGAAGGACCGCGACCCGGCGCGCCATTCCGCTGCTGCTCTCCGAAGGGCTCGAGGTTCGGGTGGCTGCGATGCCCGCCGGCTCCGACCCGTTCGACCGCTTTCGCGAGGGGGGCGCCGAAGCCGTCCGGTCGGCCGTCGACGACGCCGCGCCGTTTCTGGACTGGCTCCTCTCGAGCGAGCTCGCGCCCGCCTCTTCGCCCAAAGAAAAGGGCGACCGCGTCAACGCGATCCTCGAGGTGCTCGAGAGCATTCCGGACCGAGTGGTCCGCTACGAATTCGTGCGCCGCCTGGCGGAAGCCGCCTCGATGCCCGTCGACCTCCTGTGGAAGGCCCCCCGGGCGGGAGCGCGCGCCCCGGCTGCGGAGGGAACGAATCCGCCGGCCGAATCGTTAAACAGGGTGCGGCCTCCCGAGGGGGAGCGGCGCCTCCTGCGCTGCCTCCTCAACGGCCGGCCGGGAAGCGAGGAAGAAGTGTCCCACGCGATCGATGAGCTGGATCCCGAGGTTTTTACCGATCCCGCCTGCCGGTCGCTGTTTCTGGCCCTCCGGAAGTCCCGGGAAGGGGGCGGAGAAACCGATTTCAGCCGGCTGGGAGACTTGCTTCGCGAGGAACGGGAATTCGTGTTACTCTCCGAGGTTTCACTGGACGAATCTCCGGAGGGCGTTGCGGACCATATCGAGCCCATTTTGAATGCGTTGCAGCGACGGCATCTCGAGCGACAGGCCGAAACGCTTCAGCGGGCGATCGAGGCGGCGGGAAACACGGGAAATCAGGAAGAAATCGACGAACTTTTGCGTTCCAAGACTGCCCTGAGCGAGAAGATCAAAGTTCTGGCCCGATCGGGCGCGCGGAGGAAGACTTGTTGATGATCGAGGAAAAATACCCGGAGGTGCGCTCCCTGTTCGCGCAGGGCAAGGGAAAGGGGTATCTGAGCTACGAGCAGATCCACCTGGCCCTCCCCGACGAGCTTGCGACTTCTCCGGAGGAGCTTGACGAGGTGTATCTGCGCCTCGGGGACCTCGGCATCGAAGTCATCACGGACACCGACAAAGCGGGCCGACGCAAGAACGTGGCGGCCGGCGACGGGTCGGAAGAGGTCGTCGAGCCGGTCGAGAAGACGAACGATCCCGTCCGGATGTATCTGCGCGAAATGGGAACGGTCAAGCTCCTGGATCGGGAAGGCGAAGTCCAGATCGCCCGGCGCATCGAGGTCGGAGAGTCGAAAATCTACCGCGCCCTCTCGAACAATCTCAAAGTCCTCGAAGAGATCCTCAAGATCGCCGAGAGCATGGCCGCCCGAAACGCTGTCAGCGAAGAAGAGGAAGATTTCGAGGCCGAGGACTCGGCCCAGGAAGGCCGCCTGTCCCGGCGGGTCGATGAAATCGTCGCCGCCTTCCGGAAGATTTCCGGCATCGACGCCGACCTGAAGCGCATCGCCGCCCGAGTCAAATCCGTCAAGAAGGGCAGCAAAATGGAGGCGAAGCTGTCCGGCTCGACCGACAAGAAGGTCACCGAGATCGCCCGGCACGTCCGGTCGATCGATTTCACGCCGATCGTCCTGATGCGCCTGCTCAACATCCTGCGGGACGTCGAACGCCAGCTTTCGGCGCCGGAGCAAATGATCCGGCAGGACTCGACGGTCCTGAAGAAAGAAAAGAACGCGACCCGCCGCGAGTTCTATCAGCGGCGCGTCTCGAAGTACCGCAAGAACCTGCGCGAGCTCGAAAAGAAATTCGGGCTCGCCCACGATGAGGTCCGCCGGACGCTTCGCTCGGTTCGCGAGGGAGAAGAAGAGGCGGACCAGGCCAAGCACGAGCTGATCGTCGCGAATCTTCGACTCGTGGTGTCGATCGCGAAGAAGTACACCAACCGCGGGCTGCAGTTTCTCGACCTGATCCAGGAAGGCAA
>JBOGJO010000024.1:0-1252 GCA_050747885.1 Thermoanaerobaculia bacterium
GGTTCGACGTCCGGAAGTTCCTCGAGCGGCTCAACGAGAAGGAAGGCGGGGGCTTTCGGCTCCCGACCGAGGCGGAATGGGAGTTCGCGTGCCAGAGCGGCGAAGGCTCCGGCGCGGAACGGATCGACGACGCGAACGCGAACTTCGACGCCCGGTACCCCCTGCGTGGAGGCAGGCCCGGCCGGTATCTCGGTCGTCCCGTGCCGGTCGGAAGCTTTCCGGCCGACCGCCGGGGAATCTTCGACATGCACGGCAACGTCTGGGAGTGGTGCTCGGACGGTTACGGGGCTTATCCGGATCATGACGTCGTCGACCCGGTCGGTCCGGCGTCGGCCGCGAAGAAAGTCATCCGCGGCGGAAGCTGGTACTTCGACGCGGCGAGCTGCCGCTGCGCGGCGCGCTATTCACACGCTCCAGGAGACAAGGGGTTCAGCGTCGGCTTCCGCCTCGCGCGCGACGAGAGGTGAGGCCACGCGGCGGCGAGGCGCTTCCGGGAGGGCCCTTCGGGATCGCTCGCTTGGCCTCATGAAGCCGAGTTCATCGGTGCTAGAATTTCGCCGGAGAAAAACCAGTGGACTCAAAAGATGTCGCGGAAATCAAACGACACATCGGTGTCGTGATGGAAGACGTCCAGTCGAAGATGAAATTGATCGCGGAAGGCGTCTCCGGGATCGACGTTCGAATGGAAAGAGTCGAGGGGAGCCAGAACCGCGTTGAGTCTCGGCTAGACCGGGTCGAGGCTCGGCTCGATCGCGTCGACAGCCAACTCGGCAAGATTGACAATCGGCTAAGTGCCGTCGAGGATCGCCTCGATCGCAGCCTGCTCGAGCATAAGTCATGACGATGGTGAATTAACGGCCGAGTGCCTACAGCGCTCCGCGCTTCCGGAGCGCCGTTCGAATGATCTCGAACGCCGCTTCCCGCTCGACTCCGACGAGGGGCAGTCTCGGCGGGCGGACGCGCTCGCTGCCGTGGCCGACCTCCTGCTGCACGAGCTTGATCAGTTGCACGAGCTTCGGCACGACGTCCAGCCGCAGGAGCGGCAGGAACCACTCGTAGAGGCGGCGGGCCTCCTCGGTCTTTCCGTCCCGGGCGAGGTCGAACAGCAGGACCGATTCGGACGGAAACGCGTTGACGAGGCCCGCGATCCACCCGACCGCCCCGGCGGCCACGCCCTCGACGATCAAGTCGTCGACGCCGATGAAGACCTCGAGGCGGTCGCCGAGCGTTTCATGGATGGCGGTCACCCTCC
>JBOGJO010000025.1:0-19607 GCA_050747885.1 Thermoanaerobaculia bacterium
GCCGCGAGCGCCGGCGCGGATCCGCCGCGAAGTATGGGGCGGATCACCGGGCCCGCCGAAGGGCCACGAACGCTTCGACGCGGTGTGTGAGCGGAAAGAAGTCCTCCAGAAAAGAGGATTCGATCTCGAACCCGAGCGGGAGGATCGAGCGCAGGTCCCGCGCGAGGGAAGCGGGATCGCACGAGACATAGAAGAATGCGGTCCGGGCGCGCCGGGCGAGATCCGCGGCGAGACTTCCGAGACCCGCGCGGGGAGGATCGGCGAGGACGAGGTCGAAGGACTCCGCCGAGCCCGCGAGAAAGGCCTCCACGCTCGACCCGACGATCCGGACCGGATCCGGTTCCCGGAGCCGGATCCGGTTGTCCCGCGCCAGCGCGACCGACTCCCGGGAGCCTTCGACCGCCGTCACGCTCAAGCCGGCCTCGGCGAGCGCATGTGTGAACAACCCGACTCCCGAATACGTATCGAGGGAGGACTCCTGACCGAGGCTCCGGGCTCGGCGTTCGACTTCCCTCATCAAGGCAGGAAATCGAAACCTGTTGATCTGGAAGAACGCTCGCGGGGAGACCGAGAACGCGGCGTCTTCGCAGCGAATCTCGATCTTCGGATTCCCCCCTGCCGGCTCCTGCCGGCTTCGGTTCCAGAAAGCAACCGCGTGCGTCGGCCCGGTTTCGACGGTCTCGATGGCTTCGATGGTTTCGATCGTTTGGATCGTTTCGATTGTTCCGATCGTCTCGATCGCCCCGGTCTCGCGCGAGCCCGCCGAGGCGCTCCCCCACTCGCGAGACTGAGCCGCGATCGCCCCCCGCGTCCGGGCAGATACGATTTCGCAGTTGTCGATCGGAACGATTCGGTGCGAATGGCGCTCGAAAAATCCGACTTCGTCCCCGCGCCGGTGAAACTGGTTCCGGAGCCGGTATTCGAGCGGAGAGTCCGAGATGGGGAGCTCCCCGAACGCCGCCCGGTCGAGGCCCCCGATTCTCTGCATCGTTTCGAGGAACAAATCCCGTTTTGCCTTCCGCGCGGCGACGGGCTCGAAATGGGCCCAGTCCGTCCCGCCGCACCGGCTCGAGTGCGCGTCGACCCCGCGGCGGTCGGCCGAGGGTCGCTCGACGGCGAGCGTTCGCGCGCGGGCGAACCGGGACTTCTCGCCGAACAGCTCGGCTTCGACAATCTCGCCGGCGAGCGCCCCCTCGACGAAGACGGTTTTGCCGTGCAGGCGCGCGACACCCTCTCCCGTCGGGGCGAGTCTCTCGATCTCGAGCCGGACCGACCCTTTCATCCCAGCAGCGAGAGTCGCGGGATTCCGAGCTCCACCCGCAACCGACGCCGGATCAGGACGTCGCGGGTTCGGTCGAACGCGCGCGGTTCCATGGCCGTTCGGTCGCCGGCCAGCCTTCCTTGCTCCTCTTTCTCGATCGCGGCCAGAGTCTCCGGCGGGAGGGCCGCGGCGGCTTCGCGGAGGAGCTTTTTCTCGAGCCGGCCAAGGGAGGCCTCGATCTCTTCCGGCGAGCGCCCTTCGCCGGCGAGCTTTCGAAGGCGCCGGACCGCTCCCGCGATCGCTTCTCGGGCGGCGGAACCCTCGTCGGCCGCCCTCTCCAACTCCTCACACATGCGATCGAGGGCCGACGCGACGTCGCTCGGCTCGCCGCCCGCCGGAGGCTTTCCCACTCTCGCCGACGCGTTGCGCTCCCAGGCTTCCAGAACAGCGCCCTCGCAGTATGAAACGCTGTTGATTCTCGTTTGCGCTCCCCGCTCGGCGCGGCGGTCGAAGGCTTCGGCGATGCCGCGGAACACGTCCGCCGCCGGAATCCCGAGCTCTCTCCAACGGCGAATGAGCTCGAAATCTTTGGGGGACAGGAGAAACGGGCTCCCCCGCCTTCGGATGAACTCCGTCTCGATCGCCGTGAAGTATTCGCGGCCGGCCGCGTCAGTGCCGGGATCGGTTTCGCTCATCGAGGAGCCGAAGCCCTTCCAGCGTCAGGTGGGGGTCGACGTGCTGGATCTTGTCCGACGCCCGCCCGAGCAGATCGGCGAGGCCGCCCGTGGCCACGACCGCGGGGGGCGACCCGATCTCCGCCGCAATTCGCTCGATCAACCCGTCGACGAGGGCGAGATAGCCGAAGAAGAGCCCCGACTGGATCGATCCCGCGGTCGTCGTCCCGACGACGCGTTCCGGCTTCCGGATCTCGACGCGGGAGAGCCGCGCGGCGCGGGAGAAGAGGGCCTCGGCCGAAATCATGACTCCCGGAACGATTACGCCTCCCGCGTACTCTCCGGCCGCGTTGACGACGTCGAAGGTCGTGGCCGTGCCGAAGTCGACCACGACGCACGGACCGCCGTACTTCGCAAACGCGGCCACCGCATTGACGATTCGGTCGGCGCCGACCTCCTGAGGGTTGTCGTAAAGGATCGGCATTCCCGTCTTGATCCCCGGCTCGACGAACAGGGTCTCGACCCGGAAGTACCTGCGGAACGCGCTCTTCCAGGGGAAATGAAGCGAAGGAACGACGGTCGCCACGATGGCGCGAGAGACCCTGGCGCCGGCCGACTCCAGCAGGCCGCGAACGAAAATTCCGATCTCGTCGGCCGTCGCGTCGCGTCGGGTCGCCAGGCGCCAGTCCGCCCGGAGATCCTCGCCCTCGTAAAGCCCGAGAACCGTGTTCGTGTTCCCGACGTCGACGACGAGCAGGCTCACCACGAACGGACCTCTCCGGAGGTCACGACCTTTTCGCCGGTCGCGGTCCTCAGCCTCAGGAAGCCCTCTTCTGTCACGCCATCGAACGCTCCGTCCACGCAGCTCTCCGGATTCTCGGGGTCGAGCAAGATTCGGATTTGATCGCCCGCGCGATGCACCGCGCGGCTTTTCCAATCCTCCACCACGCTCCCGGTGTCGGGCCGGTCGAGATACCGATCGAATTCGCGGCACAGCTCGAGGAACGCGGACCCGATCGACGCGGGGCGGCCGGACTCCCGCGCGGCCGCCGTGGCGCCGGCATCCTTCGTCAACTCTAAATTGTCCAGGACGTTCACTCCGAATCCTACCGCCGCATGAGTCTCCTCCCCGCGCGTCCTCGCCTCGGTCAGGATGCCGCCGAGCTTCTTTCCGGAGAAAAGGAGATCATTGGGCCACTTCAGCCCGACGGAGAGGCCAAAAGCCCGCGAGCACGCCTCCGCCGCCCAGACCGCGGCGGCCAGCGGAAGATGGGACAGCGAGCTCCCGGGCGGCACTTTCCACACGAAGGTGAGATACAGCCCGCCGCGGGGCGAACGCCACGTCCTGTCGCGGCGGCCGCGGCCTTCCGTCTGTTCGAGCGCGCAGATCGCGAGGGGCGCGACGGCGACCTCTTCCCGGTCCGCGTAGTCGATCCATCCGCGTCCGGCCTGGTTGGTCGATGGGAGGACCGGCGCAAACACAAAATTCCGGAGATTCCGGAATTCGGCGACGTCGATCGGGTCCTCGAAGAAGCGGATCAACGGGACGTCCCCCCCAGCGCCGCCCGCCTCTTCTCCATTTCGAAGAGCCTCTCTCTCGATTTTTGAACGATCCCCTCCGGCGCCTTGGAGAGATAGGCGGAGTTCTGAAGCCGCTCGGAAAGCGCCTGAATGTCCGAGTCCAGCTTCTCCAGTTCGCGCCGGACCCCCGCCGGGTCGGCCCCGCCCTCTTTCCGGGCAAACTTCAGCCCGACCGAGGCGCCTCCCACGACATCACGAAAATCATCCTTGCGCAGCTCGGAAAATTCGAGCGACGAAAGACGGCCGAGCGACGCGATCACCGGGAAGAGCTCGCGAAGGTCGTCCTCACGGGGCGCCGGCGGAGCGATCCGGAGCTCCACGGGCTCGGTCGGAGCCGCGCCCCGCTCCGAACGGAACGTTCGCACCCGCGTGAGGATCTCCGCGACGAGGCGAACGGTCTCCGCCGATGCGTCGTCGCGAAATCGCGGGTCGGCGACGGGAAATTTCGAAACCGCGAGAAGCGACCCGTCCCCGATCCGCTCCCAGATCTCCTCCGTCAGGAACGGGACGAAAGGATGAAGCATCGCGACGGCCGTCCGAAGGCACGCGAAGAGGACCGAGCGCGACGCTTCGCGATCCGCGTCGGACCCGGTCTTCCCGGACAGCAGGGGCTTGACCATCTCGAGATGGCGGTCGCAGAAATCCCGCCACACGAAATCGTAGAGGCTCGAGGCGGCGAGATCGAACCGGAACTCCTCCAGGTGACGCGCAACCGCCTCGACCGTCCGGTGGAGACGCGTGAGGACTCCGCGGTCGAGGATCGACAACGGCCCCTCCGGGATCGGCCCGACGCTTCCTCCCTCGGCCTGGGACAGAACGAACCTCGTCGCGTTCCAGAGCTTCGTCAGGAACGCCCGCGACCCGGACATGCGGCTCTTCGCGAGCGGCAGGTCGCGCCCGGGCGACGCGAGGGAGAGCAGCGTGAAGCGCACCGCGTCCGCGCCGAATTCCGCGATCACGTCGAGCGGGTCGATGACGTTGCCGCGGGTCTTCGACATCTTCTCGCCCTTTTCATCGCGCACGAGACCGTGGAGATGAAGGACCGAAAACGGCGGTTTGCCGGTGAACCGCAGGCCCGCCATGATCATTCGGGCGTCCCAGAAGAAGAGGATGTCGAAACCGGAGATGATCAGGTCGGTGGGATAGAAGGCTTTCAGGTCGGGGGTGTCTTCCGGCCAGCCGAAGACCGAGAACGGCCAGAGCTGGGAAGAAAACCACGTGTCGAGGACGTCGTTGTCCTGGGTCAAGGTCGTCGACCCGCACTGATCGCACGCGGACGGCGCGGTTTCGGCAACGATCACGTGGTCCCGATCGCAGTAATATGCCGGGATCCGGTGCCCCCACCAGAGCTGCCGGGAGATGCACCAGTCGTGGATGTTGCGCATCCATTCGAAGTACGTCTTGGTCCAGTTTTCGGGAACGAAGCGGACAGCGCCTTGCTCGACCGCGCGAATCGCCGGCTCCGCGAGAGGCTGAACTTTCACGAACCATTGATTCGAGAGATAGGGCTCGATCACCGTGTCGCACCTCTGGCAGTGGCCCACCGAGTGAACGTGCTCCTGAACGTCGACGATTCGGTTCTCCGCCGCGAGCGTCTCGAGGACCCTGGACCGGGCCTCGAAGCGATCCAGGCCCGAGTAGGGGCCGGCCTCCGGCGTCATCCTTCCGTCGGGCCCGATGACGGTCACGGAAGGCAGGCCGTGCCGGTTGGCGCACGCAAAGTCGTTCGGGTCGTGAGCGGGTGTGATCTTGACGATGCCGGATCCGAACTCCCGGTCCACGAAGCCATCCTCGACGACCGGGATGTGCCGCCCGAGGATCGGAAGAATCGCCGTCTTTCCCACGAGCCGCCGCGTCCGCGGGTCGCCGGGCGAGATCGCGAGCGCGGTGTCGCCGAGCATCGTCTCGGGCCGGGTCGTCGCGACGATGGCGCCCACGGAATCGCCTTCCACGTCGTACTTGATGAAGTACAGCTTTCCCTGCGTTTCCACGTGGTGAACTTCGAGATCGGACACGGCCGTGCCGCAGCGGGGGCACCAGTTGACGACGTATCGGCCCCGGTACACGAGGCCGTCGCGATAGAGGTCCACGAAAACCTTCCGGACGGCGCGGGACAGCCCCTCGTCGAGCGTGAAACGCTCCCGGGTCCAGTCGAGGGAGCACCCCAGGCGGTTGAGCTGGTTCTGGATGGACTTCTTCGACTCGCGCTTCCATTCCCAGACCTTCTCGACGAAAGCGTCGCGGCCCATCTTGAGACGGTCGATGCCCTCCTTCGCCAGCGCGCGCTCGACCACCATCTGGGTGGCGATGCCGGCGTGGTCCGTTCCCGGCACCCAAACGGTCCGGAAGCCCTGCATCCTCTTCCAGCGGACAATCACGTCCGCCAGCGAGTTTTCCAGCGCATGGCCGATGTGGATCTTGCCCGTCACGTTGGGAGGGGCGATCGCGATCGAGAATCGCGGCGCCGACGGAGCGCCGTGGGGCTCGAAGGCTTGCGCCGTCTCCCAACGGCGAGACTGCTTCTCTTCGAAGGTGGACGGGGCGTACGTCTTCGAAAGGGGATCTGGGGAGGGCAACTCGTGTCCCGTCAGTCGGAGTCGCCGGACTCGGCTTCCAGCTCGCGCAGGCGTCTGCGCACGACGATCTCCGCCATATCGGGCACGACTTCCCACGCGATCTCCCGGACGGTCCGGTCGGAGATCATTTCCACGACCTTGCGGGCGACCCGATCGACGTCCTCGTCCGACAGAGGCGCCGAGGGCGACACGCGGCTCACGAGGCTCGCCAGATCCGACATCGTGGCGCTCTGCGCGAGGTTTTCGATTTCCGGTCCGACCGCCTCGCGCTTCTGTTGGGGCGCCGGCGCCGGATCCTTCGGGGCCGGCTGCAGAAAGACCGGCTCGGGCGGAAAGTCGTCCTCCGCCGCGGGAGCGATCGGAGGGATTTCCTGCGTGACGTCGTCGGGCCCCGGCTTCCGAGCCGGAGTCTCCGGCGGCGCGGCTCCGGACGGATCAGCCATCGGGAACTCGAAGACGTTGTCCTTTTCCGGAAACGGAGAGAACACCTCGTGGAGCGGACGCTCCTGCACAAACGGCGCGGTGCTCGCGGATTTCCCGAACGGCGAAGAATCGTCCATGTCGAACTCGACCGGCTCGATCTTTCTGCCGCGGTCGGAATCGGAGGGAGGCGTCTGGCCGGCGGGTTCGGAAGCCGTGGCTTCTGGAAAATCCGTCGCCCCGTCGAACGTCATTTCCGCGATCTCGGCAACCGATTTTTTCTCGATCCGCGGAGGCCGGAACGCGCCGGACCCCGGCGCCGGGGTCGTGGGGATCTGTACGGTTTCCGAGGAGGCCGCCGTAGGCGAGTCCGGCGCCGAAGCCGCCCTCGGCTCCGGGCTCACCGGGACTGCGACGGTGGTCGGCGAGCTCCTGCCGGTCAAAAGGGACTCGACCTGAGTCAGCAGATTTTTCGAATCGAACGGCTTCGTGACGATGGCGTTCGCCCGGGCCCTCTCCGCCCGCTCGCGGTCGAAGGGTTCGAAAGTGCCGGAGAGAAGGATGACGGGAATGTCGGCGAGCGCGGGCGTCGACTTGATCGTCTCGCAGACTTCGTATCCGTTCTTTCCCGGCATGACCACGTCGGCCATGACCAGGTCCGGCCGGCTTCGATGGATCGAAGCGATCGCCTCGAGGCCGTTGCCGACCGTGATCAATTCGTAATCGGTGTCCGAAAACGTCAACTCGATGACCTTCTGGATCGTCAGGGAGTCGTCGGCCAGGAGAATCGATTTGGGCATCTCTACCTTCGCGCCTTCATGCGCTTTCGTTCAACTCGGAAACCATTGTCGTTAAAAAATTTACCGCGCCCCCAGGCTGCTGTCAACCGAAACTTCGAAACTCAGCCGGCCGTGTTCTCCGGGAGCTGGGACGGCCCCGGCTCCCCCCCTCCGAATCCCGCCGCAGCGAGGTATCGCGAGGGAAGCCTCCGACCGATCTTCCCGGCCAGAAAGAGGCTTGCCTCCACGACCGCCGGCAACGAAACGTCGGTTCGAATGCCCAATCCATCAAGAAGATACAACAGATCCTCCGTCGCCAGGTTTCCGGACGCTCCCGGCGCGTAAGGACACCCGCCCAGTCCGCCCGCCGAAGAGTCGAACATCGTGACGCCGCAATCGAGGCCGGCGCAGACGTTGGCCAGAGCGGTGCCCCTCGTGTCGTGGAAATGGAGCGCCACGACGTCGCGCGAAACTCCCGACGCATACAGCGTCTCGATCAGGTCGTACACCTGGTTCGGGGTCCCGACGCCGATCGTGTCCCCGATGGAAATCTCCTCGATCCCGAGGTCCAGGAGCATGTGCACCACTTCCCTCACCGATTCGGGCTCGATTCTCCCTTCGAAGGGACAGCCAAAGGCGGTCGAAATATAACCTCGGACGCGGATTTTCTCCTCGGCGGCCGCCGCGACGATGGGGCGGAATCGCTCGATCGACTCCTCGATTCCGCAATTGATGTTCTTGCGGTTGAACGTCTCCGACGCGGCCGTGAAGACCGCAACCTCGCGCACCCCGACGGCGCGCGCAGCCTCGAAACCCTTCAGGTTCGGAACGAGAACGGGAAGTCGGACCCCGCTCCTCCGGCGGACACCCCTGACCACCTCCGCCGCATCGGCGAGCTGCGGAATCGCGGAGGGCTTGACGAACGAGGTCAGCTCGATTGCGGAGAGCCCGGAATCGGCCAGCTTCTCGATGAACTCGATCTTGACCGACGTGGGAACGGCTTCGGGCTCGTTCTGAAGTCCGTCGCGGGGACCCACCTCGTACACCGTGACGCGCGGCGGATAGTCGGGCCGTCGGATGGAAAAGTCGTGTCGCTCCACCGGCCGCATTATGTCGCGAATTCGACGAGTTTCGCTCCCGCTTCCACCTGATCGCCCTCGGCAAAAGGAATCCTGGCGATCCGACCCCCCGCCGGGGCCTTGATCTCGTGCTCCATCTTCATCGCCTCGAGGATCAGCAGCGTGTTTCCGCGCGCCACTTCGTCCCCCTCGGCAACGAGGACCCGAAGGACCTTACCCGGCATCGGCGCCCGCAGGCCCGCCTCTTCCGAGGAGCTCCGGAGTCTCGCCGCCGGGGCCGCCGACGTGCCGAACTCGTAGGTCTGCCCGTCGCACCAGACGAGAACGCGGCGGCCGTCGGACGCGGCGCGCACGGGCACCCTCCTTCCGTCGAGCTCGACGGCGCGGATCTTTCCATCCACAAAAATCGGGGCTCCGCCTTCCGCTCTCACCCGAGCCTCCAGCCGCCCCCGCTCCGCCACGGATCGGAACGAGAGGAGGCGCTCCGGTCGACCGCACTCCGGCTTTCGGCGGCTCGGTCCGCCGCGATTTGAGCCGCGATCGGAGGATCTTCGCGCGGGGGGGCTGGATTGAGCCGGGACAGGAACGCCGTGTCGGTGCGCCCGGCCGCGAAGTCCTCGGATTCCAGCACGCGGCTCAGCAGCGGCAGGTTCGTCTCGACCCCGAGGAGCACGAAGCTTCGAAGGGCCCTGCGCATTCGGGCAATGGCGCCGGTTCGTGTCTCCGCGTGGACGATGACCTTCGCGAGGAGCGGGTCATAGTCGATGCCGACGACCGAGCCTTGCGCGATCCCCGAATCCACGCGGATCCCGGGCCCCGCCGGCTCCTCGTAAGCGAGCACCGTTCCGGTCCTCGGAAGATACGTGTCGGGATCTTCCGCGGACACCCGGCATTCGATCGCGTGGCCGCGCGGGGAGAGATCCTTCCAATCCGAAGGAAGCGGCTGCCCCTCCGCGACGGAGAGCTGCGCCGCGACGAGGTCGACGCCGAGCGTCCACTCCGTGACCGGATGCTCGACCTGAAGCCTCGTGTTCATCTCCAGGAAGTAGAAATTCTCATGCCGATCGACGAGGAACTCCACCGTCCCGGCCCCGAGGTACGACACGGACCGTCCCGCGGCAGTCGCGGCGTCGGCCATTCGCTTCCTGACCTTCGGATCGAGCGAGGCGCAGGGGGCTTCCTCCACGATCTTCTGGTGGCGGCGCTGAATCGAGCATTCGCGCTCCGCAAGGGCGAAGATCTTTCCCGCGCGATCGCCGAAGATCTGAAACTCGACGTGCCGGGGCGCCTCGATTTCCCTCTCCAGATAGACGTCCCCCCGCCCGAACGCGGCCGCGGCTTCCCGTCGGGCCCCCTCGAGAGCCGGGGAAAGCTCCGCTCGAGACTCCACGCGCCGCATCCCCTTGCCCCCGCCGCCGGCGCTGGCTTTCACGAGGAGGGGAAACCCCACCTTCGCGGACGCCTCCTCCAGCTCGGCATCGGAAGCTCCCGGGCTCTGATGGCCGGGCACGACCGGGACGCCGGCGCGGGTCATCGCTTCGCGCGCGGCGATCTTGTCTCCCATGATGCGCATCGAGGCCGGCTCGGGACCCACCCAGGTCAATCCCGCCGACTGCACCGCCGCGGCAAAGGCCGCGTTTTCCGAAAGAAAGCCGTATCCCGGATGGATCGCGTCGGCGTTCATTCGGCGCGCCGCGCCCAGGATCGCCTCGAACGAAAGGTAGGAATCCGAGGCGGCCGGAGGGCCGATCTCCACCGCGAAATCGCAGGCGAGCGCATGGGGCGCCGTCCGGTCGGCCGTGGAGTAGACGGCGACCGTCTCGAGCCCGCGCTCGCGGGCGGTGCGGGAGATCCGCACGGCGATCTCCCCCCGATTCGCGATCAGCAGGCGTTTCATGGGAGCCCATTGTAGCCGGTGAGCCTTTGATCGATTTCTCCCGTGCTACGATCCGGGAATGAACGGAATCGAGGGAAAACGAGAGAGGTTTCGGTGCCCGTCTTGCCGGAAAAAATTCGTCTACTGGAGACCGGAAGCTCTTCCGGGCGTGAAAGTGAAGTGCTACTTCTGCGGCGTGGAGTTCGAAGACGACGCGGCGCGCCGGCAAACCGCGCCTCCCCCTGCGCCCCCCCCCGCGCCCGATCCCGAACCGCCGAAGGCCGCCGCCTCCGAATAATTCGTCAGAATTCGTCGGCCCCGCTCACATGCCCGTGGGGCCGCCCCGCGAGCGCGAGAGGGGCCACGCGACCGCGTCGTCCTCGGGGCCGAAAAACAGCTTCACGTTCTTTCCCCGGTTCGGCGCGACGTTCTCGATGAAGAATCGCAAACGCGATGCCGGCCGCCGGTCGGTTCCTCCGGCCGAAGTCATCGCTGGCGTCAGAGACCCGGGGTCCTCCGATTTCTTTTGGTTTCGCGGTTTCGGGCCGACCCTCTAGTCCAACTCATAGCTCAACGTGAAAGGGTGTTCCGCGCCGTGCCCGACGGCCGAGCTGCCTTCTCCCTGCAGACCGCGCAACTCCCCGGTCCCGGAGCCGGGAACCACGGAATACGACTCCTTCGCCTCGCCGCCCTCGAAGACCCCGAGGCGTTCAAGTACGAAGGAGCCCTCTCTGTCGCCGATTCGCCCGACGATTCGCTCGAGGCCGACAAACGTCGCCGAGCCGTCACTGCGGTACATCATCAGGTATTCGACCTGACTCTCCCCCTCGATGTCGCCGGTGAACGTCTTCGCGACGGAGGCCCGGGTCAGTTTTGGCAGGTCCGGTCCTTCGCCGTAGGGCTGCTCGTCCCAGCTCTTGATGGCGAAGGTGGCGTTCGCGATCTTTTTCATTGCCTCCGAATTCTACCAATCTCTCGCCTTCGACCAAACGGCGCACCGTTTTTCCGGGGCCCGCACCATTTCCGCTCCTGTCCGGCACGAGAGAGCCTTTTGGAACTCGGGGGAGTTCGAGAGCGGGCCGATCACGCGAAATTTCGGGGCCGGATGAGGGTCTCCGGGCGATTTCCTGCGCTTTCGCTTCGGAGACAGGCGAAAAGGCGGTTCGGCGGCGTCGAGGTCGCAAAGCCGACGGACCGAGGTGACCGCCGGTCGCTGCCTCTATTTCACCGGAACGACGTCCCCGGTCTCGGGGTCGTACTTCGCGATCTCGATCGCGCCGACTCCGAGCTTTTCGATCTCGGGCCGGATCCTGGCGAGGTCGCCGACGACGACGATCACGAAGTCGCCCGCAAGCGTTTCCTGCGCGGCCCTGAGGACGTCTTGCGCGGTCACGGCCTCCACGCGAGAAACGAACCTGTCGTAGTAGTCCTCGGGCAGCGAGAAGAGAAAGACCGTCGCAAGCCGCCTCGCCAGGTCTCCGGGCGTTTCGAGCGTCTGGGGAAACGACAGGGCGAGGTAGTTCTTCGCCTTCTCGAGCTCCGCCTCGGCGGGCTTCTCGACGGTGATCCGGCGCAACTCCGAGAGCATCTCCCGGAGCGCCGGCGCCGTGGAATCGGTCTGAACGGAAGCCTCCGCGGCAAACGGTCCCGCACCCCGACGCATTGCAAACCCCGAGCCCGCTCCATACGCATAGCCGTGGACCTCCCGCAGGTTCTGGTTCAGGCGCGACGTGAAGGACCCTCCGAGGATCGTGTTCATCACCTCGATGGAAAAGAAGTCCGGCGTGGATCGCGCAACGCCGATCCGGCCGACCTCGATCGCCGATTGCGCCGCTCCCGGTTTGTCGATCAGAATCAGACGGGACGGGGCGGAGGCCGGTTTCCGCACGGGCGCCGCTTTCCCTCCCTCCCCTTTCCAGGATCCGAACCGCTTCTCGATTTCCCGGAACGCGCTTTCGGCGGAGACATCGCCGACGACGATCAAGACGGCCCCGGCCGGCTCGAACGCCTTCCGGTAAAACGAGCGAACGTCGCCGGCCTGAATCCGCGCGACGGAGCGAAGAACGCCCTGGTCCGACCGGCCGTAGGGATGTCCGCTCCCATAAACGGTCCGCTCGAGCGCCGCGCCGGCGACCGCTTCGGGTTCGTCGACCTGCTGCTGCAGCGCGGCGAGGGTGCCCTTCTTGACGCGCTCGAGCTCGTCCAACCGAAACGCCGGGTGGAGAGCCACGTCGGCCAGGAGGTCGAGCCCGTCGCCCCAACGCGCAGAGGGAACATCGAGCGTGACGAAGGAGGAGTCCCATCCCGCGCCCGCGCCCAGCTCCGCCCCGAGGAGGCTCGCCTGCCCGGACAGGTCCAGCGCGCTTCGCGTTTCGGTACCTCTCGAGAGCATGGCCGCCGCCATCCGGGCGAGACCGGCTTCGTCCCTCGGATCCTCTTCGGAGCCCGCCGGCACGACGAGATCGGCGCGGACAATCGGCAGGGCATGCTGCTCGAGGATCCAGACCGAAAGCCCGTTGGAAAGCTTCTTCCGTCGAACGGCAGGGAGGCGCACCTCCGGCGCCGGCCCGGGAGAGGGGACGACGTTCCAGTCGACGGGGACGACTCCCGCCGCCTTCGCCCGCGGACGGGGTTGCACCCATGAGGCCAGGTCGAGTTTTCCGTTCGGGACGACGGAAAGGACGACGCGGTGGTTCTCGGAAAGCAGGGCGGCAGCGTCGCGAATGTCTTCCGGCTTGAGCGACTCGTAGCGGTCGAGATCCTTCTGGAAGAAATCGGGGTCGCCGGCCGTCGCCTCGTACTCGGCGAGCTGGTCCGCGATGCCCCCGATTCGTTCCAGCCGGCGCAGAAAACTCGCTTCGATGGAGCTCCGGGCCCGCAGAATCTCCGTCGCCGAAGGGGCCTCCGAAGTCAGCCGCCCGAGCTCTTCTTCCACGACCGGCTCGATCTCGGAGAGCGAATGACCCGGCCGGGCAGTGACGGAGATCGTGAACAGCGACGCCAGCGACTGCGAATCCTGGCCCGCCGAAACGTCCTGAGCGATCTGCATTTCGTAAACGAGTCGACGATAGAGCCGCGAGGTCTTGTCGCCCGTCAGAACTCTTGCCAGCACGTCGAGCGCGGCGTCGCCCGGCTCGAGATTGGCGGGGGTGACCCAGGCGAGCGTGAGCCGGGGCAACTCCACGCGATCTTCGAGGCGAAGCCGGATTTCCGACGGCACCTCGACGGGCGCCGGCCGCGGCGGAGAGGAGATCGGTCCGCGCGGAATCGCCCCGAAATACTTCTCGACGAGGTCGCCGACGCGGCGGGAATCGAAATCGCCGGCGATCGAAAGGATGGCGTTGTTGGGCGTGTAGTGCTCCGAGAAAAACGCGCGAACGTCGGCCAGGGTGGCCGCGTCGAGGTCCTTCATCGTTCCGATGACCGGGAGATGGTAGGGGTGGCCGGGGGGGAACAGGTGCGCGAGCAGCGTTTCCTCGGTCGTCCCGTACGGGCGATTGTCGATGTCCTCGCGCCTCTCGTTTTCGACGACCGAGCGCTGAGTCTCGAACTTTTCCCTGGTGATCGCCTGCCCGAGGGTCGCCATGCGATCCCCGTCGAGGTAGAGCGGCAGCTCGAGGGCGTTGGAAGGCACGAGCTCGAAATAGTCGGTCGAGTCCGCGCGGGTCGTGGCGTTGTTTTCGCCGCCGGCGGACTCGAGAAGCCGGTCGAACCGCCCGTTCTCGACATGGGCGGAGCCGGTGAACATGAGGTGCTCGAAGAGGTGGGCAAACCCGCTCCTGCCGGGCTTCTCGTCAGCCGAGCCAACGCGGTAGAGAATGTTGACGGCCGCCACGGGAAGTCGATGGTCCTCGTGGAGAACCACCGTCAGACCGTTTTCGAGGACCTTCTTCGTGTACGAAATATGGATCGGGGCGGCGGCCCAACCGCCTCGCGGCGCGAGAAGTCCCGCGAGGAGAGAGAACGCCGCAAGCCGGCCCGCTCGCTCGGCGCCCGCCCAGAGCGCTTGGATCACTTGCTTCCGCTCCAGGACGGTTTTCTTTTTTCGAGAAAGGCGGAAAGCCCTTCGCGCCCTTCCGCGGACGCGCGACGGTCGGCGATCGCCTCGGAGGTCGCCTCGAAGACGCCGTCGATATCGCGGCCCGCGACGGTTTCGATCAACCGCTTGGCCGCGGCGACCGCCTCGGGTCCGGACGTCAGGAGCGACGAAAGCTTGTCGGAAATCGCGTTTTCGAGCTCGCCGGCCGGAACGACCCGGTGGACGAGGCCGATTCGCCGCGCTTCCTCGGCGCCGAAGCGATCCCCCGTGAGAAAGAAATCCCGGGCCTGCCGGGCGCCGATTGCGCGCAGAACGAAAGGAGAGATCGCCGCCGGCAGGATCCCGAGCTTCACCTCGGCGAGCGAAAAGACGGTGTCCTCGGCCGCCACCACGACGTCGCACACGGCCGCGAGGCCGACACCCCCGCCCATCGCCGCGCCGCGAATCTGACCCAGGACCGGCCGGGAGCACGTGTCGATGGTCCGCAACATCCTCGCCATCCGCCGGGCATCGTTCAGGTTCTCGTCCCGGGAATACGCCGCCGCGCGGCGCATCCAGTTGACGTCGGCTCCCGCGCAGAACGTCTTGCCCTCGCCCGACAGGACGACCGCCCGCGCCCCCGGCTCTTCCGAGAGCGATGCGAACACGTTCGTGAGCTCGCGGATCATCTCGTCGTCGAAAGCATTACGGACCTCCGGGCGGTTCAACACGACCCGCCGGACCGGCCCGTCCCGCTCCAGCCGGAGCGTCGAATACTTTTCCTGCGCCAAAGCGTCTCCTACATCCGAAAGATGCCGAACTCGGAATTCTCGGCCGGAGCGTTGTACGAGGCGGAGATCGCGAGCGCGAGCGCCGTTCGAGTCTGCGCGGGGTCGAGGATGCCGTAGTCCCAGAGCCGCGCCGTGGAATAGTAAGGGCTTCCTTCCTCTTCGTACTTCTCGCGCGTCGGTTTCTCGAACTCGGCGAGCTCGGCGTCGGACATTGCCGGCTCGCCCTGGCGCGCGCGCTGGTCCTGTTTGACCGTCGAAAGAACGCGGGCGGCCTGCTCTCCCCCCATCACCGAGATCCGGGCATTCGGCCACATCCAGAGGAAGCGCGGCTCATAGGCGCGTCCGCACATGGCATAGTTGCCGGCTCCGAAGGACCCGCCGATGACGACCGTGAACTTCGGAACACGGGCGTTGGCGACGGCATGAACCATTTTCGCGCCGTCTTTGGCGATCCCCCCTCTCTCGTAATCCTTCCCCACCATGAAGCCGGAAATGTTCTGCAGGAACAGAAGCGGCACCTGGCGGCTCGCGCAGAGCTCGATGAAATGCGTCGCCTTCAACGCCGACTGCGAGAACAGGATCCCGTTGTTCGCGACGATTCCGACGAGGAATCCGGACAGCCTCGCGAACCCGGTGACGATCGTGGTTCCGTACAGGGCCTTGAACTCCTGAAATCGGGAGCCATCGACGATCCTCGCGATCAGTTCGCGAACGTCATAAGGCTTCCGGACATCCCGGGGAACAACGCCGTAGATTTCCTCTGCGGGACGGAGAGGGGCTTCCGGAGCCGTCATGTCGGTCGGGAGGAGCTTGCCGGAGGGAAGGTTCGCCACGATCGAGCGGACGATCTCGATCGCGTGCGCATCGTCTTCCGCGAGGTGGTCGGCCACTCCTGAGATTCGCGTGTGAACGTCGGCCCCGCCGAGGTCCTCGGCGCTCACCTCCTCCCCCGTCGCCGCTTTCACGAGCGGCGGACCGCCGAGGAAGATGGTGCCCTGGTTCCGGACGATGACCGCCTCGTCCGACATGGCGGGAACATATGCCCCGCCCGCCGTGCAGGAGCCCATCACCGCGGCGATCTGGGGGATTCGGAGCGCCGACATCCGGGCCTGGTTGAAGAAGATCCGGCCGAAATGCTCGCGGTCGGGAAAAACTTCCGCCTGAAGCGGAAGAAAGGCTCCGCCGGAATCGACGAGGTAAACGCAAGGGAGCCGGTTCTCGCGCGCGATCTCCTGAGCGCGGACGTGTTTCTTGACGGTCATGGGAAAGTACGTTCCCCCTTTGACCGTGGCGTCGTTGGCGACGATCATCACATCGCGCCCCGAAACCCCGCCGATCCCGGTGACGAGGCCCGCGCACGGGGCGGCGCCGTCGTACATCCCGTCGGCCGCCAGGGAAGAAAGCTCCAGGAACGGCGCGCCGGGATCGAGCAGCGACTCGAGACGTTCGCGAACGGGAAGCTTGCCCTGCTTGCGATGGCGATCGCGGGCCTGCTCGCCCCCTCCCTCCCGGGCGGCGGCAGCCTTTGCCCGCAGATCTTCGGTCAGGGCGCGCATGGCATCGGCGCGCGCGCGAAATTCCGCCGATTCCACGTCGAGGCGGCTTTCGAGAATTTCCATTCGGGCCAAATCTTATCCGACGAGAGGCTCTCTATTGCTCGTCCAGGTACTCCCGGGGGACGTCGTCCTCCGGCACTTCGCGGGTCGTGACCTCGCCTTCGTCCGCGTCGGGCGCGTTCTCGACGCCGCTGATGATTCCAGCTTCGAAGGCCTGCCCCTCCTCGATCAGCTCTTCCACGCTCTCCGAATCGGCAATCTCCGATCGGGAGAGGCCCTCCGTGTCGCCCGCCTGGCCGCCGGATTCGGGCCCGAGGCCCCGGTCGTCGGAAGGGGCCATCACGTCGAAGTCGGCGCCGCGATCTTCGATCTCTCTCCCGTCGAGGCTCGACAACGACGTCCGCGAAGGAGCCGGCGCGCGCTTTTTCCTTCGAATCGGTTGTCGCGACGCCGCTTTTCGGGATGGCGAAACCTTCCGGATCCGAGGTGGCGCCTTCTTCTTCGCGACTTTCTTCCGGCCGCCGGAACGTTTCGGGTTCGAAGGCTTCCGTTTCGCAGCCGGCTTTTTCCCGGTCGGCCGGCGCCGGGTTTTCTTTCGGACGGCTTTCCCGGGAGACGCCTTCATCTTTGTCGCGGATTTTTTCTTTGCCATCTCCCGAGTTTAACGCCAGGGGGCCCATGCGAGGCAAGCCCATCCGCCGAGAAACGACAGCCCGCCCAGCGGGGTGATCGCGCCAGGCCACCGAGCTCCCGTCAGGCTGAGCGCGTAGAGGCTTCCGGAGAAAAGCACCGTGCCGGCGACGAACAACCATCCCGCCGCGGCACAGCGACGGCCGGGCCAACGGGAAGACGCACAGGCCGCGGCGAGCAAAGCCAGGGCGTGGTACATCTGGTAGCGAGCTCCCGTCTCGAAGATCGAGAGCATCCCGGGAGAGAGGCGCCCCCTCAGCGAGTGAGCTCCGAACGCTCCCGCCGCGACCGCAATCGCCGCCGACGCCGAACCGACCGAGAAAAATCGACGGTCCATGCGTTCAGCGACGGGACGCGCTTCGCCCGGCCTCAGTGCCGGCGGTGCGAGCGACCCCGTCCCTCGACTCGCAACGAGGAAATCCGGTCGTTGAAGCCGATCCCACGCAGGTCGGCCATGTCGCGTTCGAACTTCCGGAGGTCCCCCCGAAAATCCCGGTCCTTGAACACCGTTACCTCGGCGTCGCCGAAAAGGCGGACCGAGGAGACCCGGTCGTTCATCCCTTCTGGCACCATGGAGATCGAGTCGCCGGAAGCCGTGCAGAAGTACCGGCCCTGGAAATTCGGGTTTTCGTAGAAACACGCTCCGGAGCGGGGAGCTTCGGGGCGGCCCCAGCTCATCTCGCGGCGCCGTCCCTCGTCGGCCCCTTCCCGGAACTCCCGTCCTCTTCGCTCGTCGACCCGAAACGAGGAAATCCGGTCGTTGAAACCGACCTGGCGCAGGTCCTCCATGTCGTGCCCGAACTTCCGGAGGTCTCCCCGAAAATCCCGGTCTTTGAACACCGTGACTTCCGCGTTCCCGAAGAGCCGAACCGAGGAAATCCGGTCGTTCATCTTCTCGGGCACCATCGCAGTCGCGTCGCCGATCGACGCGCAGAAGTACCGCCCCCGGAAATTCGGGTTTTCGTAGAAACACGCTCCGGACCGGGGAGTCTCGGGACGGCCCCAGTTCTGCGCGGAAGCGCTCCCGAGCCCGAAAACGAGGAACCCACCGAGAAAGAAACCGACGGCCGCTCGAACTCTCATCTTTCGCACCTCATGTTCGGTCGATCTTACACTCCGTCGCCGCACGTTCGAGCGACGCCGAATCCGCAACTACACCGAGGCGGCGGCGCGCGCAGGGGCGGATGCGCCCGCGGCCTTTGCGATGGCATCGGCGCGGTCGGTGCGCTCCCACTGGAATTCCGGCAGCGCGCGTCCGAAATGGCCGTACGCCGCGGTCTTCTTGTAGATCGGCCGTCGCAGATTCAGCGCCTCGATGATCCCCTTCGGCGTGAGGGGGAAGATCTCGCGGACGATCTGCTCGATCCGGCCCTCTTCGACCTGTCCCGACCCCTTCGTGTCAATGAGAACCGACACCGGCTCCGCGACGCCGATGGCGTAGGCGAGCTGAATTTCGCAGCGCCGTGCGATCCCCGAAGCCACGACGTTCTTTGCGATGTACCTGGCCATGTAGGAGGCTGAGCGATCGACTTTCGTGGGGTCCTTCCCCGAGAAGGCGCCTCCCCCGTGCGACCCGACGCCGCCGTAGGTATCGACGATGATTTTCCTCCCCGTCAGGCCGCAATCTCCCTGGGGTCCTCCGACGACGAACCGGCCCGTGGGGTTGATGTGGAACTTCGTGTGGCTGTCGATCATCGCGGCGGGAATCGTCGGGCGGATCACGGCCTCGATGATTTGTTCCTTCAAGTCCGCGTGCTTGATCGCATCGGCGTGCTGCGTGGAAACGACGATCGCCTCGCAGCGGACCGGTTTCTCGCCGTCGTACTGAACCGTGACCTGAGATTTTCCGTCCGGGCGGAGGAAATCGAGCTCGTCCTTCCGGCGGGCCTCGGCAAGGCGCATCGTCAGCGCGTGGGCGAGCGTGATCGGCGTCGGCATCAATTCCTTCGTCTCGTTGCAGGCGTAACCGAACATCAGGCCCTGGTCGCCGGCACCCCCGGTGTCGACTCCCTGCGCGATGTCCGGCGACTGGCGATCGATCGACGAGATCACGGCGCAGGTCTGGTAATCGAAGCCGTACTTCGCACGCGTGTATCCGACGTCCTTGATCGTTTGACGAACGACGTCGGGGAAATGCACGTAGCAGTCCGTCGTGATTTCTCCGGCGACGAACGCCATGCCGGTCGTCACGAGCGTTTCGCAGGCGACGCGGCCCATGGGATCCTGGCTCAGGATCGCGTCGAGAATCGCGTCCGAAATCTGATCGGCGATTTTGTCCGGATGTCCCTCCGTCACCGATTCCGAAG
>JBOGJO010000026.1:0-17695 GCA_050747885.1 Thermoanaerobaculia bacterium
CCCCGTGGCCGCGCAGGCCGCCCCCTCACCCGGTCCGGCCCAGCGTTTGACCGCGGCAACCCCGGCGACCGAGTCGCCCGCGGAGGCGGCGCGCAACGCGCCGCGAACGCGAAGGCCCAAACAGAAATTCGAGCGGGTCGGGATTCCCATGGAATCGCGCTCGCCCGAAGCCTCGCCCGCGCCCGGCGAGATCAGCGAGAAACAGGCGCAGAAGGCCCTCCGAAGGCTCATCCAGGCCCGCGGCTACTATGGACTTTCCCCGGCCTGCCTTCAGGCTCGGCCGGTCGGGCGACGAGACTCCGCCTACGGATTCGAGATCGTGGCCGCAACGTGCCCGTCGATCGTTCGGGGAAGCGTCATTGGTCGGTGGCGAGTCGACGCGGCGTCCGGAGAAGCCTCCTACCGAACGCCCGAAGGAACATACCAGCGCGCGCCCTGAAGGCGAGGTGTCAGGGCCTGCCGAGAAGGTCCCGGAGCGCGGCGGTCTCCGCTTCGATTCCCGTGCGGATCGCGGCGTCCGCGTCGGGAGCGAAGAAGGACGAGTGCAGGGAGGGAAGGTTCTCTCCGGACGCCCGCGCGCGGGCGAACCGCTGCGGCTCGGTCGCGCCGAGGCGAAAGATCACCGCCGGGACTCCCGCAAGGGAATATTCGCTGAAGTCCTCGGAAACGGTGTCCCTCGGCATCTCGATCACGCGGCTCTCTCCGAATCGACGCCTCAAAGCGGCGGCAACCCGACCGGTCAGCGCGGGATTGTTCACCGTCACTGCCGAGCTGACGTCGACGATCTTCATCTCGGGGCTCCGGGGAGCCGCCGATGCGGCCGCCTCGGCCTTCGCGATGCGCTCGATTCCGGAGAGCAGCCGCTTCCGAACGGCCTCGCGAAACGCCCGCACGGTGATCTGGAGCTTCACCTCGTCGGGAATGATGTTGTGCTTGGACCCGCCGTGGAAGGAGCCCACCGTGACAATCGCCGGATCGAGAGGGTCGTTTTCTCGCGAGACGAGCGTCTGCAGGGCGAGCACCGTGCGCGCCGCGATCACGATGGGATCGACGGTCGCCTCGGGATGGGCGCCGTGACCCCCTTTGCCGTAAATCGTCAAATCAACGGAATCGGCGCTCGAGAACGCCGGTCCGGCGGTGTACCCGACCGTCCCGGTGGCCAGCGTGGGCGTGTCATGCAGAGCGAGGACAAAATCGGGTTTCGGGAATCTCGAGAAGAGCCCGTCGGCGAGCATCGCCCGGGCCCCCATGCCCCGCTCTTCGGCGGGCTGGGCGATGAAAACGAGCGTTCCCCGCCACTGCGCCCTGGATTCCGCCATCGCCTCGGCCGTTCCGACCCAGCACGTCATGTGGACGTCGTGCCCGCACGCATGCATGACCGGCACCTCGACGCCGTCGTCGTTCCGGGTTCGGACGTGGCTCGCAAACGGCAGCCCCGTCTTCTCCTCCACCGGAAGGGCGTCGAGCTCCGTGCGAAGCATCACCGCCGGGCCGGCACCGTTTCGAAGCACGCCGACGACGCCCGTGGCGCCGACCCGCTCCGTCACCTCGAACCCGAGCCGGCGGAGCTGCCGCGCCATTTTCGCGGCCGTCTTCTCCTCGTGGAGCGAAAGCTCCGGGGTCTGGTGCAAGTCGACGTACAGCGCGTGAAGCTCGGGGGAAAGGGACGCCGGCGGCGCGGAGTAAGCCGTCTGGCCGGCCAACGCCGCCGCGAGAAACGAACAGACCGCGATTCCGGGCGCGACTCCACTCATGGGGACCTCCGGGGAAATTCAGTTCCGATTCTCCAGTGAACGCTCTGGTGCGAGAACCCGGATTTGAACCGGGACGGGGTTTCCCCCACGAGATCCTAAGTCTCGCGCGTCTGCCAATTCCGCCATTCTCGCGGCAACGAGAATGGTAACCCGATTACTGCTGGATCAAAACGTTCACCTGGGCGACCGCATCGCCCGCATGCACCTCGTCGGAGGTCAGCTGCGCGGTGATTGTCGCCGTGACGTTGTTCTGGCCGGACAGGAGCGTTCCATGGGCGTGGATCGTTCCCGTGGACTGGGAGCTCTTGTCGATCGTCCCGAAGGAGTAATCGACCGTCGCGCCGTTGAGGCCGTTCGCAAACGCGACCGTTCCTCCGCCCCCCGTCACTTCCGCCGAGTCGACCGTGAGCGGCGGCGCAAGGACCACGTGCACCATCGAGTTGTGAAGGACCGAAAAGCCGAGGTTTCGCCCCTTCACGTCGAGATTGAACGACGAACCGCTCGCGACAGCCCCGTTGGGCGCGCCGAGCTCCACCTGAGCGAGAGAGCCGTTCGCCGTCGTCGTGCCATGGTCATTGTTGTTGCAAGAAACCCCCGTCAACGCCAGAACCGAGAGCGCGGCGCCAAACGGAAGAAAGAAGAGCCTGCTTTTCGAAAGCGGCATCGGGTACCTCCATTCCTGCCTGCGGAAGGGAGCAACTCGTGTGCCAGCCCGGGTCGGGATCGCCGAAGGAGGGCACTTTTCGAAGGTCGCGAAAAGGTCGAGGAATGGGATCTCGACCCCGAGCGGATATACACTGACGAGCAGCTGGAGGCTCCCTGCGCAAACTTCGCATCGGCATCATCGATCTCGTCACGAAGGGGCCGACCCGCGCCCTCTACGCCCGCGTCATGCATGCAAACCTTGCCAGCATCATGCCGCAGGTCCTCGGGGTCTGGTGCGAGTCCCTGGGCCACGACGTCACGCTCGTCTGCTACACCGGCCTCGAGAACCTGGTCGAAGAGCTCCCGAAGGACGTCGACCTCGTTTTCATCGGAGCGTTCACCGAAGCCGCTCTCCTGGCTTACTCCCTGTCGAACCTGTTCCGTTCGAAGGGAGCCGTCACAGTCCTCGGCGGCCCGCATGCACGCTGCTATCCGGAAGACGCCCGAAAATATTTCGACTACGTCGTCGGATTCACCGACCGGGACGTGATCCGCGAGATCCTGTCGGACTGCTCGCCGCACCGGCCGGCCGGCGCGCAGGTGGCGGCGAAACGCCAGCCCGCCGAGCTCCCGGGCGTTCGCGAGCGATGGAAGTTCATCGAGCCGACGCTTCGGAAAGCTCCGCTCTTCAAGCTCATTCCGATGCTCGGAAGCCTGGGGTGCCCGTACACCTGCAGTTTCTGCATCGACTCCGTCGTTCCGTATCAGCCTCTCGACTTCGGAGTCCTCGCCGACGACCTCCGATTCCTCGCGCGGACGTTGAAACGGCCGCGGGTGGGCTGGCACGACCCGAACTTCGGCGTTCGATTCGACGACTACCTGAACGCGATCGAGGGGGCGGTTCCGCCCGGCAGAATCGATTTCGTCGCGGAGAGCAGTCTTTCTCTCCTCTCGGAGCCCCACCTCGCGCGGCTCAAGCGAAACGGGTTCAAGGCTCTGCTGCCCGGGATCGAGTCGTGGTACGAGCTCGGCAACAAATCGAAAACGGGCGAACATCGGGGAATGGACAAAGTCCGGCAGGTTTCCGAACACGTGAACATGATCTTGCGATACGTCCCGTACGTGCAGACCAACTTCGTTCTGGGGCTCGATTCGGACTCGGGCGGGGAGCCGTTCGATCTGACGAAGCGGTTCGTGGACATGACGCCCGGCGCCTTCCCCGGGTATTCGCTCCTGTCGGCCTTCGGGCGCGCGGCTCCGCTGAATCTCGAGTACCAGAGAGCGAACCGGGTTCTGCCGTTTCCGTTCCACTTTCTGGACAACAACCACGCGATGAACATCAAGCCGATCAACTATCGGTGGCGCGACTTCTACGACGAAGTCATCGGCCTCACGCGCCACACGTTCTCGTCGCGGGCGATCCTCAATCGCTTCCGCGCGACCCGGGCCGCGATCCCGCGATGGATGAACGTGGTCCGGGCCGTCTCGTCGGAAGGCTTCGGCCGGCTGAAGTATTACCGCGAAGTGCGCAAGCGCCTGGACGATGACCGGGAACTGCGCCGCTACTTCGATCAAGAGACCTCGGCCCTGCCCGCCTTCTACTCCGACCAGGTGCGGGCGGATCTTGGTTCGCTCTGGGAATGGCTTCCCGCCGGCGCCCTCGAGCACGATCCCAACGCCTACCGGAAGTCGGCAGAGATCGTGCCCGTGCCGGCATGACCCGAGGTTTTCGAAGGAAATTTGGTGAGGCGTCGGGGAATCGAACCCCGAACCTAGAGATTAAGAGTCTCTTGCTCTACCAATTGAGCTAACGCCTCAATGGAATGCGGAGAATAGTCAAAACGAGCGGATCTCGCAACCGCGGCCCCGCCCCGGCGGCGCGCGTCTTCTCTCATCCCCCTCCCACGAATTGAACGATCTCGATTCGGTCGTCTTCCCGCAGCAGGGTCTCGCCGTAGCTGCGCTTCGGAAGGATTTCGCGATTGAATTCCACGGCGACCCGCGGCACGGAAATACCCAGGTCCTTCAGGAGATCGGCGACGGACATCGAGGGGGACAGCACCCGCTCCTCGCCGTTGATCCGGACCCGAACGGCTCCCGCGGTTTCTCGCGAGCTCATTTGCGCGTCCTCAGAAGGTACTTGATCTCGCTGTTGCCGGCGTCCGAGGTCGCCTGGATGATCAACGCCGCGTTGCCCGACCGGTAGCTGGGGAGCTTGCACGTCGCCGTGCAGGAGCCGTCGCCCGTCGTCTTGCCCTGATAGACGATCGCCGGTTTGTCGACCGTCGAGATCACCTTCACGAGAATCGCCGCTCCGACGATGGGCCTCCGCGAAAGCGACGTCTCGGCCTTGAGGCGCATCTCGACCGTTTCGCCGAGATAGAAGTCCGGCGACGAGTACAGGGTGAGGTCGAGGTGCTCCTGCGACACTTCCGACGCGAGATAATCGAGGATCACCTGGTCGAGAGTCTTTTCGTCGGTCTTCGACGCCTTGTCGACGACGACGACGCCCGGGGGAATGTCCACCGGGATCTCCGAGGCCGGCGGATGCAGGTTGAAGGAGTCGCTCTTTTCCGAAGGGCGAGAGGTCTTCGTGTCGCTGTCGAAGCGGCCCCTTTGGACCGCCGCGATCATCTTCCGGTGCTGGGCCTCCATCATTTCCTGGATCGCGGCAGGCCCCGGACCCTCGCCTTCGGGCTCGGAGTACGGGGTCTTCTTGGAAGCGACGATCTCGCCCCCGACGTAAACGAGCGATTCCACGAACGGATTCTCGGTGCCCTTGTCCTCGGTCTGAACATGGAACACACGGTTCCCGTGCTTGATGTCGGTGTTGAATCCGGTGATCAAGCGTACCCCTTTTCCGGCTTGATTTTATCCCACCCGGGACTGCGGCTCGTTTCCAAGCGGCTCGAATTCGGCGGTGAAGTGGCGAAGAAACGGAGCCTGACTGACGATCCGAACACCCCGGATCTTCTCGCGGTTGAGGAAACATTCGACGACGACCTGAGCCACGTAGTCCAGGTGCGAATTCGAATAGACGCGCCGTGGAATCGTGAGACGGACGAGCTCCTGATCCGGGGGAACTTCCTGACCCGTTTTCGGGTCGCGGCGCCCCATCATGACACCGCCGATCTCGACGGAGCGGATGCCCCCTTCCCGGTAGAGAGCGATCGAAAGCGCCTGCGCGGGATAGGCCTGCGCCGGCAGGTGAGGGAGAAAGGCCTTCGCGTCCAGGTACACGGCGTGTCCGCCGATCGGGAGCACGACCGGCACTCCGGCCTCGGCCAGCCTTTCCCCGAGCCGCCGCACCTGCCCGATTCGAAATTCGAGGTACTTCTCGTCGAGCACCTCGCGGAGCCCGCGCGCCACGACCTCCAGATCGCGCCCGGCCAGGCCGCCGTACGTCGGGAATCCCTCGATCAGGATCAGCTTGTTCTTGAGGCCCGATACCCACTTGTCGTGGCGCAACGCAACGAAGCCGCCAATGTTGGAGAGGCCGTCTTTTTTTGCGCTCATCGTGCAGCCGTCCGCGAACGTGAAGACCTCCCGAACGACCGAAATCACCGACCAGTTCCGGCAGGCTTCCTCGCGTTCCCGAATGAAAAACGCATTTTCGGCGAACCGGCACGCGTCGATGATCAACGGGACGCTGTGGCTTTCGCAGGCCGCCTTGACCGCCCGGACGTTCTCCAGCGACACCGGCTGGCCGCCGCCGGAATTGTTCGTCATCGTGAGCATGACGAGCGGCACCTTTCCGGGATTGCGCTGAAGGGTCTCGGCGAGGCGCGAAACGTCCATGTTCCCCTTGAACGGGTACGACGACCGGAGGTCCCGGGCCTCGGGAACGACGAGGTCGAGCGCGATTCCGCCGTTGGCCTCGATGTTCGCCCGCGTGGTGTCGAAGTGCGTGTTTCCGGGAACGATCTGCCCGGGCTTGAGGACCGTCGAGAACAGAAGGTTCTCCGCGACGCGCCCCTGGTGGGTCGGGATGACGTGGGGAAAGCCGAAGATCTCGCGGACCGTCGCCTCGAAGACGAAAAAATTGCGGCTTCCGGCGTACGACTCGTCGCCGCGCATCATGGCGGCCCACTGCTCGTCGGACATCGCGGACGTCCCGGAATCCGTCAGGAGGTCGATGAAGACGGCATCCGAGGGAATCGAGAAGAGGTTGAAGCCCGCCTTCTTCAGGTGTTTTTCGCGAGTCCGCCGGTCCGGAAGCTGGATCGGCTCCACGACCTTGACACGCCACGGCTCGGGCGAGGTCAGGGAAAGGGGATCGCTCATGGAGGAGAGATTATCGCAGCGTTGTCCACCACATCACCCACGGACACGCCGCCGCGATAGTTTCCGAGGAACTTCAGGCCGGAATGAAGGGACTCCGCCGCCTCGAGAGCCGCGATTCGGCCGAGGTGACCCGCCTCGTACTGCGGGATCGAGCTGCGGTAAACCTCCCGATGGACGAGCTCGGGGAGGTCCGTGACGCCCAGCGGCTCCCGCACTTCCGCGGCGATCAGGTTCGGGAGCTGGGAGACCTCCACGTCGGCCCACTCGGGGGTACGTCGCCCCCCGAGGAAGAACGTCATCAACACGCGACCGGCGGGCGCGCGGCCGGAAAAGACCGAGGAGCTCCAGACGGCTCCGAGAATCCGCCGGCGTTCGGAGGGCGTGCAAAGGTGGCCGAACCCTCGGGGAAACCGCCGAAACGAGCTCGCGTGCCACGAACAATGCGCGACGCACAACGCCGGAGAGGGGATGTCGCGCAGGCTCGCGGCGGCTGCGGGGGCGAAAGGCCCGCAGATCCGGGCCGCCTCGCCAGCGGAAGTGGCGATCACGAGCCGCCCGGCCGAGATCCTTCCTGCCGAGGTTTCGGCGACCCAGCCCGACCCACCCGGAGCGACCGACTCCACGGAGACGCCCGGGTGAAAATGATCACCGAGGGAAGCGGCGATCGCCCCGGGCAGCGTCGCGAGGCCTCGCCGAAACGACAGCAAACCTCGAGCTCGAGCCTTCGGACGCGTCCCCCTCGTCTGAAGGAGCGAGCGCAGGACGCCTCCGTGGTCGCGCTCCGCCGCCGAGAACTTCGGGAAAGCGGCCGCCATCGAGAGCCGGCGGGCATCGCCCGCGAAAATCCCGGACACAAACGGCTCGAAAACGCGCTCCGCCATCCCCGACCCGAATCGGCGGCTCACCCAGTCGAACGCGGACTCCTCCTCTGCGGCCGGCGCCGCGCGAACGAAGAGCTCGGCCCCGGCCCGGACAGCGGCCGCGAGGCCGAGAGCAGGGAATGGAATTCTCCGGAGCCGGCCTCCGCGGTCCACGAACCGGGGCAGCCCCGGATCCGACAGGACCATCTCGCTTTCGAGGCCGAGGTCCCGGCACAGGTCCAGCAACCGGGCGGTCGGGCGGACAGTGTTCGGGCCGAGCTCGAGGAGATATCCGTTCTTCTCGATCGTCCGGACCGCTCCGCCCGGATCGCTCCCCTTTTCGACCACGACGACGTCCTCGCCCGCTTTCGAAAGCGCGCGGGCATGGACGAGTCCCGAAAGACCGCCCCCGATCACGAGGGTGCTCATGCCGGCGCTTCCCCGAAACACGCGAATCGCGGCATGGGCCTCAAAGAAAGCTCATTCCCAGAACCCCTCTGCTTCGAGCGCGAGATCCTTCAGAGCATTCAGGAACATCGGATGCGAGTTCAGGCCCGGGGTACGCCGAAAATGCGCGATCCCCGCCTCGCGCGCCGCGCCGGCGAACAGCTGATCGATCTCGAAGAGCGTTTCGATGTGATCGGTGACGAAGGCGACCGGAACGACGAGGACCTGGGTTTCCCCCCGGCGGCCGAGCTCCGGAATGACGTCCGCGGTCGAGGGGCCGATCCATTCGACCGGACCGAGTTTCGACTGATAGGCGAGCGTGGTGCGGACAGCCGGGCCCAGCAATCTCGAGATCCCCGCGCACGTCCGCTCGATCTCGCTCCGGTAGGGATCGCCCTCGGCCTCGACGAGCTTCTTCGGAATCGAATGGGCGGAGAAGAGGACGAGGGTGGCGCCCGGGGCCCGATCCGGAAAGGAGTCGAGCCCCGCCCGAATCTGATCCGCGTGCGCCGCAAGAAAGCCGGGATGCTCCGGAAACGAGCCGATCTCGAACAGGCGCGCGCCGGGCGCCGACGAGGCCACGGCCTCTCGTGCCCGGTCGAGCGCTCCCTTCGTCGTCGTCAGGGAATACTGCGGGTAGAGCGGAAATGCGAGGAATCGGGCAAACCCTTCCTTTGCGAGCCCTTCGACCACCTCTTCGACGAGAGGCCGGGAGCAGGTCATCGCCGTGCGGACCACGACCTCCCTGGCCTCGCCGCGCAGAAGGGCCTCGACGCCGCGCGACTGGCCGTCGGTCAGGCGAAGGATCGGCGAGCCCCCTCCGATCTTCTCGTACATCTTCCGGGAGGTTCCGGCCCGCGTCGCGGCAATGGAGACGGCGATGAATTTTCTCAGGATGCTCGACTTCACCCGGATCACCTCGGGGTCGGAAAACAGGCGATACAGGAAGCCCCGCACGTCCGACAGGTTCTCCGGACCGCCGAGCTGGAGAAAGAGGATCGCCCGCTTCAAATCACAGTGTCCGGGAGAACATCGGCTTTTCAGCCGCGGAAGGAAGGTGCGCGTCAAACGGCATCGCAAGGTTACGCAGGAACACTCTCCCCAGCGCGGTCGCGCGGATCTCGCGCGCGGAGAGCTCCACGAGCCCGTCCTCACGGCAGCGGGCGAGTTTCTCGATCGCGCCGGAGAAGACCTCGTCGAACCGAATTCCAAACTGCGCCTCGATTTCGCCCTTCACGACCACGCCGTGGCACAGGAGGTTCTGGATGACGCGCCGCCGGAGCTCGTCGTCCGCCGTCAATCGATAACCCCGCATCGTGGCCGGGCCGCCCTCGGACAGCGCCCGGGCATAGGCGTGGAGGTCGCGGTGATTCTGAACGTACGCGGGCCCGATCCCGCCGATCGAGCTCATCCCCAGGCCGAACAGGTCGGTTCCCGCCTTCGTCGTGTAGCCCTGAAAGTTTCGCCACAGCGTGCGGTCATCGCGCGCGCGCGACAGCTCGTCCTGCGGCCGCGCGAAATGGTCCATCCCGATGTACTCGTACCCGGCCTCGGTGAACCGATCCAGGGCCGTCTTGAAGATCTCGAATTTCTCCCTTTCTCCGGGAAGGTGGGGCTCGAGGACCCTCTGGTGTTTCTTCATCCACGGGACGTTGGCGTACGAATAGACCGCGAGCCGGTCGGGCCCGATCGAAAGGATCTTCTCGATCGTGGCTTGAAAGGATTTTGGCGTCTGGTAAGGCAACCCGAAGATCAGGTCCATGTTGATGCTGTCGAAGCCCATGCCGCGCGCCGCGAACGTGAGATCGCGAGTGGCCTCGTAAGGCTGGACCCGGTTGATCGCCTCCTGGACCTTCGCGTCGAAGTCCTGGACCCCCATCGAGAGACGGTTGAACCCGACCTTCCGGAGCGTTTCCAGATGTGCCGCCGTCGTGACGCGGGGATCGACTTCGACGCCGAGCTCGGCGTCCGGGGCGAATCGGAACTTTTCCCTCAGGCGCCGCGCGAGCGCTTCGAGCCGCTCCGGCGCGAAATACGTCGGGGTGCCGCCGCCGAGGTGGAGCTGAACCACCGGACGCTCGGAAGAGATCCGGGCCGCGAGCCAGTCGATTTCCGCAAGCAGCGTCGCCAGGTACGAGTCTTCCTGCCCGTGGTTCTTCCCCGTGATCATCACGGTGCACCCGCAGAAGTAGCAGAGCCTCTCGCAGAACGGAAGGTGAAGATAAAGGGAGACGGGAGCGGGATCCTTCGATCGGTTGGATTCGGCGATCACGGCCTCGTAGTCGGCAGCCCCGAAACTGTCGCGAAACGCCGGCGCCGGCGGATAGGACGTGTACCGGGGCCCGGGGACGTTGTACTTGTGGACCAGGTCGTAGGAAACGCCGCGGATCTCGCTCATCCGTCCACCCTCCGAAAGCCGCGGACCGCCGCATAGAACGCCTCGACGCTCTCGACGGGAGTCTCCGGCAGGATCCCGTGCCCCAGATTGACGATGTGGCCGGCGCCGCCGGTCTCCGCCATGGCCTGCTCCACACGACCGGCCACGCTCTCGGGCGTCCCGAACAGCAGGGAGGGATCGAGGTTCCCCTGAAGGGGCCTGCCCGGCAGGCGGAGGCGGGCCTCGCGCAGCCCGCAGCGCCAGTCGATCGAGAGAACGTCCGCGCCGGTCTGTGCCGCCAGGTCGAGGATCCCCGAAACTCCGTTCACGAAATAGATCACGGGCTTCCCGCGGCGTCGGACCTGCGCGATCGCGTCTCGGGCGTAAGGAAGGGCGAACTCCCGGTATTCCGCGGGAGACAACTCTCCGGCCCAGGTATCGAATAGCTGAACCGCGTCGGCGCCCGCCTCGATCTGGGCCCCGAGGTATTCCCCGGCCATCAGGGAGAGCTTCGTGAGTAGAGCGCGCAGCGCGTGCGGATCGCGCGAAATCATAGACTTGATCGCGGTGAAACTCCGGGATCCCCCTCCCTCCACGAGGTACGAGGCAAGGGTCCAGGGCGCGCCGGCGAATCCGAGGAGGGCCGCCGAATCTCCGACGGAACGCCGGAGCGACGAGAGAATGTCGAGGACAAAGCGGGTCTCCCGGGACGGATCGAAAGAATGAAGCCGCTCGACGTCCTTCGAGGAGCGCAGCGGTTGGAGGATCTTCGGCCCGGAATCGCCGAACTCGACCGAAGCGCCCATGGCACGAACCGGGACCAGGATGTCCGAAAAAAGAATCACGGCGTCCGGCCGAAATCGCTCGAACGGCTGAAGAGAAACCTCGACGGCGTCGTCGACGCTCTCGCACAGGCCGAAAAACGAGAGCCTTTCGCGGATTTTCCTGTACTCGGGAAGATAGCGCCCCGCCTGGCGCATCATCCAGGCGGGAGGCCGGTCGGTCGTGCGGCCGCCGGCGGCGTCCAGAAATCTCTGCCGCGACGGGCGATCGAGGGGCGTCATCGGGACCATTCTATGGGAGGACGGGGACACCTGCCTTTGCGCCAATGACTACAATACGGCTGGATGAGCTCGAGTCCCGTCGGTCTCCTGGCCCTGGCCCTCTATATCGGCGCGGAAGCGTTCGCCATTGCACACCTCCGACGGACCTCCCCGCGCTACGGACGCGTGACGACGGCGCTCCTCGGCGCGGGGATGCTCGTTCATTTCCTCGCGCTCCAGACTCGCGCCCGGCACCTCCACTCGGTTCCGTACCGCGACCTTCCCGATTCGATGTCGCTCTTTGCCTGGATGCTCGCGGCGACTTACGGAATTCTGCTGATCCGCCATCGGGAGCGGTCGACGGCGCCGTTTCTCCTTCCGCTCGTGATCCTGTTTCTCGCGGTCTCGTTCCTCACGCCCTCGCGTCTCCGCCCCGCCAACCCGAAGCTCACGGGAACGCTCTTTGCTTTCCACGTGACGCTCGCCATCCTCGGGTACGCGGCGCTCTCGCTCTCCTTCGTGCTCGCGCTGCTGTACCTCGTCCAGACGCGCCAGCTCCGCAGCCGGCGGACGGGCCTGCTCTTCTCGCGCCTTCCCGCGCTCGACGTGCTGAACGGCCTGCAGCGCACGACCATCGGAATCGGCGTGATCGCGCTCTCCATTGCTTCGGTCCTCGGAGCGCTTTGGGCCCGAAAGACCTGGGGCAGCATTTGGGATGCGAAGCTCGTGTGGACGCTCCTCACGATTCTGCTCTACCTCGCGATCCTTCTGGCCGGCCCGCTCGGCCTGCGAGGCAAAAAGACCGCGTGGCTTTCGATCACCGGATTTTCGCTGATTCTCTTCTCGTACACGATCGTCAACCTCGTGTTGAGCCAGGAGCACGTGTTTCGATGACCTCGCCTTCCGAATCGTCGCTCGTCCTCATCGGCTGGGACTTCCGAAACACGCCGGTGTCGCTGCGCGAGCGGCTCGCCTTCTCTCCCGAAAAGGCCCGGGAGGCGCTGGCTCGAATCACGCGGGAGGGCGTCCTCGCGGAGGGCGTCATCGTCTCGACCTGCAATCGAAGCGAGATCTACGGCCTGGCGGCCCCCGCCGGCGGATCCCCCGCGGACGCCGTCACCGACTTCGTCGCCGGATTTCACGCCCTGTCCCGCCCGGAAATCGCCGGCGCGAGGTTCGGCCTCTCCGGCGGGGACGTCGTTCGGCATCTCTTCCGCGTCGCCGCGGGGCTGGAATCGATGGTCGTCGGGGAAGACCAGATCCTCGCTCAGGTCAAGGAGGCCCTTCGCCTCGCGGCGAGCGCGGGCGCGACGCGCGCCGTGCTCCATCGCCTGTTCGAAAAGGCGTTCGCGGCAGGAAAACGCGTTCGCGCGGAGACGGGCGTGGGCCTGCGCCCGACTTCGATTCCCGGGGTGGCGATGGAGCTCGCGCAGAAAGTCTACGAGGACATCGACCGGAAGTCGTTTCTCATCGTCGGCGCCGGCGAGACCGCGTCGATCTTCTACGACCTCCTCTGGAGCCGGGGCGCGCGGACCATCGAAGTCGTGAACCGCACGCATTCCCGGGCGGCCGCCGTCGTCGCGCGCGGAGGAACGGCGCGGCGATGGGAGGAGCTGCGCTCCCGTCTTCCCCACGCCGACGTGGTCGTGTGCGCGGTTTCGAGCCCCGAGCCGGTCCTCTCGGCCGAAGACGTCGCGTTCGCGCTCGGGGCGCGCCGGGGCTCTCCCATGCTGTTTCTCGACCTCGGCGTTCCGCGCAACATCGAGCCGGGGGCCCGGCAGGTCGGCGACGCCTTCCTCTACGGAGTGGACGATCTCCAGGAGATCGCGGCGCGAAACCGGTTGGAGCGCGCAAAGGAGATTCCTTTCGCCGAAAAGGTCATCGAGGAGGAAGTCGGCGAGTTTCTGGGCTGGTACGGCGCCCTCGCCGTCGTGCCGACCGTGGCCGCGCTGCGGGCGAGGTTCGAAAAAATTCGGGAGGAATCCTTCGACCGCGAGCTCGCCCGCGTGGAAGGCATCGCGCCGGGTCAGCGCGAAAAGGTCCGGCTCCTCGCGCAATCGATGGTCCGCAAGCTCTTGAGCGGACCGACCTCGGCCCTGAAAGACGAAGAAGACCCGGCGGTGCGAATCGCCCGCGCGGAGGCGATCCGGCATCTTTTCCACCTCGACGACAAACCGTCCGAATGAAGATCGTTCTCGGGACGCGCGGCTCCGCGCTCGCGACCGCCCAGTCCGGTCT
Organism: Thermoanaerobaculia bacterium; assembly: GCA_050747885.1. GTDB lineage: Bacteria > Acidobacteriota > Thermoanaerobaculia > UBA5066 > DATFVB01 > CAWEYG01. Next base: position 13,649 of record JBOGJO010000026.1, read on the forward strand.
CATCGCCGACTGGATCCGCGGCCGAAGCCACGACGTCGAGGTTCGCGAATTCAAAACGACCGGTGACCGCGTCTCGGAGCTCAACCAGCCGATCGAGGGAAAAGGAATTTTCACGAAGGAGCTCGACGAGGCGCTCCTCGACGGTCGGATCGACGTGGCCGTGCACAGCCTGAAGGACCTTCCCTCCGATCTCGCTCCGGGCCTGCGCCTGACCGCGGTCCCGCCGCGGGAGGACCCGCGTGACGTACTCGTGTCCCGGGGCGGGCTCTCTCTGCGTCGCCTCCCGGCGGGCGCGAGGGTCGGCACCGGGAGCCCTCGGCGCGCCGGGCAGCTACTCGCCGTTCGTCCCGACATCCAGTGCATCGAGGCGCGCGGCAACGTCGACACGCGGATCCGGCGTCTGCGCGAAGGGAAGTGGGACGCCATCGCGCTTGCCCGCGCGGGTCTCGTGAGACTCGGCCGGCTCTCCGAGGCAACCGAAACCCTCGAGTTCTCCGACATGATCCCCGCGGTCGGTCAGGGAGCGCTCGCGGTCGTCACGCGCGACGACCGCACGGCCTCGGTCTTCGCCCCGCTCGACGACGCGGATTCCCGAGCCGCCATTCTGTGCGAGCGCCGAATCCTGCGCGACCTGCAGGGAGGGTGCCGGGCGCCGATCGCGGCTCATGCCTTTCGGGAGGGCGGAGAGCTCCGCGTCCTTGCCGCGGTCTTCTCGGTCGACGGAAGCGATTTTCTCCGCGAGGAACGTCGCGGATCGGACCCCGAAGCCCTCGGTCGGGAAACCGCCGACGCGCTCCTCGCGCACGGCGCCGCCGCCATCGTCGCGGCGGCGAGGGCCGCGTCCTGACCGGCGAAATTCAGCCGCGCGGCTGAACGGCGGCCTTCTCCGCCGCGATCCACTCGTCCACTTTCGTCTCGAGCACGTTCATCGGCAGCGCGCCGCTGCCCAGGACGGCTTCGTGGAAGCGCCGGATGCCGAACTTCGGCCCGAGCTCGCGCCGGGCCTTCTCCCTCAGCTCGAAAAATTTGCGCGATCCCATCTTGTAGGCGAGGGCCTGTCCGGGCATGTCGCAGGAGTATCGAAGCGTCTCGGTCGAGATCTGGAGATCGGTCTCGAACGTGTTGTCGCGCATGTAGGCGATCGCTCGCTCCCGCGGCCAACCGAGCAGGTTCATGCCCGTATCGACGACGAGCCGGGCGGAAAGAAAGGCTTCCATCGCGAGCCGGCCGCACCGGTCGTACGGTTGGTCGTACAGGCCCATCTCTCCCGCGAGCGCGGACGCGTACTCGCCCCATCCCTCGACGTAGGCGGTCACGTCGATGAGGTGGCGGCGATAAATCGGCAGGGATTCGTTCTCGCTCTGCAGATTGATCTGAAAATGGTGGCCCGGGACGAGCTCATGGGCGATGAGCGCCGGCGCGTTCAGCAGCGAGCGCTCCGAGAGCCGCGACCCGTTGAACAGGTAGTCGCCTTCCGGGTGGCCGGGAGTGGGGACCTGGTAGTAGCCAAACGTCATCGAGCCTTCGAGCGCCGGGTCGAGGCGGCGAACGCCGTACGGAGCTTTCGGGATCCGCGAGAAAAAAAGAGGGATCTTCGGCTCGACCCTTCGGACCGCGGCCATGAGGCGGTCGCCGATCTCCTCCGGCGTTTTCGGGAAGAACCGGACGTCCGTCTTGAGGGAGCGGCGGAAATCCGCGAGCGATCCGGGGAACCCGACCTTTTGACGAACGGCGTCGAGCTCCCGGTTGATCCGCTCCATTTCCGACAGGCCGTACCGGTGGATCTCCTCCGGCGAGAGCGGGCTGTTCGTGTGGTAGGCGACGAGATATCGATAGTAGGCCTCGCCGCCCGGATACTGCGAAAGACCGACGCCGGACGGCGCCGCCTTGCGGTAGTCGCCCCGCAGGTACGTCAGCAGACGGCCGAAGGCGGGCGCGACCTTCCCGTCGATCTTTGCGGCCTGCTGCCGCTCGAACGCCGCGGCGTCGATTCCCGGCGCGGCGAGACGCGAAGGCGCGGCTCGAAAAGGGCTCTCGCCCGAGCGCTCCGCGAGAGGCTCCAGGGAGGGAAGCAGAAGCTCGATTTCGTCCCGGGGGATGACGATCCCCCGCCCGGCGGAGCTCCGAAGCTTCGCCTCGACGGTGACGGTCAGGCGCGCGAGGTCGTCCAGCAGAGAGAGGTAACGCCGGGCGTCCGCCTCCCCCGCAAACTTGTAGTCCGCAAGGACTCGCCGAATCGTCGAGAACGGGCTCGTGTACGGCATGACGGGCAGCGCGAAATCCGAATACTTCGGCGCCTCGACCCAGTTCGAGAGCTCTTTTCGAAGGACAAGCAGCGAAAGCCTCTCCTCGGGCTCGAGCGACTCGGGCGCCACCGGTTCGAGCCGGCGCAGCAGGACCCTGGCCTTCGCGGCGAGCTCCTTGGCGCGGGAGTCGGAGACATCGGGCAGGGATTCGATCGGCAGGCCGAGCTCTTCCCGGAGGTCGATGCGATCCTCGAGAACGAGGTTCCAGTATTCCTTCCCCACCTCGGCGACGACGGAGCTGCCGGACGCAAACGCCGACGACGCGACGAAAACCGCGGCTCCGAACAGAGCGAGCTTCACAAAACCCCCCTTTGTCTCATTTTCTCTTCAGCCGGCATGGACGCGCATGCCCGAATCTTACGCCTTCCGCCTCAGGTGCCGCGCAAGTAACGCTCGAACCATTCGACCTCGGAGCGGATCTTCGTCTTCTTATGGGACGGTTTCGCGAAAATGTGCGTCTCGCCCGGAAACAGGAGCAGCTCCGCCGGCGTTCCTCGCCAGACGAAGTCGTGGTACATCTCGGTCGCCTGCGCGGGTCCGTCTCCGTCCTTCTGGCCGGCGACAATCAGGGTCGGCGTCTTCGCGGTCGCCATCGCGCCGACCGGCGACTCGATCCACCAGTGTCGGAAGTCCTCCCACGGGGCCTTGCCGCCAAAAAAAACGTCGGCCCAGAAACCGCCCCTCCCCGTGCCGTACAGAGTCACGCCGTCCCACACGCCCGCTCCCGTGACGATCGCGCGGAAAATGTCGGTGCGGCCGGCGAGACACTTCGTCAATCCGCCGCCGCCGCTGTAGCCGATGACGCCCGCCCGCTTCGGGTCCGCCCAGCCGCGCGCGACGAGGCTCTCGACGCCGCGGATCACGTCCTGCGAAGGAACGGAGCAGAAGTGATCCTGAATGCCGCGCGTGAACGCGTCGCCGCGGCCGCCGCTTCCGCGGTAGTTCACGTTGAGCACGAGGTAGCCTCGCGCCGCGAGCAACGTCGGATAGGACATGTAGCTGCCGTACAGATCGAGGGCTTCGCTTCGGGCGACGCCGAACGGACCTCCGTGGAGATCGACGATGACCGGCAGCCCCTTCTCGCCCTTTCGGCCCGGGGGCCAGTCGACGACGCCTTCGACCCTGACGCCGTCTCCCCCGTCCCAATCGACCGATTCGATCTCGGGCAGAGAGCTCCGGGAGAGACGGACGTTGAAATCCGTGACGGCTTTCGCGGACGCCAGGTCCTCCAGTCCTTCCGCCACGTAGATTTCGGCGAAATGACCGGGATCGCCGGCCGCGAATGCAATCCGCCTCCCGTCCCGTGACGCCGAGAGGTTGGCCACCCAGCCGCGGTGATCGAGCAGCATCCGGACTTTTCCGCTCGACGGCTCCACGAGAGAGACGCGCATCCGTGTGGAGACGTATTCGTCCGTGAGCAGAGTTCCGTCGGCGAGCGAGACGATCTCGCTGAGGCTCCCGGGCGACTCCGGCGCGATCCGGGTGAGCGCGAGGTCGCCATCGCCGGGGCCCGGTTCGGCCCGGTACACGCGCGGCTCGGTCGCGGTGAACTGCCGGCCGCTCGGCTCGCCCATGCCGGAAACGAAGAGCTGCTTGCCGGCCCAGAACACATGATCTTCGAGCACGAGATTGCGGGTTCGCCGCGGCGGCGGACCTGCGCCCGGAGCCAGCGCCATCAGCGCGGCTTCGTTGCTCGCGACCGTGCCGCTCGCCCCGCTGCCGACGATACCGAGCCACTTTC
>JBOGJO010000027.1:0-9273 GCA_050747885.1 Thermoanaerobaculia bacterium
CATGAAAAGGGCTCCTTCACCGGCGCGGTCCGCAAACAGGTCGGCAAGTTCGTCGAAGCCGACGGCGGAACCATTTTTCTCGATGAAGTCGGCGACATGTCGGCTCGCGCCCAGGCGAAGGTCCTGCGGGTGCTGCAGGAGGGGGAGGTCGAGCCGGTCGGCCAGTCAAAGACCCAGAAGGTGAAGGTGCGCGTGATCGCGGCCACCAACAAGGACCTCTCGGGGGAGATCCGGGGCGGCTCGTTTCGGGAAGACCTGTACTTCCGTCTCAACGTCGTTCCGCTCCACGTGGCTCCGCTCCGAGAAAGGCCCGAGGACGTGCCCGTGCTCGTCGAGCATTTCGCGGCCGTTTACGCGGACCGCAACGGGGTTCGGCGGCGGTCTTTTCACCGGGACGCCCTCGACGCGCTCTCGGTCCGTTCGTGGCCCGGCAACGTTCGGGAATTGAAGAACCTCGTCGAGCGGGTGTTGATCATGACCGAGTCCGACCCGGTGACGGCCGCCGAGATCCCGGCGGAGTCCCAGTTTTCGGCGAGAGAGCTGGCCGGCCAGTCTTCACGGATCGCGACGCTCGCGGACTTCAAGGAGTACACCGAGAGGGAATTCCTTCTCGCGAAGCTCCGGGAAAACGGCTGGAACGTCTCGAAAACCGCCGAAGCGATTCAGACGCCGCGCTCGAACCTCTACAAAAAGCTCGAGCACTACGGGCTCAGTCGCGAAAAGCTGGGGGAATAGACCGTAGCTGCTTCGTGCGTCCCCGGCGGACTTTCGCTTCGAGCCGCTTTTCCTTCGCCGAGACGGGGACCTTCGTTCTCCGGCGGGGCTTTCGGGGCTTCAAACGCCGAATCAACTTTTCGCGCAGCCGTTCGTAGGCCCGCTCCCGGTTTCGGGACTGGCTGCGCTCTTCCGTCGCGAGCGCGATCGTTCCGGTCGGCCGGTGAACCACGCGCACGGCCGTCTCGGTCTTGTTCCGGTGCTGGCCTCCCGGGCCGGACGCGCGGAAAAACGACACGTCGCAGTCTCTCGCGAGGTCGCGGGGATCCGCGGGGATGTCGGAGTAGCGAAATTCGCGAATTCCGGTCACGAGCCTAATCGTAACGCGGACCGAGATTCGGTCGGCCCGGCTCGCGGCGAGAGTCCCCGGAGCTTTGGCGGCAAGTCGCTCGCTCGGGAATCGCAACTCGCGGCATCGATTGGGCCCTCTCGACCGGGTTCCCGGAGCTCTCTCGTCCGGTCGAATTGAAGAACTCCAGCTCAGACAAGGGCCGATTCCCCTCCTCGCGACAGCCGCCGAAGCCCTTGGAAGGCGCGAGCGAGACTTCCGGAGCGAGACATGATGCTCCTCCATGAACGCGCTCTGGCTGATGGGAGCAGGTTGCGGGACGGGCGGGAGGCGCTGGCTCTTGCCGACGCGGCCGTCTCCGCCGATCCGGCGGTGAAACCGCGGATGCTCGATGGCTGCTGCTGAGCTCCGCGGAAGAAAAGGGCCCGCGCGAGCGGGCCCGGAACGATTTCGAGACTCGAGGGCTTTTCTAGAAGTTCGCCGGGCGCAGCTGCGCGGCCGAAGGGTCTTTCGTGATGTTGTCGTTCTTGGCCGAGGCCCCTGAAATCGCCGAGTTCCCGCTCACGATGTCGACGAAGACGAGCAGGGTGTCGTCTTTGCTCGGATTGCCTCCCAGGAGCGAAAACACGTTCCCGATGACGGCGGTCTGTCCCCAGCTGAGGCTCGGGTACGTGAAGGTTCCGGTGATCGCGCCGGTCGAGTTGGAGTAACCGGTGAGTCGGAGCGTCACGAGCTGGCCGACGAGCCCTGATGAATCCACATAGCCTTCGTTGCAAATGAAGAAATTCGTGTAGAGCTGCGGCGTGTTCGCTTCTCCAACGGTGTTCCGGACGATCCCCACCAGGCTCGTGGGCTCCGAATCGGTGAACTCATGGCCGTTGAGAGACACTCCGATCGTGCCTCCGGAGAGCGATCCGTTGCCTGCCGGAACGGAGCTGTAGAAGCGAGCTTCGGCCGAGGCCTTGCCGAACGCGGGAGTGAAGCCGTAGAACTGCAGAACGAGGGAGCCGAGCACTCCATCCGACTCTTCCTGGGCCGTCAATCCCCCCGGGGCGTTGCGAAGCGCGTCGATGAAGTCGTCGAAATGGGCGACCGAGATCCCGGCAAGCTGACCTCCGCCCGCCGCGGCCACCCCCGCGTTCACGATGCCCCCGTCGATCTCGAACTCATGACCGTTGACCTGGTCTTTCAGGAGTGCGAAGAAATCGACGCGCGTCGAATCGGTCGTGTTGTTGGAGACATCGAGCGAAGTCTTGAAGAGAACGCCGCCTCCGCCGTTGACGCGGCCGATGACGTCCACGTTGATTCCCTCGTTCTGGTTCGGATCCAGCGTGTGGCGGGACCTCGCCCCGTCGGCGCGGCGCAGGTTCACGACCTGGGCCGGGCGCGGGACCCTCGGAGAGGGAGAAGGGGTGAGATCGCTCGCCAGGAGCGGGAGGGAAGCCAGCGCGCACGCTCCGGCCAGTATCATTTTTTTCATACGATCAATCCTTTCGTCGATACATCCATTCAGTCTCAAGGACTGAGCCTGAGCAAAGCTTATGCCCAATCGGCGGCGAATGGAAAGGGGCGGCGAATTCGGCCGGATTTCAGGCGCAGAAACCGGCGAGAACCGGCGCTTCCGCGTCGCGAGGGAGGTCCTCAGCCGGAAAGACCCGGAGAAGGCGGGTTTGCTGCCGCTCGTCGCTCCTGGCCATGGAGGCCGGGACCTCGCGCAGGTACATCGGACGTTCCGGGTCGAAGAAACCCTGCCGATCCCACTGCCGTCCGGCGGCCTGCCTCAGCAGCCGAACGTTTTGTCCCCGAAAGACCCCAAACACACGAAGGGCCTCGCGGTGGTCACCGTCCATGCGCGAGGCCCGCTCGAGGACCTCGTGCTCGCTCACCTCGGTGAGGCGGGGCATATCTTCCGAGAGGATGAGGCGAATGCTCCGGTTCCAGAGATCCTTCTCGAGGACGGCGAGCGCCCAGGCGCGGTCGCGGACCGAGACGCCTTCCACGCGAACGCGCGCGGTGAGCGCCGGCGGGACGGCGTCGATTCGACGCAGGAGAAGAGGAGTGGTTTCCAGGACCAGCAGCGCTTTTTCGAGTTCTCGACGTTTCATCACCTTGCCCCCTCCTTGATACGGAGGAACAGGGCAAAAGGTTCCGTCATTTCCCTTCGCGCGAATGTCCCATTGCGAAGACAACGAGCAGCAGGGCCGCCGCGGCCGCCACAGCCGCTCCCGCCTCGAACGCGACCCGCGGCCCGAAGCTCTTCCAGAGCAGGCCGAAGATCACCGAGGCGGGGAGAGCGGCGATTCCCTGCGTCATGTGAAACAGCCCGAATGCGCGCCCCCGTCCGCCTTCCTCCGACATTCCGGCAACCAGCGCGCGTTCCGGCCCCTCCGTCAAAGCATAAAAAAGCGCGTAGGTCAGAAAGAGCGTCCATGCGGCCGACGGAGTTCGCGCGAGGGCGAACCCGAAATAGCTGCCCGCGTAGACGCCCCAGCCCAGAAGGATCGACGGGATTCTCCCGATTCGGTCGGCGAGGGATCCGAGCGGAGTGCTCGCGGCCGCCTTCACCCCGTTGAAAGCCGCCCAGAGCAGAGGCACTTCCCACAGGGGAATCCCGCACTGCTGTGCGCGCAAGAGCAGGAAAGCGTCGGTCGAGCTCGCCAGACCGAAGACCGCGAAGATCCCGACGAGGAACAGGAAACGACCCGAAAACGCCCCGCGGCGAATCTCGAGTCGTCTCTCTTTCGGAGCGACCGGGGAGGCCTTTTCCCGGGCTCCGAAGCGCAGAAGAAGGAGCGCGATCACGCCCGGCACGAGCGAGAGCGCGAAGACCGGCCGAACGCCCGTGAACGCGAGCTTGAGGAGAAGGGCGGCGATCAGCGGGCCGATCATCGCTCCCGCGTTGTCCATCGCCCGGTCGAATCCGTAGGCGATGCCGCGGCGGGCCGGCTCGGCGGCGGCCGCGATCATAGAGTCGCGAGGCGCCGTGCGGATCCCTTTCCCGATTCGGTCCAGGAACCGGATCCCCAGGACGGCGCCCCACCCGGGAGCCAGGGAAAGAAGCGGCCGCGCGAAAACAGAAGCCGCGTATCCAGCCTCGACGAAAGGCTTCCGGCGGGTCTTGCGGTCGGAAAGCCATCCGAAAAGTCCCTTTCCGAGGGACGCGGTGGCCTCCGCAAAACCCTCCACGACGCCGACGGCGGCGGGTCCGGCCCCGAGCGTCACCGCGAGGAAGGCGGGGAGAAGGGGATAGATCATTTCCGAGGCGATGTCGTTGAAGAGCGAGACGAAGCCGAGCGCGAGGATGACCGGGTCGAGCTGGAGAAAGCGCCGGCGCGGCTCGGCCATCGCGGTCAGCGTATCACCGGGGTAACATCGCGCGATGCCCCTGGTCCGCGCGAAAGCTTTCGTCCTGAGCGCGATTCCGCTTCGCGAAAAGGACCGAATCGTCACGATCCTGACCGAGGAAACCGGGAAGAGCCGAGTGGTCGCGCGCGGGGCACGCCGGCTGCAGAGCGCGTTTGCCGGCGCGCTGGAGCCGATGAGCGAGGCGGAAGTCCTTTTTTTCGAGAAGGAAGGCCGGGACCTTCACCGGCTCGACTCTCTCGAGCTCGTTCGCTCGTCCTTTCCGCTCGCCTCCGAGCTGAGCTCGGCGCTGCTGCTCTCGGCCCTCGCGGAATCGTTGATCACGTTCGTCTCGGATTCGGATCCTTCGGAGAAATTTTTTCGTCTCGCCCGGCACGCGATGGACGCGCTGTTCTCGGGCGCTCGGCCGCGCGCCGTCGCCGTGTATTTCGACGCATGGGTGTTGCGCCTCTCGGGCGTGTTGCCCTCGCCTTCCGCGTGCGCGGTTTGCGGCCGGACCGGCCTCGAGTCTCCGTTCTTTTTCGAGGAGTCCCTTCCCGGCTTCCTGGGTCGGGAATGCGCGCGAGCCGGATCGAAAAAACTTTCCCGCGCCGCGTCGGAGGGGATTTCGTCGATTCTCTCCCGTCCGCTCGATTCCCTCGCGGTCGATTTTCAGGCGCTCCCGGAGATCGGTGACGTGCTCGGGCGGGTCCGCCGCCATTTTCTCGGCCACGAGCTCCGGTCTCAGCGGGTGCTTCAGCAGGTCTGGTGACGCGGCCCGCCGCGAGAGCTTCGCGGCGGAACGGCATGCTATATTTTGAAGCGTGATCACCCTGCAAAAAGTTCTCTCCGGGCTCCAGAGCTTCTGGGAGGAGGAGGGGTGTTTGATTCAACAGCCTTTCGACCTTCCCATGGGAGCCGGAACCATGCATCCCGACACGTTTCTTCGGGTGCTGGGGCCCGAGCCGTGGAAATGCGCCTACGTCCAACCGTCCCGGAGGCCGGCCGACGGACGGTACGGTGAAAACCCCTTTCGCCTCGGCAAATACTTCCAGTATCAGGTCGTTCTGAAGCCGTCTCCGGAGGACGTTCAAGACGTCTATCTGCGCAGCCTCAAGCGGCTCGGCATCGAGCTCGCGGACCACGACATCCGGTTCGAGGAGGACAATTGGGAGTCCCCGACGCTCGGAGCCTGGGGAGTCGGATGGCAGGTCCTGATGGACGGGATGGAGATTTCGCAGTTCACGTATTTTCAGCAGGCCGGTGGCATCGACCTTGCGCCCATTTCCGCCGAGATCACGTACGGCGTCGAGCGGATCGCGATGTTTCTCGGCAAGGCAAGCTCGATTTTCGACGTCCTGTGGAACGACAGCCTCACGTACGGGCAGGTTCGCCGCCAGGAGGAAGTCGAGCTCTCGCGTTATGCCTTCGAGATCGCCGACACCGAGTGGGCCCAGACCCTCTTCGATCGTTCGGAGCGGGAGGCGAAGCTCGCGCTCGCCGCCGGCCTCGTGATTCCCGCTTACGAGGCCGCCCTGGTCTGCTCGCATCAGTTCAACCTTCTCGATGCCCGGGGGGCGATCTCGGCGACCGAGCGCGTCACCGCGATCCGCCGGGTTCGAGACCTCGCCTGCGCGGTGGCGCGGGCATCGCTCGCTTCGCGGCAGGAGCAGGGCTTTCCGCTCGGCGCGGCCGAGCCGGTCGGCGCGGCCGGGTGATCGGCCGTCGATGACGGGCGACGCGGGCTCGGACTTCTTTCTCGAACTGCTCGTCGAGGAGATGCCTGCGGGAACGATTCCCGGGGCGCGCGCGGACCTCGCCCGAAAGTTTTCCGACGAGCTGGCGGCCGCCGAGCTGCCGGGCTCGTCGCTGGAATCGATCGCCACCCCCCGCCGCCTGATCGTCGTCGTCGAAGGGCTTCCCGCGCGTCAGGCGGATCGAACGGCCGAGGTCATGGGTCCGCCCGCCGAAAAAGCCTTCGACGCCGACGGCAAGCCGTCGAAAATGGCGGAGGGCTTCGCCCGGGCCCAGGGAGTGGCTCTCACGGAGCTGCGCCGGGTGCGCGGCCCGAAGGGGGACGTGCTGCTCGCGAGGAAGTCCATCGCGGGCCGCCCGACCGTGGAAATCCTCGCCGAGATCGTTCCCCGAATCGTGTCGTCGATGACGTTCCCGAAAATGATGCGATGGGGTGCGGGGGCGTATTCTTTCGTTCGTCCGCTCCATCGGATCGTGGCCCTCTTCGGCCAGGAAATCGTGCCGTTCGAGATCTTCGGCGTTCGATCCGGGGCACGGACTCTCGGGCATCGTGCCTTTCCGGGCGGGGAGATCGAGGTTCGATCGTTTTCGGACTATCTCGCGAAGCTGCGCGCCGCCGGCGTCGAACCGGACGGCGGCGAACGGGCCGCGGCTCTGCTGGAGAAGGCTCGCGAGTTGGCCAAAGGGCTCGGCGGATCGATCGAGGCCGACGCCGACCTCGTTTCCACGCTGGCCGACCTCGTGGAATCGCCGGGGCTCGTCTCGGGATCCTTCGATCCGAAGTTCCTCGACCTCCCCGAGGAAATCCTCGTCACGACGATGCGTGTGCATCAGAAATACCTGCCGGTGCGGGGCCGCGAAGGCCTCACCTCTCATTTTCTCGCGGTCATGGACCAGGCGCAGGACCGAAAGGGATTGATCGCGAAGGGCAATGAGTGGGTCCTGAACGCCCGCCTCTCCGACGCCCGGTTTTTCTTCGAGGAAGACACCCGCGAGCCGTTCGCGTCGAAGGTCGGCCGGTTGGCGCGCCTTTCGTTTCACGAAAAGCTCGGCGACTACCTCCAGAAAACGGGCCGGATGCAGGAGCTCTCCGAGGCGATCGGAGCGCTCGTGACGCGCCCTGAGCGCGTTCGCACCGCGCTGGAAGCGACGAGGCTGTCCAAGATCGACCTCACCACGGCGATGGTGCGCGAGTTCACAGACCTTCAGGGGATCGTCGGCGGTCTGTACGCCCGGAGGGAGGGCTTCGCCGAGGAGATCTGGAAGGGAATCTACGACCAGTACAAGCCGGTGACCGCCGAAGACGAGCCTCCGAGGACCGAGACCGGGGCGATTCTCTCGCTGGCGGACCGCGTGGACACGCTCGCCGGCTTCTTCGGAATCGGCCTGATCCCCACGGGCAGCAAGGATCCGTACGGCCTCCGTCGCGCGGCGCAGGGGCTCATTTCGATCGTCCTCTCGAGAGGGTGGAGGGCGGACTGGAAGCTCGTCTTTCGCACCGCCCTCGGGCTCCACGGGTCTTCGGTCACCTCGCCGGTGGACGAGGCGCTCGGCCGGCTCTTCGAATTCCTGGCGGACCGGATCCACTTCCTCTTCGAGAAGCGCGGTTTCCCGCCGGACGTGGTTTCTTCCGTCCTCGCGGGCGGGTCCTGGGATTTCGCGGACCTCGCCGACCGCGCGCGGGCCCTAGCGGACGCGCGCCGCCGCGAAGATTTCCGGTCGCTTTCCCTTTCCGTGAAGCGGATCCGGAAGATCCTCGAGAAGGTGGGCCAGGGCGAGCCCGACGCGTCGCTCTACCGGGAACCCGCGGAACAGGACCTCGCTTCCGATTTCGTGCAGCTCGCGTCGGCGTCTCGGGGCCTGATGGCCTCCTGCCGCTACACGGAGCTGCTGGCCGCGATGACGTCGCTCGCGCCGGCCCTCGATCGGTTCTTCCACGACGTGCTCGTCAACGCACCGGAGCCCGAGCTGCGAATCAACCGGCATGCGCTGCTTTCGTCGATCCAGCAGGAGTTCTCGAAGTTTGCCGACATCTCGGAGATCGTGGTCGAAAAATGAATTTGCCGGCGGCCGGGCCGCGGAGTGAGGGCGGCGAGTGATGAAAAAAGCCGGACGCGGAGCCAGAGAAAAGCGGGTTTTCTTCTTCGGCGACGGAGGAACGGAAGGCCGCCGGCTCGGGCGCGAAACCCTCGGCGGCAAGGGATACGGGCTGGTCCAGATGACGGCCATGGGCGTTCCCGTGCCGCCCGGCTTCGTCATCTCGACGGCGGTCTGCGCGAAATATTCGAGAACCGGAAAGTATCCCCCCGGTCTCGAGGCCGAAGTCGAAGCTCATCTCTCACGGCTCGAAAGGGTCACCGGGAAGATCTTCGGCGACCGGGAGAACCCGCTGCTCGTGTCGGTTCGCTCGGGCGCCCCGGCCTCCATGCCCGGCATGATGGACACGATCCTGAATCTCGGTCTCACCCACGAGGCCAAGGCCGGCTTTGGCCATGCCGCGGGCGAGCGTTTCGCCCGCGACTGCCGCCGCCGTTTGATTTCGATGTTCGGCGACGTCGTCCTGAAGGTGCCGAAGCACAAATTCGAGGACGCCATCGCCGCGGCGCGCAAACGCTCCGGGGTCGCGACCGACGCCGAGCTCTCGGCCCAGGACCTTCGGGCTCTCTCCACGAAATATCTCGAGATCATCCGCAAGCAGGGCAAACGGTTTCCGGAAGACCCGAGGAAACAGCTCTGGGGCGCGATCGGGGCCGTCTTCCAGTCGTGGGACAACGAGCGGGCGCGAGCGTACCGGAAGCTCAATCACATTCCGGAGACGTGGGGAACCGCCGTGACGGTTCAGGCGATGGTCTTCGGGAATCTCGGGGACGATTGCGCGACCGGCGTGGCGTTCACCCGCAACCCGGCCACGGGGGAGAAGGCTCTGTACGGGGAATTCCTTCCCAACGCCCAGGGCGAGGACGTCGTGGCCGGGATTCGCACGCCCCACCCGATTTCCGCGACCGGCCGCGGCGATTCCCTCGAGGAGATGATGCCCTCGGTCCATGGAAAGCTCCTCCGAGTCCGGGCCGCGCTCGAGAAGAATTTCCGCGACATGCAGGACATCGAGTTCA
>JBOGJO010000028.1:0-1560 GCA_050747885.1 Thermoanaerobaculia bacterium
GTTCCGGGCTTGTTTGAAGCAGGCCTCCGCCAAACCAAGGAGCCCGAGGAGCAGCAGCAGGCCGGCGAAAGAGAGAACGACGGCCCTCGCGCGGCGCCGTCTGCCACCCGCCGGGAGTGGGCCGCCGCCGGACCCGAAGACCCTCGTACCGCAATTCGAGCAGAACGTCTCGTTTCCGATCTGCGGTGCTCGACATTTCGGGCAGGTCATCATCGCGAGCTCTCTTTCCGCTGCGAGAATGGTGTTTGTGGAATAATTCGTCTTGGGATTCCTTCTGGGTTCTGGATTGGTTTTTTCTGGTTTACAAATGAGCGACCCGAATAAATCTCGTGATCTCAACGGTTTCTTCGAGTTTGGCGCGTATCGGCTGGAAGGACCCGAACGGCGGCTACTGAAGGACGGCGAATCGATCCTCCTTCAGCCCAAGGTCTTCGACACTCTTCTTCTTCTGGTCGAGAACGCCGGCCATGTCGTGACCAAGAGCGAATTGATGTCGACTCTCTGGCCCGAAACGGCGGTGGAAGAAGGCAATCTCACGAAAAACATCTGGCTCATTCGAAGGGCGATCGGAGAGGCAGAGGGGGAGAACCACTACATCGAAACCGTTCCCAGGGTGGGATACCGATTCGTGGCGCCGGTCCGAAGGGTGGAAGACCTTCCACCCGCGGATGAGCCGCCGCCGGCGATCGCGTCCCGATCGAGGGATGACGCCTTTCTTTCGGAAACCGAGGCCGCCCGTGGCCGGCGGCCGATCGGATGGGTCGTGGGAGCGGTCGCGGTTCTCGTCGTCGGATTCGGCGCGAGTCTCATTTGGATTTCCCGGAGGAGTCGCCCCGGGGGATCAGGCCGCTCGGCCATCGCCTCGACGGCCGGATTTCCCGGTCGGCGCAGCGTAGCCGTGCTCGGATTTCAGAACCTTTCGAGACAGCCGGAATCCGATTGGCTCTCCACGGCCGTTTCCGAAATGATCTCGGCGGAGATCGGCGCCGGCGAGAACCTCCGGCTGATTCCGGCCGACGGCGTGGCGCGTCTGGAAGGCGTCCGATATCCGACGACGACGGGGACGCTTTCCCAACGGACTCTCGCGAGGATCCGCACGACGCTCGATGCGGACCTCGTCCTTTCGGGGTCGTACGTCGTGATTGCGTCTGCGGGCGGCGACGCGCTCCGATTTGATATGACGGTCCAGAACGCCGCGAGCGGAGAGACTCTTGCCGCGGTGACCGAGACGGGAAGCGAGGACGATCTCTTCAAGCTCGTGTCGTCGGCGGGCGGCAAGCTTCGTACGGGGCTCGGCCTGGCGGCGACCTCTCGTTCGGAGGCCGCCAGCGTCGCGGCCGCGCTCCCGAAGAATCTGGAGGCCGCTCGCCTCTATGCCGAAGGACTGCGGAAACTCCGCGCCGACGATGCCCTCGGCGCGCGGCCGCTTCTGGATGCGGCCATTCGAGCCGCTCCGGATTTCGCGCCCACCCATGAGGCTCTTTCGCGGGTCTGGTCGGCTCTCGGCTACGATCGGAATGCCGCCGAGGAGGCAAAAAATTCCTTCCGTCTGGCCCTTGC
>JBOGJO010000029.1:0-17562 GCA_050747885.1 Thermoanaerobaculia bacterium
GGACGGAAACGCGTTGACGAGGCCCGCGATCCAGCCGACCGCCCCGGCGGCCACGCCCTCGACGATCACGTCGTCCACGCCGATGAAGACCTCGAGGCGGTCTCCGAGCGTTTCATGGATGGCCGTCACCCTTCGCACGTCCCCGCTCGATTCCTTGACGGAATGGAGATTCGCGTGCCGGGCGGCCAGGAGGCCCATCTGCTCCGCCGTCACGTCCGTCCCGTACGCGATCGGGTTGTTGTACAGCATGCAGGAGAGCGCCGTCGCGCCCATGACCGCCGAGTAGTGCGCCTCGGTCTCCCGCCAGTCCCCGCGATAGACATACGGGGGAAGCGCCATCAGGCCATCGCACCCGGCAGACTCGGCGGCCCGGGCGAGCCGCACGCATTCCTCCGTGGCGAGCCCGGCGATTCCCGCGATGACGAAAGCGCCGCCGGCGGCCATCCGGCATGCTTTCAGGATTTCGACCTTTTCGTCGAAAGCGAGGGTCGCCGATTCGCCGAGTGATCCGAGGGCGACCACGCCGCGGCAGCCCTTTTCGATCAGCCAGCGGACGTGGAGCTTCAGGAAGTCGAAATCGATCGACAGATCTTCCCGGAACGGCGTCGTGATCGCGGGGAAGACGCCCCGCCATTCCTTTTTCTCGAGCTTCATGGACCCTCCCTTTCGACGCCTTCAAACGCCGCCAGCATCGATTCGATCGACGCCGGCAAAACCGGAACCCGCACGGTATCCGTTTCCCACCCGAAATGAAACGCGAGGGCCGGACCGCACACCCGCCCCTGGCAAGGCCCCATCCCAGCCCGGGTATAGAGCTTCGCCTGTCTCTGCGACCACGATGCCTGGAACGCTCCGAACGCGACGTCCTCGCATCGGCAGACGATCGTCTCGTGAGTCGCGATCTGGCGCAGCTCCGAGCGCAAACGAAACGCCCGCTCGAGCCGACGCGCGTATCGGCGGGAGCGGTCGCGCCCGGGAAACCGGCTCCTTGCCGCGTCTTCGTTTCCCGCAGCGCAGAGCCCCGCAATCTCGCCCTCGAGGATGGCGCTCTCGACGCCCCCGATGCCCGTCGGCTCTCCGGCGCAATACACGTTCTCGGCCGACGTCCTCTGAGCTTCGTCCACAGAAACGCCCTCGGCGCCGATCCGGCAGCCGAGCAGCCGCGCAATCTCGGTGTTGGGAACGAGTCCGAAACCGGTGGCGAGAACGTCGCAGCGCTCGGCCCAGCGCCGGCGCCCGTCGGTGAGCATGACTTCCGAAACGCGGTCATCCCCTCGCGCCTCGACGACCCAGGTTCCGGCGGCGTATCGGGCCCCGCGAAACGCCGCGCGGTATCGCGCGGCCTGCGCGAGCAGCGCCGGAGCCCGCCACAGGCCCGCCGCGAATCCCACGATCCGAGCCGCGGGCGCCTGTTCCGCGACGAGCGCGATCTTTGCGCCGCATCGGGCGAGCGTCGCCGCGGCGGGGAGCAGCAGCGGGCCCGAGCCCGCGAGCACGATCCGTTTTCCCTCGAAGGACGCGCCCGATTTCGCGAGCGCCTGCGCGCCGCCGACCCCGAAGACGTTGGGAAGGGTCCACCCGGGAAAAGGAAGGAAACGTTCCCGCGCTCCCGTCGCGAGGATCAGCCGTCCCGCCCGGACCCGGCAAGCCGAACCGGGCGTTTGAACGGTCAGATCGAAGCCGGCGCCGCTTTTTTCCGCGGTGACGACCTCGGCCCGGCGAATGACCGCCGCGCCGCACGAGTCGAGCGCCTGGATCCATTCGAGGGCCCGGCGCGGGAGCGACGCTTGCGATCGGTTCCGCCAGATCTGGCCGCCCGGACCCGCGCTCGAGTCGAAGACGACGACTCGCTTTCCGGGCGTCGAAGCGCGCACCGCGGCCGCGATGCCGGCGGGTCCCCCGCCGACGACCGCGATGTCATAGGCGGCGTCCGGCACGTCCGAGCTCCCCCCGCGAGATTCGAGGCATGCGCGCGTCTGTTCGACGCCGTCGATGGTCGCGCGGCACTCGAAACAGGTGCCCATCGCGCAGAGCGGGCCTCGCGGCGCTCCCGAGACCGACGTGCGGAATCGAGATTCTCCGGCGTTCAAGAGCGCGGCTGCCGCGTTGGATCCCGGAGGAATTCGAACGAGCCTACCGTTGATGTCGGCCTCGATCGCGTTTCTCATGGATCAGCTCGCGCGATCGCCGGGAGCCCGCCCCGATGCGCGCTCCGGGTCGAATGGTGCGGCGTCGATTTCCGGAGCGCGGCCGAGGATCAAGTCCGAGAGGACGGCCGCCGTTCCGAGAGACGTCGCGATGCCCAGCCCTTCGTGACCCGCCGCGATCCACAGGCCCGGCACGGCCGGCCAGCGGCCGATGAGAGGAAGCTTGTCGGGCGTCGCGGGCCGAAACCCCGTCCACGCGCGGATCGCTTTCAGCCGGGCAAGGCGCGGCAGGAACTCGACCGCCCGCGACAGCATGCGCCGCAGGATCGCCGGATTCACGTCCGCATCCCACCCGACGAGCTCGCGCGAGGATCCGATGAGGAGCTGCCCGGTCTTGCGAGGCTGGACGTTGAACGCGACGGAGGCGGCCGTCATCGTGTGGGCGGAGGCCAGGTAGCCGAGCTCGACGATCTGGTGCCGGCAGAATCCGGGGAAGCGGTCCGTGATGACGAGGTGGCCTTTGCGCGGCACGATCGGAAGCTCGGGAGTCAGGCGCGCCGCCTCGGCGCCCGCGGCATTCACGATTACGTCGGCGCGGATCGTCTCACGCTCCGTCGTGACGGCGTGTTCGGTCACCGACGTCACGGCACAATGCTCCCGAAGCCTTGCGCCGCCGCCTCGGGCGCGATCGAGCAGCGCGAGCGCGGCGCCCGGCGGATAGAGAACGGAATCGCCGGGGACGCGCAGCGCCCCGGCCAGCCCCGGCCGGAGGTTCGGTTCGAGTTCGGCGAGCTGACCGGCGCCGACCGATTCCGCGGCGATGCCCGCCTTCGAATACGCGGAACGCTTCGACTCGACGGCCTCCATTTGCGCGTCGTCCTCCGCGATCCAGAGCGTTCCGCACGGGTCGTATTCGGCCGGGGGAGGCAGATCCTTCGCGAGCGAGCGCCACAGCCGGTTCGAATAGCCCGTCAGGGCGAGCTGGGCCGCGGAGTCGTCCATCGCAACGAGGTGACCCATTCCCGCCGACGTTGCGCCTCCCGCGGCGAAGCCCGAATCCAGGACGGTCACGCGCATTCCCTCCCGCGCGAGGGCGTCGGCCGTGGCGGCCCCGACGATTCCCGCCCCGATGACGACGGCATCGGGAGCCCCGCTCACGTCCGGGGAATTCCCAGGCGGAACGGGTCACTCGCGTCGAAATGGAGTGTGGCTTCGCCCGTGACCCACGCCGTGCCGCGGATGTGCGGAATCAGCTCGTCGCCCCGCCGCGTGAGCCATCCCGTGAACACGCTGCCCGTGATGCCCTCCTGTCGCCAGCTCGATCCGGGCTCGAGCCTTCCCTTTTCGTGAAGAACGGCCATCGTGGCCGAGGTCCCCGTGCCGCAGGGAGAGCGGTCGTACTCGGCCCCGGGGCAAAGCACGAAGTTCTTCGCGTCGGCATCGGGGCGGTCGGCTCTTCCGAGCAGGATGACATGGTCGATCTCCTCGCCGTTGGGCCCCGAGACTCCGCGGGCGTGAAGCGCGGCGAAAATCTCTTTCGCCAGCCTTGTGAGCTCCTCGACGTTGGAGAGCTTGAGGTTGGTCGTGACCTCCGTGATGAAGAACCAGTTGCCCCCGTACGCGACGTCGCCCGAAACGGTCCCGAGGCCGGGAACCTCGACGGCGACAGAGCGCGCGTGGCACTTCGCGGGAACGTTCTCGATTTCGACGGAGCCGTCGGCGGCGAGAACCGCCCGGATCGTTCCGGCGGGCGTGTCGATCGCGACCGGGCCGGGGCTGATGCGGCCGAGGTGCTCGAGCGTCCGAACGACGCCGATCGACCCGTGCCCGCACATTCCCAGGTATGCCGCGTTGTCGAAGAAGACCGCTCCCGTGATCGAGCCCTCGTTGACCGGGGGCGTCAGGAGCGCGCCCACGACCGCTTCGTGGCCTCGCGGCTCGCAAATCACCGCGCGGCGATACGCGTCGAACCGCGCCTTCATGTCGGCCCGTCGCTGCGCCATCGTCGCGCCTTCGGGCTGGGGCCAACCCGAGACCACGACGCGCGTCGGCTCGCCCTCGGTGTGCGAATCGACGACGCGGATCGCGGAGGGCAGGGAGGTCATGGCTGGATCTGGACCGTCTTGATCTCCGTGTAGAACTCCCGCGCCGAAGGTCCCTGCTCGCGAGTGCCGGAGCTGGAGCCCTTCATCCCGCCAAACGGCGCGTGGGGATCGACGCCAGTCGTGTCGCCGTTGACGCGCACGAGGCCGGCCTGGATCTTTCGAACGAACGCGAACGCGCTCTTCAAGTCGCGCGTGAAGATCGACGCGCTCAGCCCGTAGCTCGTCCGGTTCGCGATCTCGATCGCTTCTTCGAGGCCGTCGGCCGAGAACGCCGCGAGGACCGGCCCGAACAGCTCTTCCCGCGCGACGGGGGATTCCGGGTCGGGATGAAGGACGACGGCGGGCGCGCAGTAGAAACCGTGGCGCAACCGAGCGTCGTCCGGGAGAGATCCGCCCCGGACTTTCCCTCGGTCCTCGCGCGCGAGGGCCGCGAGAACCGCCGCGCGCGCTTCCTCGTTGATGAGGGGGCCCACCGCAGCCGCGGGGTCGTCGACGGGCCCGAGAGGCAGCGCCTGGATCTTCTCGTAAAGCTTCGCGAGAAACTTTTCCTCGACCTTCCGAGCGACGACCGCGCGACTCGTCGCCGTGCATTTCTGTCCCGCATAGCGCATCGCCCCGGCGGCCGTCAGCGAGGCCGCGAGATCGAGGTCTGCGTCTTCGGCCACGATGACGACGTTCTTTCCGCCCATTTCCGTCTGGAATCGGATGTTGCGCGCCGCCGCGACTGCCGCCACACCCGACCCGACGGCCCCGGATCCCGTGAAGCTCACCGCGCGGACCGCCTCGTTCTGGAGGAGGGCCTTTCCGACGACGGACCCGGACCCGAGAAGAACGTTGAAGACACCCGCGGGGAGCTCCGCCGCGGCCGCCGTTTCCGCCAGAAGGGATGCGACTTTCGAGGAAGCCTCGGCCGGTTTCAGGACGACCGTGTTGCCGAAAGCGAGCGCGGGCGCCGCCTTCCACAGGGGGATGGCGAGCGGAAAATTCCACGGGGTCACGAGCGCGACGACTCCGAGCGGCTCCCGCAGAGTGTATTGCAGCGCGCCGGGCGATTGCGCGGGGATGACGTCGCCGGAAGGGCGAACGGCTTCTCCGGCGAAGTAGCGCAGGATCGCCGAGCATCGGGCGACCTCTCCACGGGCCTCGGTGATCGGCTTTCCGACCTCCCGCGACATCGTCGCGGCCAGCTCGTCGCGCCGCGCGAAGATCGCGTCGGCCCACCGCGAGAGGGCTTCCGCGCGCTGGGGCCCCGTCCGGTCACGCCAGCTTTCGTGCGCGTCGGCAGCGGCGCCCGCCGCCCGCGCGGCGTCGTCCGCGACCCCCGCGGGCACGCGCGCGATTACGTCCGAGCGGTCCGAGGGGTTGAGATCGTCGTGGAACGGGCCGGCCGACGGCTCGAAGCGGCCCGCGATGAAAGAGCTCAACTGGGGCGGGGAAGCGTTCGACATCGCGAGGCGAGATGATAACAGAGCGCTCGCTCGGACTTCGCGGCTCGACCCCGGCGCCGGCTCGTCAACCCTTCGCAGGACGGGTCCTGTCACGGGACTCGCTCCACAACGTTCCGGATGCCTTACCGGCATCGGCTCGCCGCGAGCGGCAAAAGGGAGCTCGCCCCGTGCCACCCGCCCTTCGCGGAGAACTGCCGGCGCGTTGGCCCCACACCATGAGCGAGACCCGGGAAGCCGCTTCATCGGGGCTCGGCTGCGGGGCGCAGAGCGCTCGTCCGCAGGCCATGAGTGAGCCGCAGGAAGAACCAGCGTTTCAGTTGAAAGGAGAGCTGTCGCGGCGAACGTTCGAGGCGCGGCGGAGGGATTCCACCACGGTCGACCGCGCCGTGCCAGCGGACGAGTGCCGAGTCCCGCAGCCATAGGGGCTACGAGGTGATCCAGGTCGAGCGAGTCTTGCGATAAGCTCCCGGCTCATCGGAGGGCCCATGCGTTTGAAAGGGAAGATCGCGCTCGTCACGGGCGCCTCGCAGGGGATCGGCGAGGCGATCGCCTCCCGCTTCGCGCGTGAAGGGGCGACGACGATCTGTGCCGCGCGGTCCGCGGAGAAGCTCGCGGCGCTCGTCGCGCGGATCGCCGGCGAGAGCGGGACCGCAGAAGCCCTCACGCTCGACGTTGCCAACTCGGACTCGATTGCCGCCGGGATCAAGTCTGTCCTCGAAAAGCACGGACGGCTCGACGTGCTCGTCAACAATGCCGGCATCACGGAGGACAACCTGATCCTGCGGATGGGCAAGGACTCCTGGGACCGCGTTCTGGCGACCAACCTCACCGGGGCGTTTCTCCTTTCGCAGGCGGCTGTCAAAGCCATGGTGCGCAACCGCTTCGGGCGGATCATCAACGTCACCTCGGTCGTCGGCCTCATGGGCAACGCCGGACAGGCGAACTACGCTTCCGCGAAAGCCGGGCTCGTGGGGCTCACGAAATCGCTGGCTCGCGAGGTCGGATCCCGCAACATCACCGTCAACGCCGTGGCGCCCGGCTACATCGCGACGTCAATGACCGAGAAGATGACCGATGCGGCGAAGCAGGCCCTCGAATCCCAGATCCCGCTTCAGAGGCTCGGCGCGCCGGACGACATCGCCGCGGCCGTCGCGTTTCTCGCGTCCGACGAAGCGTCGTACGTCACCGGCCACGTACTGAACGTGTCCGGCGGCCTGTACATGTAGCTCGATCGGCCCGGGCACAAGAGCTGAGATCCAAATTCCCTCTCCCGGCGGGCAGCCTTCAGGAGCCGGGTCAACGCGAGAGGGCGCCGCGAAACGGCGGGTGAGGGGGGGTAGCCGCCGTGTACGCGTCCAGGGCCTGCGCGAGTCGGCGGGGTCCTGTCACGGGACTCGACCCACTTTTCCGCTCGCCGCAAGCCTGAGGACTTTGCTACACCGGCGTCGCGAGCGGCAAAAGGGGTCTCGCCCCGCGCCACCCACCCGACTCGCACCCGCGACAGCCGCCGTCGCGCCGAAGGAAGCAACGCCGCTCCCGGGCTTAGCTCGTGGGGTGGTGGGGCCCCTTCCCTGAGCGAAGCCGAGGGCGCGGGGGCGTGGAGCGGGCCTTCGGTGCCTTCCCGAGAGGAGCGTAGATTTTTTCGCGGGTCTTCGCTGTACCCATCACGATGAGATTCATCGCGAAAAAATCCGCCCGAGGAGCGCGCACGGACCCGATGCCACGGACAGGCGCGCTGCGTCTCCTCGAGGGAGGCACCGAAGGCACGCTCAGGGGCTAACGAGCGCCCGAAGACGAGCGAGACCCTTTGGCCGGGCAGCCGAGTTCCGATTCCCGAGCAAATGAGTACCCGGCTGAAGCACTCCCTTGCAATTGCTTCGATTTGCACGCCTTCACGGCTCATGTAGAATACGCGGGTTTCCGAGGCACGCGCCATTCGGAAGACTCTTAACGAGGAGGAGCGATGGCGGACAGCATTCAGGATCGGGTCAAGAGCAAGATCGTCGAGCAGCTGGGGGTCGATGCGGCCCAGGTGACGCCGGAGGCTTCCTTTGTGGACGACCTCGGCGCGGACTCGCTCGACACGGTCGAGCTCGTGATGGCCTTTGAAGAGGAATTCAACATCCAGATCCCCGACGAAGACGCCGAAAAGATCCAGAAGGTCAAGGACGCGTACGACTACATCGAAAAGCACGCGCAGAAGAGCTGACGAGTGCCTCGTCTCGGTCCCTCACGCCGCGTGGCCCTCACCGGAGTGGGCCTGGTTTCCCCGCTCGGGATCGGCACGCGCGAAAATTGGGAGGCCCTGAAGGCGGGACGTTCCGGCGTCGGGCCTATCACGCGGTTTGACGCCTCGCAGTATCCCGTGAAGATCGCCGGCGAGGTCAAGGGATTCGACCCCTCCCTCTACGTTGCGAAAAAAGAGATCAAGAAGATGGACACCTTCATCCATTACGGAATGGGGGCGACCCACTTCGCGATGGAAGACTCGGGATTCCGGGTGACGCCGGAGAACGCGGAGAGGGTCGCTGTCGTCATCGGTTCCGGGATCGGGGGGTTGCCCCTGATCGAGAGCCAGCACCGCCGCGTGTGGGAGGGCGGTCCCGACAGGTTCTCGCCTTTCTTCATTCCGGGCCTGATCGCGAACATGACGTCGGGGCAAGTTTCGATCAAGTACGGCGCGAAGGGGCCGAATCTCGCGACCGTCACCGCCTGCACGACCGGGGCTCACGCGATCGGCGAGGCGTACCGGATGATCCAGTACGGCGACGCGGACGCCGCCATTACCGGGGGAGCGGAGGCCGTCATCACGCAGCTTGCCGTGGGAGGCTTCGCGGCGATGCGCGCCCTTTCGACCCGCAACGACGAGCCGGAGCGCGCATCCCGTCCGTGGGACCGCGGGCGCGACGGCTTCGTCATCGGCGAGGGGGCGGGGATCGTCATTCTGGAAGAGTGGGAATCCGCGAAGAGACGAAGCGCCGACATTTACGCGGAGCTCGTCGGCTACGGCATGTCGGGCGATGCGTACCACATCTCGGCGCCGTCGGAAGACGGCGACGGCCCCGCCCGGGTCATGACGAACACCATGAACGACGCGCAGGTTCGCCCGGAAGACATCGACTACATCAACGCGCACGGCACGTCCACGCCCCTCGGCGACAAGGTCGAAACGATCGCCGTCAAGCGCGTGTTCGGCGATCGGGCGAAGAAGGTCGCGATCTCGTCCACGAAATCGATGACCGGGCACCTCCTCGGCGCGGCCGGCGGCCTGGAGATGGGGATCCTGGCGCTTTCCGTCAAGCACGGCGTCATTCCCCCGACGATCAACTACGAGGAGCCCGACCCCGAGTGCGATCTCGACTATGTTCCCAACGTCGCGCGCGAAATGGATGTGCGCTACGCGCTCACGAACTCCTTTGGCTTCGGCGGCACGAACGGCTGCCTGTTGCTGAAGAAACCCTGACAGGCGTTCGCGGCGCCGGATCTGAGGCGAGAATGAACTCCATCGTTTGCATTGCGTACGTTCCCGACACGGAGACGAAGATCAAGATCGCGGCCGAGGGCCGGTCGATCGACGAGAGCGACGTGAAATGGATCGTGTCGCCGTACGACGAATACGCGCTGGAAGAAGCGCTCAAGACAAAGGAGTCGAAGGGGAGCGGCGCGGTGACGGTTGTCTCCCTCGGTCCGGAGCGCGCGAAAACCGGCATCCGCGAATGCCTCGCCCGAGGCGCTGACGACGGGGTCTGGATCGATTCGAAGGGCGCCGAGCTCGACGCGCTGTCGACCGCGCGGGCGCTCGCCGAAACGGCCCGGGAAGGAAACTACGACCTGATCTGGTTCGGCCAGAAGGGCGTGGGGGGAGACGAGTCGCTCGTCGGACCGATGGTCGCCGAAATCCTCGGATTTCCGCACGTCGGCAACATCGTGAAATTCGCGGCCGGTGAAGGGGGCGTGTCCTGCGACCGCGAGATCGAGGGCGCGCATGAGCACGTGGAGTCGCCGACGCCCTGCATCCTGACCGCGCAGAAGGGGCTGAACGAGCCGCGCTACGCCTCGCTCAAGGGAATCATGGCGGCGAAGAAGAAGCCGATTCGCGAAAAGTCGTTTTCTCCCGGCGACTCGACGTGCCGGACGCTGAAGCTCGAGCTTCCCCCTCCTCCGAAGCCGTGCCACTTCGTTCCGGGAGGCGACCCAAAGGCCTCTGCGGAGGGCGCGGCCGCGGACCCCGCCGGAGCGGCGCGGGAGCTCGCCCGCCTGCTGCGCGAAGAAGCAAAGGTGATCTGATGTCCGAAGGGACGCCAATGAAGTTCCTCGTTTTCATCGAGCAGCGCGAGGGCAAGATCCGAAAGGCTTCGCTGGAGGCCCTGTCGCTCGCGTCGAAGCTCGCCGGCGGATCGGTTTCCGCGGTGATTGCCGGCAAGGGGATCGCCGGCGTCGCGAAGGAGTTGGGAGCGTACGGAGCCTCGGTCGTGTACGTCGCCGACCGCGACGAGCTTTCCCTGTATTCGAACCGCGGCTACGTCGGGGCGCTTCAGGCGGCGAAGGAGAAGGAATCTCCCGACGCCGTGCTGATTGCGGCGACCTCGATGGGGCGGGACATCGCCCCGCGATTCGCCGCCCGAAACTCTTCGGGCGTTCTCGCCGACGTGATGGAGCTTCGACGGGAAGAGGATCGCCTCGTCGGCGTGCGGCCGGTCTATTCGGGCAAGGCCCGCGCGACGGTGGATTGCGGAGCCTCTCCCCTCCAGATCGCGACGACCCGGCCCAACGTGTTCCCGGCCGAGCCGAGGACTTCGGTGTCCGAGACCCGAGTCGAGCCCCTCGACCTGGGCGTCCTCGAGATTCGCGCGAAGGTGACGGGAATCGAGGCCTCGGGAGGAAAAGAGCTCGACGTGACGGAGGCGGACATCGTCGTTTCAGGCGGCCGCGGCATCAAAGGGCCGGAGAACTGGCCGATCATTCGCGACGTCGTCGACGCGATGGGCTCCGGAGCGACCCTCGGCGCGTCCCGGGCGGTCGTCGATGCCGGGTGGATCGATCACCAGTACCAGGTCGGCCAGACCGGCAAGGTGGTTTCCCCGTCCCTCTACGTCGCCATCGGCATCTCGGGCGCGATCCAGCACCTGGCGGGAATGGGAACGTCGAAGGTGATCGTGGCCATCAACAAGGATGCCGACGCGCCGATCTTCAAGGTCGCGACTTACGGGGTCGTGGCGGATCTCTTTCCCTTTGTCCCGGAGTTCGCAAAGGCCGTTCGCGCGATAAAATCCGAATGATGAAGAGGCTCTCGCTCGCCGCCGCGGTTCTTCTCTCGGTTTTTTCGTGCCGCAATCGCGAATACGTCGGTCCTCATGGCGAGGAGGTCCAGTACAGCTCGAACGGAAAGAACGTCAAGGTCAAGGGGGCCGACGGCTCGGTGGTGGTGAGCGGAGAGGGCGTAACGCTGCCGGAGGACTTTCCGAAGGACGTTCCGATCTATCCCGGGTCCAGGCTCGCGAGCGCCGTCTCCGCCTCTCAATCCGGGAATTCGGGCCACATGGTCACCTTCCTGACGCCGGACGTTCCGGAGAAGGTCGCCGCGTTCTACAAGTCGAAGTTTTCCCGCTGGAACATCAAAATGGAGATGTCGAGCGGCGGGGGAAAAGTCCTGCTGCTGCAGGCTCCGGACGAGAAGCGCTCCCTCACGATGGTCGCGAACCCGGCCAACGGCGTGACGACGGTGACGCTCACGGCGCAGGAGCCGAAGTAGGCACCGAGCACCGCCGGTAGATCGCTCGTTCGGAAATCGCAACTCGCGGCAACCGGCTTTCCCTGTAACCGCACTTCCTGGAGTTCGCCTAGAGCTTCGCTCAGAAGAACAGCAGCTCAGACAAGGGCCGATTTCCGCACTCGCGACTACCGGCGGCGCTCGGAATGCGAACCCATGATCTTTCGGAAGAACTCGATTGTCTTGAGCACGTGATCGGCCTGCTCGCCGGAATCCAGCGGATTGTGGCCGGTGTCGTACCAGTGAATCTCATAGGGCTTCTTCTCTTCGTCGAGTTTTCGGAGAAACGCCGCGATCTGCCGCGCGGACGTTCGGCTGTCCTTCCGTCCCTGAAAGATGACGAGCGGCGCTCGAATTGCGCCGGCCCTCTCGATCGGCGACCGGTCGCGGTAGAGGTCCGGCTTCTGGGCCGGGCCGCCGCCAAACAGGGAAACGGTCCAACCGCGCAGGGGGCCGCGCGCGTCCTCGAACTGCATCTTCCAGTCCGCCACGGCCGCTCCCGCGGATCCCCCCGCCCAATCGCCGGGCTGGCGCGTCAGGCAGGAGAGAACGGCAAACCCACCGTACGACCAGCCGACGGCAAAAACCCGCCCGGTCGGAGCAAAGCCGAGGTCGATCAGAAATCGTCGCGCGGCCGCGAAGTCTTCGAGCTCGAGCGACATCGGGTTTCCCTCGATCGAACTGGCGAACTCGCGGCCCGCTCCTGACGAGCCGTGGTAGTTCGGCGCGAGGACCGCGAATCCCGCGTCCACGTAGGCCTGAAAGAGCGGCGCGCTCGCGTCCGTGACCTCGGAGTGAGGGCCGCCATGGATCCAGACGATCCCCGCGCCGTTCGCGCGGGACCGGTGCGGCACGGCCAGGTAGGCCGAGACGGCGTCGCCGCGCGCTCCCGCGAGCATCACAAGCTCGAGCGGGGCTCCTCCGCGCGGTTCGCGGCTCGCGACCAGAGTCCGGGACGTTCCCGAGGCCGGATCGATCTCGAGCAGCCGCGGCGATTCCGTCGAGCTCTGAAACTGCGCCCAGACCTTCCCGTCCGGCCGAATCCAGCAGGCCGCGATGTTTCCGGCGGGTGTCTTCACGGCCGAACTTCTTTGTCGCGCGAGGTCGAATTGAAAGAGCGCGTCCCGGCCGGAGTGATGCTGTCGGA
Organism: Thermoanaerobaculia bacterium; assembly: GCA_050747885.1. Taxonomy (GTDB): domain Bacteria; phylum Acidobacteriota; class Thermoanaerobaculia; order UBA5066; family DATFVB01; genus CAWEYG01. Next base: position 12,618 of record JBOGJO010000029.1, read on the forward strand.
GCAGAACGCCGTCCGCCCGGTGAGACCAGTCTTCGCCGGTCACGTCGCCCGGGACCTCGACTGGCAGGATTGTTCGCGTCCGATTCCCGACGTCGTAGATCTCCGGCCGGAAAAAGCCGCTCTTGTCCGAATGGAGGACGATTCTCTCGTCTCCGTCTCGCGGGGACCACGGCCCGTGCGTGACCGAGAATCCGTCGCCATCCCACATCTCGGCCACACGCTCTCCCGTCCGCGCGTCGAGAATCAAGGTCGCGTAGTGGCGGTCGTTCTTCCTTTCCGTTTCGACGATTGCGAGAAAACGCCCGTCGGCCGATAGCGCCGGCCCGTACGCCTCGTGGGGCGACCGGTAGAGCGTGACCGGGGGTTTCCCGTCCTCCAGGCGGCGATATCGAAATCCGTCCGCGTCGGAGAGCCCTTCCACGAGAAATCGACCCTGCGTCTCCACCGCGATACCGAGGCCCGAGGCCGGGGAGGAAGCCGCATCGATCTCTTCGGCCCTTCCTCCCTCGAAGGGCACTCGGACGTACTTACCCACTTCCGAGCCGCCCTCGTCGCGCAGGTAGTACACCCACCGTCCGTCCGGAGAAATCGTTCCCGACGCCTTTCCCGCTGCCGTCTGCGTGAGCCGGCGCATCTGGCCGGATTTCGGGTCGAAGGAAGAGAGCTGAAACGTTCCCGTTTCGTTCGACGCGATCAACACGCGGTCCGGAGCGTCGCGCGCGAAGCCGAGCACGCCGACGCGCGACTGCGGCGGGTTGGGAGGGCTTCCCGCGAGGAGCGCCACGAGAAGAGCGAGCACGGCGAAAGCGTAGCATCGCCGGGAACGGAAAAACGCGCCTTTGGAATATGATCGGCACCAATCTTCATGGCACTTTCTGCGGGCGCGCGCCTCGGACCCTATGAAATCCTGTCGCCTCTCGGGGCGGGCGGGATGGGCGAGGTGTACCGTGCCCGGGACTCGCGCCTCGGCCGGGAGGTTGCGATCAAAGTGCTGCCGGAACGTTTCGCGGACGATCCCGAGGCGATGGCGCGTTTCGAGCGCGAGGCGCGGGCGGTCGCCGGCCTCTCGCACCCGAACATCCTCGCCCTCCACGACGCCGGGCAGGAGGCCGGCGTCTCGTATGCCGTCATGGAGCTCCTCGAAGGGCAGACGCTTCGCGAAGAAATCAATGAAGGGAGAATTCCGGCGCGCAAAGCGGCCGACTACGCGCGGCAGACGGCCGACGGACTCGCGGCGGCGCATGAAAAGGGAGTCGTCCACCGTGACCTGAAGCCCGAGAATCTCTTTTTGACCCGCGACGGGCGCGTCAAAATTCTCGATTTCGGCCTCGCGCGCCTCACGCCCTTCGCCCAGGCATCGGACTCTCTCTCTCCCACCGCCGCCGTGGCGACCGAGCCGGGAGCGATCCTCGGAACGGTCGGCTACATGTCCCCGGAGCAGGTGCGGGGAAAGCCCGCGGACGCCCGCAGCGACATTTTTTCTCTCGGAGCGGTCCTCTACGAGATGCTCACCGGTCGGCGCGCGTTCGGCCGCGAAACGGCGGCCGAATCGATGACGGCGATCCTTCGGGAAGAGCCGGAAGAGATCTCGGAGTCCGGGGGCCGGATCTCGACATCGCTCGACCACATCGTTCGCCGCTGTCTCGAAAAGAAGCCCGAGCAGAGGTTCCAGTCGGCGCGCGACCTTTCTTTCGCGATTGCGGAGGCGGGCGGCGCTTCGTCGGCTTCCGGAACTGCGGTCCCGCGGACCCCGGCGCCAAGAGTGCGATGGCGCGCGTTGCTCTGGCCGGCCGCGGCCCTCGTTTTCGCGGCGGCCGCCTATTTCGCCGGGCGACGTCAGGCGCCGGGCGCCGGCGGAGAGGAGGGTTGGCGCTTTCAGCAACTCACATTCGGCAGATCCGCCGGTCTCCCGTCGCTGTCTCCCGACGGCGCGCAGTTCCTTTCCGTCCGGCGAGAGGGAAAGGAGCAGGACATCTTTCTTCAGCGGGTCGGGGGCCAGAATGCGGTCGATCTCACCGCCGGCAGCGGCTTCGACAACACCGAGCCGGCATTTTCTCCCGACGGAGCGCATGTGGCGTTCCGCTCCGATCGGGACGGCGGCGGGATCTACGTGATGGGCGCGACGGGAGAATCGGTTCATCGGGTCGTCGACGAGGGGTATGCGCCTTCCTGGTCCCCCGACGGCTCTTTGCTCGTCTACACGACCGTCGATCAGCTGGATCCTTACCATCTCGGAACGCCGGGCGACGTTCTGACCGTCGAAGTTCAGACGGGGAAGAAGCGAAAGGTCTTCGACGGCCGCGCGACTGAGGATGCGAACGTCTTCAAGAATGCGGTGGCGCCGACCTGGTCGCCCCACGGCCGCCGGATCGCGTTTTTCGGGCTGATGGGGACCGGTTCGCAACGCGACCTGTTCACCCTCGACATGACGGCGGAAAACCCAAAGCCGGTTCGCCTGACGAACGACAAACCGCTCGACTGGGCGCCGGTCTGGGCCCCCGACGGGCGATCGATCTATTTCGGCAGCGACCGGGCGGGGACGCTCGACCTCTATCGAATCGGCGTCGATGAGGTGACGGGCAAGGCGACGTCGGACCCGCGGCGCGTTTCTGTTCCCGCCGGCTCCGCGGGGCCGTTCACGCTCTCTCGCGACGGCAGCCGCATTGCGTTCGAAGTCGATTCCACGAACTACGGAATCCAGCGGTTCGCCTTCGATCGCGCCCGTCGCGAGCTCACCGAAACGCCGAGCATGATTCTTTCGGGCCTTCCGGTCACGTCCTATGTCGCGGTCTCGCCGGACGGCCGGAGGCTTCTGGTCGAGTCGGGCGTCACCCATGAGGTCCTCTACACGTGCGACACCGGCGGCGGCGGTCTGGCGCAGCTCACCGACGACGAATTCAAGAATCGGCAGCCGCGCTGGATCGACGGGGGCAAACGGATTCTCTTCTACTCGACGCGCGGCGGCCCGTACCAGCTCTGGGAAATCGGTGCGGACGGAGGCGAGGCGAAGGTCCTCACGCCGCCGTCGATGGGTGAGATCGTGGCGGCCATTCCCACGCCGGGAGGGGAGCGCGTGGCCACTCTGATCGAGAAGGGGATGACGAGCCGGATCGCCGTTCTGCGACGGCAACCGGACGGCCAGTATGTTCCCGAGACCCTAAAAGGTCCGCTTCCACCCGAAGGAGCCTTCGATTTTCCCCTGGGGTGGTCGCCCGACGGCCGTCTTCTTCTCCTGGAGGGAGTCCAGGGCACCGCGATTTACTCGCCGGAGACGGGATCTCTTGAAACCATCGCCGGTCCGGGGGGCATTGATGGCGTTTGGGTCTCCGACGATCTGCTGATCTACGGAGTATCGAATCTGTCGGAGCCTTCGGGCGGCGCGTCCGGTTCCGGTTCCGCAATTCTCCTCTATGACCGCAAGACGAAGGCTCGAAAAGTCCTGCACCGCTTTCCATCGGAAGTTTCGCTCGCAGGCGAATTCGACCTGTCTCCGGACGGGCGCAGCCTCTACGTGATCACGAACTTTTCGCGTTCCGAGATCTGGATGATGGAGAGGAACGCAGGAAAGTAGCCGAATGGCGCGGGCGGCGGGTACGAAGCTCGGTCCCTACGATCCGCCGTCGCCGAGGCTTCGGCGAACAGGGATCGTCGAATGAGCCTTGCCAGCGGAACACGATTCGGACCGTACGAAATCCTGTCGCCTCTCGGCGCGGGCGGGATGGGGGAGGTTTACCGGGCGCGGGATTCGAGGCTCCGACGAGATGTTGCCATCAAGGTTCTCCCGGAGCAGGTTGCCGGAAATCCCGAGCTCCTCGCCCGGTTCGAGCGGGAGGCGCGCTCGCTTGCCGCGGTCAACCACCCCAATATCGTCACGATCTACGCGGTCGAGGAAGCGGAAGGCATCCAGTTTCTCGCCATGGAGCTTGTCGAGGGGAAGACCCTCGATCTCGCAATTCCCTCCGGCGGCCTTTCCCTTGCCCGGTTCTTCGAGATCGCTGCGCCGCTGGCCGACGCGCTGTCCGCCGCTCACGAGCGGGGCATCGTCCACCGCGATTTGAAGCCCGGCAACATCATGATCACCGGCGAAGGGCGCGTCAAAGTGCTCGACTTCGGCCTCGCGAAGATCGCCGAGCCGGACTCCGACCCGAACGCGACCGACATGCCGACGGAGAGCCGGGCGCTCGTGACCGGGGAAGGAAAGGTCTTCGGGACCGTCGCGTACATGTCGCCCGAACAGGCTCGCGGCGGAAAGATCGACGCCCGGTCCGACGTCTTTTCCCTGGGCGTCGTGCTGTACGAAATGCTGACCGGCGACCGGCCGTTCACGGGTGCCTCGGCCGTCGATCTCATCTCGTCGATCTTGCGGGACAAGCCCACTTCGGTCACGGAGATCCGCGCGGATCTTCCGCCGCATGTGGGGAGAATTCTTCGCCGCTGCCTGGAGAAGAATCCCCGCGACCGCTATCAGACCTCCCGCGACGTCTTCAACGAGCTGCGCGATTTGCAGAACGAGACTTCGGTGGTCCCGCCCGTTTCCCCGGGTCCGCGAGTCGCGCGCGCGGCCTCCGGAAGTCAGCCGGGCCCGGCAGTGAGAACCGATGATCTCCGGGTCGCCGTTCTCCCGTTCAAGATCTCCGGTGCCGATGCGGAGGCCGCGTCTTTCGCCGACGGGCTCGCGGAGAACATCACCACCGGGCTCTCGCGGTTCCGGTACCTCTCGGTCATCGCGAAAGACTCGGCGGACCGGCTCAAGGGACAGGCCGGGGACGAGCGGACCCTGGGTAACGAGATCGGCGCCCGCTACGTTCTCGCGGGAAGCGTGCGCAAGGCGGGATTCGCCATGCGCGTGAGCGCGCGGCTCGTCGATGCTTCGACGGGCGCGCAGCTCTGGGCGGAAACTTACGACCGGGACCTCCAGTCTTCGGGAATCTTTGCCGCCCAGGAC